>NZ_JACJFQ010000056.1:0-16324 GCF_014164835.1 Serratia sp. OS31 | reverse complement strand
GCAGCCGCGTACCGCGGAGCAGCTGGCCAACGTTTACCGCGGCGGCTACGTGCTGAAGGACTGTGCCGGTACGCCGGACGTCATCCTGATTGCCACCGGTTCGGAAGTGGGCATCACCGTGGAAGCGGCAGACAAGCTGAGCGCGGCGGGCACCAAAGTGCGCGTGGTGTCGATGCCGTCTACCGACGCCTTCGACAAGCAGGACGCGGCTTACCGTGAATCCGTGCTGCCGGCGGCGGTGACGGCCCGCGTGGCGGTGGAAGCGGGTATCGCGGACTACTGGTACAAGTACGTGGGGCTGAACGGGGCTATCGTGGGCATGACCACCTTTGGTGAGTCTGCACCGGCGGAGCAGCTGTTCAAAGAGTTCGGCTTCACCGTGGATAACGTGGTGGCCAAGGCGCAGGCACTGCTGAAATAAGGCATCTCGCGTCGCGTTACCCCAGCCCGGCACCTTGCCGGGCTTTTTGTTGCCCAAAAATCGCCCAACCTCACAAAACACGAAGATAAAAAATCAACGGCGTTGCGTAAGAACACTTATTAACTATATGTTAATTTTTAGTTTATTAAATGTAACCAGGAGTTGATCATGTTGACAAGAATCGGCGCGTCGGTAGTGGCGATGGCGGTACTGGGTGCAGTGCCTGCTTACGCTGAGTTCCCCGCGGGCTATCCAGCTGACTACCAAAAAATTGTGGATGGCGCGAAGAAAGAAGGCAAGGTAGTGGTGTATTCCACCACCGATACCAAAGCCGCAGGGCCGCTGATTCAGGGGTTCGAAGCGCTGTACCCGGGCGTTAAGGTCGAATACAACGACATGAACAGCACCGAACTGTATAACCGCTATATCAGCGAACAGGCGGCGGGCGGCACCAGCGGCGACGTGGTGTGGAGTTCGTCGATGGATACCGCGCTGAAGCTGGCAACCGACTATGCGCAAGAATACGCTTCGCCGGAACAGGGTCAATTGCCCAAGTGGGCGGTCTGGAAAGAGAGAGCCTACGGCACCACCTACGAGCCGGTGGTGTTCATTTATAACAAGCGGCTGATCCCGCAGGGGGATGTACCGGACTCGCACGCTGCGCTGGCAAAGCTGATCGCCAGCCAAACCGACAAGTTCAAAAAGAAAGTCACGACCTATGACATTGAAAAATCAGGGTTGGGTTTCATGCTGTCGGTGCAGGACTTCAAGGCCGACCCGAACTATTTCGCTACGCTGGCTGACGTCGCCAAAGGCGGCCTGGCCGTGCAGTCGTCCACCGGTACCATGATGGAAAGGGTATCGTCCGGTGAAAACCTGATTGGTTTCAATATCCTGGGCTCCTACGCCGAAGCACGCGCCAAAACAGACCCTTCTCTGGGCATCGCTTATCCGAAAGATTACACCCTGGTGCTGTCGCGGGTGTCCTTTATCAGCAAAGAGGCCGCCAACGCCAATGCGGCCAAGCTGTGGCTTAACTACGTACTGTCGGAAAAGGGCCAGAGCATTCTCGCCAACCAGGCGGATATTCCCTCTATCCGTAATGACATTGAAGGCAAAAACGACATCGACGGCATGACCAAAATGCTTGGCAATGCGCTGAAGCCGATCCCAGTAGACGAGAGCCTGTTGGAGTACCTGCAGCCGGCCAAACGGCTGGACTACATCAAACAGTGGCGTACCGCCGCGGCAAAATAAATAAGGACAGGCTCCGGACGCGCGTCTGCCAGGGAGGCGCGCGCCCTTTGGTGGTCGATGTTTACAACCATTGGGATAGATTATGAATACATGGCGTAGAAAGTGGCAGAGCCTGCCGCGTGGCTTGGTGGTGTTGATAACCGCACTGGTTATCTACGTACCGCTGTCCTTTATCGTGATTCAAAGTTTCCTCTCCGCCCCCTTTTTTTCGCCCTCCAAGGTTTTTAGCCTTGAGGCGTTCGAGTTTATTTTCACCGATCCTGACTTTTACAAGGCACTGAAAAGCGGATTTATTCTGGCCTTTGGGCTGGTGGTGATCGCCATTCCGCTGGGGGGGATCCTGGCTTTTTTGATGGTCAGAACCGATCTGCCTGGTCGCCGGTTTATAGAGCCGCTGATCCTGGTGCCGATTTTTGTCTCGCCGATGGTGCTGGGTTTTGGCTACGTGGTGGCCGCCGGGCCGGTAGGCTTCTTTTCGCTGTGGGCGGAGTCGCTGCTGGGCTTTGTGCCCTGGAATATCTATTCGATGGCCAGCATCGTGGTCATTGCCGGGTTAACCCATGTGCCGCACGCCTACCTTTATATTTCTTCGGCCTTGCGCAGCGTCGGCTCCGACGTGGAGGAGGCTGCTCGTACGGCGGGAGCTTCCCCCTTGCAGGTCATGACCGCCGTCAGCTTGCCGATGGTGCGCCCTTCGATTCTGTATGCCGGCGTATTGCTGTTCTTTCTCGGGCTGGAGGTGTTCGGCCTGATGCTGGTGTTGGGCGATCCGGAAGGTAACCTGGTGCTGGCGACCTACCTGTATCAACTGACCAATAAGCTGGGTACGCCGTCTTATCATCTGATGGCGGCGGTGGCGGTGGTGCTGATTTGCATCACCATTCCGCTGGTGATGTTGCAGCGCCGTCTGATGCGCACCGCCAACCGTTTCGTCACCGTCAAGGGCAAGGCATCTCAGGCGCGGGCGTTGCCGCTGGGTAAATGGCGCTGGGTCGCCGGTGCGGTGGTGGTGTTTTGGCTGACGGTGACCATAGGTGTGCCACTGGTGGGCGTGGTGCTGCGTGCCTTTATCTCCAACTGGGGCGTGGGCGTTTCTCTCTGGGACGAGCTGTCGCTCAATACCTTCCGCACCATCTGGCAGCAACCCAACCTGTTGCGGGCCATCGTCAACTCGATGGCGATTGGGGTGATCGGCGGTGCTCTGGCGGTGGTCTGTTATCTGTTCATCGGCATTGCCATGCACCGCAAACCCGACGGCGCTACCCGTTTTCTCGATTACAGCGTGCTGGTACCGCGTGCGGTGCCGGGGTTGCTGGCGGGGCTGGCGTTCCTGTGGGTGTTCCTGTTCCTGCCGATGTGGCTGGACAAGTCGCTGAAAGAGGGCTGGCTGTCGGCCCTGCCGGTCGCCGAATGGCTGCGGGAAAACCTGATTGTCTGGCTACGTTCTTTGCGCAGCACCATCTTCAGCGTTTGGCTGGCGTATACCGTGGTATGGATGGCCTACGGCCTGCGGTTGATCTCCTCGACGCTGTTGCAGGTCGGCCCTGAACTGGAAGAGGCGGCGCGCAGTGCCGGTGCCTCCCGTGGGCAGATCACTCGTCACGTGACTATTCCGCTGTCGCGCTACGGCCTGATCGGCTCGTGGCTGCTGATGTTCCTGATTTTCGAACGAGAGTATTCCACCGGGGTTTACCTGTTGTCTCCAGGCACCGAAACCATAGGTTCGATGCTGGTTTCGCTGTGGGCGGCGGGTGCCATTGATATCGTGGCCGCGCTCTCCTTCATTAACATCCTGCTGGTGGTGCTGGGGCTGGGGATCGCCTTGCGCTTTGGAGTGAAATTACATGATTGAACTTTCGGTAGAGAACCTGCATTTGACCTACGGCGACAACCCGGTGCTGAAAGGCGTTTCGATGCAGCTCAAGCGCGGCGAGGTGGTTTCGCTGTTGGGGCCGTCGGGCAGCGGTAAAACGACGCTGTTGCGGGCGGTCGCCGGGCTGGAAAAGCCAACGCAGGGCAGCATTATCATTGGCAGCAATAAGGTGTATGACGGCACTGCGCGCAGCGAGATCCCGGCGGAAGAACGCAACCTCGGCCTGGTATTTCAGTCTTATGCCCTGTGGCCGCATAAAACCGTGTTTGAGAATGTCGCCTACCCGCTGAAATTACGCAAAGTCGCCTCGGCAGAAATTACCCAGCGGGTGCAAGGGGTGCTGGATCAACTGGGACTGGGACATCTGGGCAAACGCCATCCGCATCAGCTGTCCGGTGGCCAGCAGCAGCGCGTGGCGATTGGTCGGGCGCTGGTGTACAACCCGCCGGTGATCCTGCTGGATGAGCCGCTATCTAACCTTGATGCCAAGCTGCGCGAAGAGGCGCGGGTGTTCCTGCGTGAACTGATTATCAAGCTTGGGTTGTCGGCGCTGATGGTGACCCACGATCAGAACGAGGCGATGGCCATTTCCGATCGTATTTTGTTGCTCAACAACGGCAAGATCGAACAGCAGGGCACGCCGCAGGAAATGTACGGCTCCCCCTCGACCCTGTTTACCGCCGAGTTTATGGGCAGCAATAACCGCCTGTTCGGCAAAATCACCGAGATGAGCGAGGGCAAAGCGCGCATCGAAGGGAAAGACTGGGCGCTGTGGGGCATGGCTGGTGCAGGGGTAAACGTCGGTGATGAAGCCACGGCGGTGATCCGGGTAGAACGCGTGCGTCTGGGGGAAGATCCCCAGGGCAACCAACTGGAGTTGCCACTACTGACCAGCATGTATCTGGGCGATCGTTGGGAATACCTGTTCCGCACCGTTGCCGAAGATTTCGTGGTGCGGGCTTATGGCACCGAAGTGCGCGGTCAGACGCTTTGCCGGCTGTCGCTGCCGGCAGAGCACCTGTGGATTTTCCCTAAGGCCTAGCTTCGACCATGGCCGCGCCCCACGAAGGGACGCGGCTCACTGAATTACAAATCCAGCACCAACCGTGGCCCTCTGGCCCGTGAGCAGCACACCAACAGGGTTTGCTGTGCTTCCCGTTCTTCTTCGCTTAGGTATTGGTCACGGTGGTCGGCTTCGCCCTCGAGAATTCGCGTTTCACAGGTACCGCAAATCCCCTCCCGGCACAGGCATTCTACTTTGGCCGCCTTGCTGTTTTCCAACGCCTGCAGAATGGTCATGTTTGGCGCGACCTCCAGTTCAATGCCTGAGCGTGCCAGTACCAGAGTAAAAGCCCCCCCCTGGCTGTCTGCTGTGGCAAAGGCTTCGCGGTGCAGACGTGTTGGCGCAATTCCCAATGCTGCCGCCGCCTGCAATACCGCATCGTTCAACGCCGAAGGACCACACACATAGATGTGGGCGTCGGGTTCCGCCTCGGCCAGCAGACGCGTCACATCCAAACGACCACCCTGACTGGAAATGTGATAGCGAACATGTTCGGCAAAAGGAGACGCCTGCAGCTGCGTTTGAAATGCATTGTGCTCTTCGCTGTGAAAGCAATAGTGCAAGCGGTAACGCTGACCGCGCTGGTGCAGCTCGTGCAGCTGCGCCAGAAACGGCGTGATGCCGATGCCGCCGGCAATCAGCAGGTGTTGTTCCGCGGTGGGTGCCAGCGCAAACAGATTGTTTGGCGTGCTAATGGTCAGCGTGTCACCAATTTTTACGCGGTCATGCATGAAATCCGATCCGCCTTTAGAGAGGGGCTCGCGGCGCACGGCAATCTGATAACGGTGCAGGTCGAAAGGGGAACTTAACAGCGAGTAGGCATTACGATAGCACTGCTCGCCCTGCTGCATCTGCACGATGATATGGCTGCCGCCGCTGAATGTCGGCAACGGCCGCTGCGTCGGGTCCTCCAGAGTAAAACGCTTTACCTGCGCGGTAACGGTTTCGATTTCGATCACGCGGACATCCAACATCCGATAACTCGACATGTCATTCACTCCAGAGCGCGGGCACAGCCCGCGCAAAACAGGTTATACCGCCTGGCACAGATATTTCAGTTCCAGATAATCGTCGATGCCATAGACGGAGCCTTCGCGGCCCAAACCGGACTGCTTGACGCCGCCGAAGGGGGCCACTTCGTTGGAGATCAGGCCGGTATTGATGCCAACCATGCCGTATTCCAACCGTTCCGATACCCGCCAGATTCGCGCCGCGTCGCGGGTGTAGAAATAGGCTGCCAGCCCGTAGATCGTGTCATTGGCGCGTTGCAGCACGTCGGCCTCATCATCAAATATCACCAACGGAGCAACCGGGCCGAAGATCTCCTCCGCCAGCAACAGCGAGCCGGGTTGAACTTGCCCCAACACCGTCGGCGTGAAGAAGTTGCCACCCAGCGGGTGCGGATGACCGCCGGTGAGAACGGTGGCCCCCTTGCTGAGCGCATCGTCCAGCAGCTGCATGACCTTGTCTCGTGCTTTACGGTTGATTAACGGCCCTATCTGCACGTCTTGATCGAAGCCGTTGCCCACTTTCAGTGCCGCTACGCGAGCGACAAATTTTTCGGCGAACTGAGAATAAACGTCACGATGGATATAGAAACGGTTAACGCAGACGCAGGTTTGTCCCGCGTTTCGGTATTTGGCCACCAGTGCCCCTTCTACGGCAGCGTCGATATCCGCATCATCGAACACGATAAAGGGGGCATTGCCGCCCAGCTCCAATGAGACCTTTTTGATGGTGTCGGCACTTTGACGCATCAGCACGCGGCCAACCGGGGTGGAACCGGTAAAGCTCAGTTTGCGGACCAGCGGGTTGCCGGTCAGCTCGGCGCCGATGACCTGAGAGTTGCCGGTAACCACGTTGAAAACCCCGGCGGGAATGCCGGCGCGGCTGGCCAGCTCCGCCATCGCCAGAGCCGAATAGGGCGTCTCATTGGCGGGTTTGACGATCAGCGTGCAACCGGCCGCCAGCGCCGGTGCCGCTTTGCGGGTGATCATGGCCGCCGGGAAGTTCCAGGGGGTAATGGCGGCGCAAACGCCAATACCTTGTTTGATCACCATCAGGCGTTTGTCAGCGCTGGGGGAGGGAATGATATCGCCGTGGGTGCGCTTTGCCTGTTCAGCAAACCATTCGACAAAAGAGGCGGCATAGCGGATTTCGCCCAGTGATTCCGCCAGCGGTTTGCCTTGCTCCAGCGTCATCAGCGCGGCCAGATCCTGCTGGTGCTCAAGCATCAGTTCGAACCAGCGACGCAGGTATAGAGCACGTTGCTGGGCCGGCAGACTGCGCCAGCCTGCCAACGCTTGCTGTGCGCATTCTATCGCGTGTTGCGCTTCAGGCTGCGCCATGTTCGGCACCTTGCCGATGGGCAAGCCGGTCGCCGGATCGCTGACCGGCAAGGTTTCGTGGTTGAATGCCTCGCACCATTGGCCGTTGATAAATGCCTGCTGGTGGAACAGTGATTGATCTGAAATATTCACCGGATAA
The DNA here is from genome assembly GCF_014164835.1 of Serratia sp. OS31. NCBI lineage: Bacteria > Pseudomonadati > Pseudomonadota > Gammaproteobacteria > Enterobacterales > Yersiniaceae > Serratia > Serratia sp. OS31. Next base: position 9,223 of record NZ_JACJFQ010000056.1, on the reverse strand, counting down.
CCTCGTGGGTAAACGGGGCCAAATGGCCCCTGTACAGTTAAGGCTGGAAGACTTGCGCCACCAGGTTGTGGAAGTGTGCGATGCCGTGCTCGCTGACGCCACTGCCTGCACCGTCAGCCATAATCCGCCCCTGACCGCGATAACCGCGTGACTTCAACCCTTTCTGCACGCTCTCGACCAGCCGCAGATCTTCCGGACGGAATACGTCGCGATACCATTCGATCAACCTCTGCTGTTCGGCGGTCAGCTCTTCGTTGGTGAAGTAAATGTCATAGTGTTGCAGGGTGGTTTCCGCATCGACCGGGAACTCATAAATCACCGTCATCATCCCTTCCAACGGTGGGATATTGAACATGGTGCAAGGCCACAGCCAGATGCCGTGGAAGCTGGCATCTTTGCCTTCTTCGAATTTGAATGATTGTTCCGAAGGGCGGGCGTAGCCAAATTGCAGCGTCCAGTTGCCGTGCAGGGTGTGCCAGTAGCGATCGACCTGCACCGAATCGGCAAAGCCGGGGTGTGCCGGTGCGCAGTGATAGCATTCGAGGTAGTTGTCGACGATGTTCTTCCAGTTGGCTGGGGTGAGCGTGGTAAAGCGCGCTGCCAGCTTCAGGTTATCTACTGTCGGGCAGGCTTCGCGCACTTTTGCCGCCAGCCCTGGAAGTTGCTCTTCTACGCTGCCGGCCTGCGGATCCATGTTGATAAAAATAAACCCGCCGTATTCTTCTACCCGTACCGGCGTCAGATGGGCGATGTCTTTATTGAAGTTATGCACGTTCTCGCAGTTGCGTGCATGAGCCAGTTCGCCGTCGAGCTTGAACGCCCAGGCGTGGTACGGGCAGGTGATGACGTTTTTGGCCTTGCCGTCGCCTGACAGCAATTGGTGACCCCGGTGTGGGCAAACGTTATAAAAGGCGCGCAACTCCTTGTCGCGGCCGCGGACCACCAGGATATTTTCGCCGATGATCTCGCGGGTGATGTAATCATTTGGTTGGGCAACTTCACTGCCGTGTGCCACGCAGATCCAGCTGTTGGCGAATACGCGCTCTTTTTCATGATCGAACGCAGCCGGGTGAGTATAAAACTGCGCCGGAATGGTATACGCCTCGCGGGCATCGGCGCAGAAGTCATTGGGTAATGTCAGTACGGGGATCGCAGTGCTCATAATAACCTTCCTCTTATTTGTTTTTATTCCACGGGAGTGTTTCAGACGACGGTTGTGTTGTTTAATGGGCTAACGGCCGGCGGTTCAGACGGAAGGGGCAACGTCGGTCGGCTGACTTCGATCAGGTGTGCCGGTATCGCGGCGTAATCCTGTTTCAGCCAACGGGCGAAACCGTAGGTTTTTACCAGCAGCACCAGCAGGAACGGCAAAGCGGTCAGGACGACGGTGGTTTTCATGGTGTCCAGGGAGGCCCCGGTAAACAGGATCGACAGCGGGATCAGGGTGATCACCACGCACCAAAACAGCCGCAGCATCGGGCTGGGATCCTGCCCCTCCTGCAGATTCCGGGTGCTGGTGGCTGCCATGGTGTAGGCGACGGCATCCATATGCGACGCCAGAAAAATAATCATGATAAACAGGTAGCCCGCGAGGAACAGTTTGCCCAGCGGCAGTGACATCAGCAGCATTTGCACTGCCGTTTCACCGCCCTGGGTATTGAGTACCTCAGGTACGTTCAACTGGCCGCTGATGAACTGATGCATGGCGAAGCTTTCCAGTGAGCCGAAAAAGAACCAGCAACCGAGGGTGCTGCCGAGCAGCAGGGCCCAAATCACCTCTTTGATCTTGCGCCCGCGAGAGACCCGGGTCACAAACATCGCCACGCCCGGCGTATAGGAAATCCACCACAGCCAGTAGAACACGGTCCAGCTGCGGCTAAAGCTGCCGTCTCCCATCGGATCGGTAAACAGGCTCATCTGCAGGAAGTTCTGCGCCGTCAGGCCGATAGCGTTAACGGTGTTATTGATGGTGAATTCGGTCGGGCCGACCAGCAGAACCAGTGCGGCGAAGATAAACGCGCCCCAGCCGACCATTTTGCTCAGCCGCTGCATGCCGCCATCGATGCCGATATAAGAGCTGAGACAGAAAATGACCGCGGCCAGCAGGATCACCGTTGCCTGTACCGTGAAGGTATCCGGAATGCCGGTGAGTGCCGTTAGCCCGCGGGTGAAGGTGGAGGCGGTTAACACCAGCGAGATAGTCAGCGCCCCCACGGTGGCAACCAGAAAAATAAGGTCTACCGTCCGGCCTATAGGGCCGTCGGCGCGTGCGCCGGTGATGGCCGAGATAATGCCGGACAGGCTTAAGCCCTTATTTTTACGGACGTGAAAGTGATAGGCCATAATCAGCGAGGCCAGCGCATAGGTTGCCCAGGCGCTTAATCCCCAGTGAAAGAACGAGTAGCTGATGCTGTATTCCAACGCCTTAGGCGTACGTGGGGCAATGTTCAGCCCCGGCGTTTGATAGTAATAAGCCCATTCCATCACGCCCCAGTACAGGGTTGAGGAACCCAATCCGGCGCAAATGAACATAAATACCCAGGCCAGAGTCGGGTACTGCGGCTTGCCTTCGCCAAGGCGGATATTGCCGTATTTGCTCAAGGCCAGATAAAGCACCACCAGCAGTGCCATCAGCACCAGCACCTGAATGGAGGAACCGAACAGGCGGGTGACCGCGTTAAAAATGGTAGTGGCGACCCGCTCTGACTGAATCGGGAAGAGCATCAGGCAACTGGCAATCAGCGCGATGCTGCACAGGCTGATGGCAATGAGCATGACATCCTTTTTGGGCGTGCTCTGCATGGGCGTGAACTCCTGTTATTTGTGGTTGGCCGCTGTGCGTCATCAGCACTGCATCTCAGCCTTATTGATTGGCGTTAAGCCGTTTGTTAGACCACGTAGGGTGCATATCCCGGTACTGCAGATGCCGTGAGTTTTTACCCTTCATTAACATTTGTGAGTGTGCATAAATTAATCTGAAGCCACAATTAGGGCATCTGTGAAGGGATAAAACACAGTATGTGAATAATTTGTTGTGATCTTGACCGTGGATTTAGTGTGGGTTTTTCGGGGGCTTTTTAGCGAATTACGATGAGAATTTATGGAGGAATACAAAATTAGCACGTGACTATGCAGAGCGATATATATCGCTCTGCATAGTCATTTATGGTGTGAATGTTTAGGCTAAAGCAAGGCGGCGATCGCCTGACCCACCTGCTGGGTGGTGGCATCACCGTGCATGTCCGGGGTTCGTGGCCCGCTGGCGATGATCTGTTCGATAGCAGCTAAAATGCCGTCGTGAGCCTGGCGATAGCGCGGTTCCCCCGCACCGAGGAAGTCCAGCATCATGGCGCCGGCCCAGATCATGGCGACCGGGTTGGCAATGTTTTTGCCGAAGATATCCGGTGCGGAACCGTGTACCGGTTCGAACAGCGACGGGAAGCGGCGTTCGGGATTGAGGTTGGCCGAAGGCGCAATACCGATGGTGCCGGCGCAGGCCGGGCCAAGATCGGACAGGATATCGCCGAACAGGTTTGAAGCCACCACCACGTCGAAACGTTCGGGTTGCAGCACGAAGCGTGCGCACAGAATATCGATATGCTGTTTGTCCCAGCGAATGTCCGGATACTGCTGCGCCATGGCGGCAACGCGTTCATCCCAATACGGCATGCTGATCGCCATACCGTTGGATTTTGTGGCGGCGGTAAGCGTTTTACGCGGGCGTCGTTGCGCCAGCTCAAAAGCGTATTTCAAAATGCGGTCGACGCCGTGGCGGGTGAACACCGACTCCTGGATCACCATTTCACGTTCGGTGCCTTCAAATATCCGACCGCCGAGCGATGAGTACTCCCCTTCGGTATTTTCACGCACCACGTAAAAATCGATATCGCCCGGTTTTTTGTGCGCCAGCGGGCAGGGGACGCCGGGGAACAAGCGCACCGGACGCAGGTTGACGTACTGATCGAAATCGCGACGGAATTTCAGCAACGACCCCCACAGCGAGATATGGTCCGGCACCTTGTCCGGCCAGCCGACGGCACCAAAATAGACCGCGTCGAAGCCTTGCAGTTGCTCAAGCCCATCGTCCGGCATCATCTTGCCGTGCTGCAGGTAATAGTCACAGCTGGCCCATTCGAAGGTTTCAAACTCCAGGGATAAATCCCAGCGCGCGGCAGCGGCCTGCAATACCCGAATGCCTTCCGGCATCACTTCCTGGCCAATACCGTCTCCCGGTATGGCGGCGATTTTATAGCTTTTGCTCATAGGATCTCACTTGTGAAGAGGGGCGATTGACATCCCTTTCATCCTATAATTGACTAACTGTTAATCAATACTGCAAACGGTGAAACATAAAACACGAATCATGAATAATCTGCCTATTCTGAGTGACCTGCGGGTGTTTGTGCTGGTGGCGCGCCGCGCCGGGTTTGCCGCCGCTGCCGACGAGCTGGGGGTTTCACCGGCGTTCATCAGCAAACGCATCGCGCTGCTGGAAAAGGCGCTGGAGGTCACGTTGCTGCATCGCACCACGCGGCGGGTGGCAATCACCGAAGATGGCGAACGCATTTACGAGTGGGCGCAGCGCATTCTTAACGACGTCGATCAAATGATGGACGAGCTTTCCGACGCCCGTCAGGCACCGCAAGGTACGTTGCGTATTGTCAGCAGTTTCGGCTTCGGTCGGCGTTTTGTCGGCCCTGCACTGTCGGCGCTGGCGCTGGAATACCCGGCGCTTGAACTGCGGCTGGACGTTTCCGATCGGCTGGTGGATTTGGTCAGCGAAGGTTTTGATCTGGATATCCGCATCGGTGATGACATTGCCCCCAATCTGATTGCCCGCAAGCTGGCGCAGAACCAACGCATTTTGTGCGCGTCTCCGGAATACCTGCAGCGTTACGGCACACCGAAAACCTTGAGCGAGCTTTCCGGACGCGCATGTCTGGCAATTAAAGAGCGTGACCATCCTTTTGGCCTGTGGCGACTTCATGGGCCGCAAGGGGAGGAGGCGGTGAAGGTGACCGGCGGGCTGTCATCCAACAACGGTGAAATTGTGCATCAATGGTGCCTGGACGGACAGGGCGTTGCGCTGCGTTCTTTCTGGGACGTACGGGAGAGTATTGAAAATGGCTGGTTGGTGCATATCCTGCCGGACTACTACCAGCCGGCAGATATTTGGGCGGTGTACGTTTCACGCCTGGCGACCTCGGCCAAGGTCAGAGTTACCGTCGAATTTTTGCGCGATTATTTCCGCCAACACTATGGCGAAGCCTCGCTGTTGTCGGAATACCTGGCGCGTCGCTAGGGCAAGGAGGAGGCAAAAGTGTGCGCCAGATCATTTTATTCCCGCAAAGTGTCGATCAGTTGTCAGGCGAGCTGTCGCATCTGTTCCTTTTGGCAAAACTTTGGTTTATGCTCAGCTGAAGCGTTTCAGTTGCATCAGGATTCAACTGAAACGCCGGAGTGAAGGTGATGAAAGCGCGGCTGATGGAAGGAATAATGCGACGTGGCGATTCACAGCAGGCGGTGCGCTAAAGTACTCTATGCGAGTGAGCTTGATAACCTATCAGCGCTCTCTCAGATAGGGTGAGCATGCCCGGTGTGAGAAGGCCCTTTTTCAGGAGCAGCATGACAATCCGCATAGCGATAAACGGCTTTGGCCGCATAGGCCGCAGCGTTTTACGCGCACTGTATGAATCGGGACGCAGAGCGGAAATTTCCGTGGTGGCGATCAACGAATTGGCGAACGCCGAGGGGATGGCCCACCTACTGAAATACGACTCCAGCCATGGCCGTTTTGCCTGGGATGTTCGCCAGGAATGCGACATGTTGACCGTCGGGGACGATACCATTCGTTTGCTGCATCAGCCGGAGGTGGAACAGCTTCCCTGGGGCGAGCTAGGCGTTGACGTGGTGCTGGACTGCAGCGGCGTGTACGGCAGTCGGGCGGATGGCGAGGCTCATCTGGCGGCGGGGGCGAAGAAAGTGTTGTTCGCTCACCCCGGCGGCAACGATCTGGACGCCACCATCGTGTTTGGCGTCAACCATCAGACGCTGCTGGCGGAACACCGCATCGTGTCCAATGCGTCATGCACCACCAACTGCATTATTCCGGTGATCAAACTGCTGGACGATGCCTACAGCATCGAGTCGGGCACGGTGACCACCATTCACTCCTCAATGAACGATCAGCCAGTGATAGACGCCTATCACCAGGATTTGCGGCGCACCCGCGCGGCGAGCCAGTCGATTATTCCGGTCGACACCAAGCTGGCCGCCGGTATTACCCGCGTTTTTCCGCAGTTTTGCGATCGTTTTGAAGCGATTTCCGTACGTGTACCGACCATCAACGTGACGGCCATCGATCTCAGCGTCAGCGTCAGTTCGGCGGTGAAAGTGGCAGAGGTCAACCAGCTGTTGCAAATGGCCGCACGGGGATCTTTTCGTGGTATAGTTGACTATACGGAACTACCATTAGTCTCGATCGATTTTAACCATGACCCGCACAGCGCTATCGTCGACGGTACGCAGACTCGGGTCAGCGGACAACACCTGATCAAGACCTTGGTCTGGTGTGATAATGAATGGGGCTTTGCCAACCGGATGTTGGATACAACACGGGCAATGGCCGCAAGCGGTTTCTAGTACGGCGGCATCGGCACTGGCCGGTGCGCCGCTCAGGCAACTTTATAGAGAATCAACCAAGAGGGTTCACCATGTCTGTAATTAACATGTCCGATCTGGATCTGGCAGGTAAACGCGTTCTGATCCGTTCCGATCTGAACGTTCCAGTGAAAGACGGTAAAGTGACTTCCGATGCACGTATCCGTGCCTCCCTGCCGACTATTGAAGCTGCGCTGAAACAAGGCGCCCGCGTGATGGTAACCTCCCACCTGGGTCGTCCTACCGAAGGCGAGTACAACGAAGAATTCTCCCTGCTGCCTGTTGTCAACTATCTGAAAGAACACCTGAAAAACCCGGTACGTCTGGCTAAAGACTACCTGGATGGCGTTGATGTTGCAGAAGGCGAGCTGGTGGTGCTGGAAAACGTCCGTTTCAACAAGGGCGAGAAAAAAGACGACGAAACCCTGTCCAAGAAATATGCGGCACTGTGTGACGTGTATGTGATGGACGCCTTCGGCACCGCACACCGCGCGCAGGCTTCCACCCACGGCGTGGGCAAGTTCGCGCCTGTTGCCTGTGCCGGCCCGCTGCTGTCCGCAGAGCTGGAAGCGCTGGGTAAAGCGCTGGGCAACCCTGCCCGTCCGATGGTTGCCATCGTGGGCGGTTCTAAAGTTTCCACCAAACTGACCGTACTGGATTCCCTGTCCAAAATCGCCGATCAGCTGATCGTCGGCGGCGGCATCGCCAACACCTTCGTGGCGGCGCAGGGCAACAACGTGGGCCAGTCTCTGTATGAACCTGATCTGATCGACAACGCCAAGAAACTGCTGGAAACCTGCGACATTCCGGTTCCGACCGACGTGCGCGTGGCGACCGAGTTCTCTGAAACTGCGGTTGCGACCGTGAAGCAGGCGAACGAAATTCAGGACAACGAGCAAATTCTGGATATGGGCGACGTCTCAGCCGAGCGTCTGGCCGTTATCCTGAAGAACGCCAAAACCATTCTGTGGAATGGCCCGGTTGGCGTATTCGAGTTCCCTAACTTCCGTAAGGGTACCGAAATTGTCGCTCGCGCTATCGCAGACAGCGAAGCCTTCTCTATTGCAGGCGGCGGCGACACCCTGGCAGCAATCGACCTGTTCGGCATTGCTGACAAGATTTCCTACATCTCAACCGGCGGCGGCGCCTTCCTGGAATTCGTGGAAGGCAAAGCGTTACCGGCGGTCGTGATGCTGGAAGAGCGCGCTAAGCAGTAATTCAGACAACGGGAGGCGAAAGCCGCCCGTTTGTTTTATACCGCGCGGCATAATGCGGCGCGGCATGAAAAATCGATTTACATCCATCTACGGCCGACGAAACAGGACAAAGTAACATGTCTAAAATTTTTGATTTCGTAAAACCGGGTGTCATCACTGGTGATGACGTTCAGAAAGTATTCGCAGTAGCTAAAGAGAACAACTTTGCTCTGCCAGCAGTGAACTGCGTAGGTACCGACTCCATCAACGCCGTGCTGGAAACAGCGGCGAAGGTTCGTGCTCCGGTCATCGTACAGTTCTCTAACGGCGGTGCCGCGTTCATCGCCGGTAAAGGCGTGAAGACTGACGTTCCTCAGGGTGCAGCAATTCTGGGCGCTATCTCTGGTGCACATCATGTTCACCAGTTGGCTGAGCATTACGGCGTGCCGGTTATTCTGCACACCGACCACTGTGCGAAGAAACTGCTGCCATGGCTGGACGGCCTGCTGGACGCCGGCGAGAAACACTTCGCGGCCACCGGTAAGCCACTGTTCTCTTCTCACATGATCGACCTGTCTGAAGAGTCCCTGGAAGAAAACATCGAAATTTGCAGCAAATACCTGACTCGCATGGCGAAAATCGGTATGACCCTGGAAATCGAACTGGGCTGCACCGGCGGTGAAGAAGATGGCGTGGACAACAGCCATATGGACGCATCCGCTCTGTACACCCAACCGGAAGATGTGGCTTACGCGTACGAAAAACTGAACGCCATCAGCCCACGCTTCACCATCGCGGCGTCCTTCGGTAACGTGCACGGCGTATACAAGCCAGGCAACGTTAAACTGACTCCGACCATCCTGCGCGATTCTCAGGACTACGTGTCCAAGAAATTCAATCTGCCGCACAACAGCCTGAACTTCGTGTTCCACGGCGGTTCCGGTTCTACCGACGCAGAGATCAAAGAATCCGTAGGTTACGGCGTGATCAAAATGAACATCGATACCGACACCCAATGGGCAACCTGGGACGGTATCCTGCAGTACTACAAAGCGAACGAAGCTTACCTGCAGGGCCAGTTGGGCAACCCGAAAGGCGCCGACCAGCCGAACAAGAAATACTACGATCCACGCGTATGGCTGCGTTCAGCCCAGACTTCCATGATTACTCGTCTGGAACAGGCTTTCAAAGATCTGAACGCAGTAGACGTTCTGTAATCTCGGTTAGCTGTTAGCCCTATTGAAAGGCTCCCTTCGGGGTAATGCCGATCGTTTAAGGATCGGTTGAACGATCCGGTGGTTGCTGTAAAAAGGGTTCCAGGACATGACTGGAACCCTTTTTTATGCACCTTTCTCAGGCTCTTGGCA
>NZ_JACJFQ010000055.1:0-16865 GCF_014164835.1 Serratia sp. OS31 | reverse complement strand
CTCTAAGTGTAAATTGGGACTTTTACTGATGAATTATTCTCAGGTTCAGTGGGTGCCTTGTTTTATATTTATATATTAAAAAAGAATAAATATATAACCAAAAAAATTCGCCCAGCCTATTTTCTTGGATTTATCCTATTCATTATTGATGTCAGAACTGCTTCTTTGGGAATATAATTTGTTTCCATATCGGAATTTCTGTTTTTCACGCAAAAGAATTGGTAGCGCGTTAAGCGGTGATTTATATCTGTACTACCTCATGGTGTTTCCTCCCGGGACGGGAATGGCGTGTCAGTTGGGTTACAAATCCTGATTTTAAATTTATTCTCTAAAACTCTGCATAAGGAATATTGCATGACAGTTCTGGTGCTCGAAAAATGTCATTTTACCTGGTTGGGAGTAAGAGAGTTATTATTGCGCATTGATGCATCCATGCGGATTGTTTATTGCAATAAGATTGCAAAGGAAATGAAACAAAACGTCGAAAAAGGAAACGTTGAAGCCGTAATTATCGGCTCCCATGACTTGATGAGCGATGCAGATTCTTGTTTCGATTTTTTATACCGGTCAAAGGCCAAAGGCCTGATTAAAAAAGTCATCCTGCTCTCTGAGTTTAACCCTTTTTACCTTAGCAAGTTGCAGGGACCTGGGTTGATCAACGCGATTGTCCACAAGCGGGGCACTTTGGATGATCTATCAAGGGATATAGGCCAGTCCATGCTGTTGGATTCTTATATCAGTAGCCATATTTGCCGCATGAGTAAAGTCGTGTGCAGCGCGCCTGAATACAGCCTTTTGACTTTTTCAGAAAAGAATATTTTGACCAGTTTGCTGCAGGGCAGGACGCTGTTACAGATCTCAAAAACATTGAACCGCAGCGTAAAAACCATCAGTACTCACAAGCGTACAGCGATGAAGAAATTATGCCTGAAGAACACCCGCGATCTGATTTCAGTACAGGATGCATTACGTTCATACATTGATTCTCAACCGCAGGTGAGCGATCGATAATGCCCCTTTGATTCGGCATACAACTCTGATATGGTTGCACAATACAACCATATCAGAGCCGCGATCATGTCAATCCCCCAACCAAGTCCGTATTTACACCCGATCAGGGATGCGTCGCGCCATTTGGTGCGTGAGCTGGGATTTATGGGCAATACCCTGGCAGGAACCGACCTGCCGCCATCGGCAGTGCATGCGTTGATTGAAATAGGCGATCGGCACGTTGATACCGCCGCCGAGCTTTGCAGCGTGCTGAACCTGGAGAAATCCAGCGTCAGCCGCATGCTGAACAAGCTGATCAAAGCCGGTGAGCTGGCAACGCAGGCCAGCCCGCGAGATGCCAGAGAGAAGATCCTGCGGCTGACGGCGCAAGGGCGAGAAACCCTGGCGGGCATCAATCGTTTTGCCGATCGTCAGGTGCTTACCGCTCTGGCGCAGTTGCCGGCAGACGCCAGCGTCGGCATCGCCGATGGTCTGCAGAGCTATGCCACAGCGTTGCGAGCACATCGCTTGGGGGAAACGCCGGTTTCTGCAGCGCCCATCGAGATTGTCAGCGGTTATCTGCCGGGCTTCACCGCCAGAACGCTGGAAATGCACATGCAATACTATTCCCGCACGGTGGGGTTCGGCGCCTTCTTTGAAGCTGCGGTGGGCGCAGCATTGGCCGATCTGGCCGGGCGTTTGTCGAATCCATTAAACCAGACCTGGTCCGCGCTGAAGGGCGATCGCATTGTCGGCTCGGTTTCGATTGATGGCGAAACCTTGGGGGGCAACCGCGCTCACTTGCGCGCATTTATCATCGATGACAGCTTGCGTGGCGGCGGCATTGGCCGCCAGTTGCTGAATCGGGCAGTCAGTTTTTGCGATGAAAATGCCTTTGACGAAACCCATCTGTGGACCTTCAAAGGGCTGGATGCGGCCCGACATCTTTATGAAAGCGTCGGTTTCGCGCTTGCAGAAGAGCAGCCGGGCACGCAGTGGGGGCAATTGATGACCGAACAGCTATTTATTCGCCGCCCAGTTGCCCCAAATTGACATACTGGGTTTCGAGATATTCCTCGAGTCCCACATCCGCGCCCTCACGGCCCAGGCCAGACTCTTTGACGCCGCCAAAGGGCGCCACCTCGGTCGAGATAATGCCTTCATTGATGCCCACCATACCGCTTTCCAGCTGGCGCGAGACACGGAACGCACGCGCCAGGTCGCGAGTGTAGAGATAGGCGGCCAATCCGAAAGGCGTGTCGTTAGCCCTGCAGATCACTTCTTCTTCGGTATGGAAACGGAAGCAGGCTGCCAGCGGCCCGAAAGTTTCTTCATGCGCCAACCGCATCTGTTCGTTGGCGTCGGCCAATACCGTGGGTTGGAAGAAGGTTCCCCCGAGCGGGTGGCGTTCGCCCCCGCACATCAGTCGAGCTCCCTGACTTAATGCATCCTGCAGGTGAGCCTCCACTTTTTCTACCGCTTTCAGATGGATTAACGGCCCTTGCTGGGCTCCGGGCGTCATGCCGGGAGCCACTTTCAATGCCCGGGTGGCCTCGGTCAATAACTGGATAAAACGATCGTAAACGCCGTCCTGAATATAGAAGCGATTCACGCACACGCAGGTTTGGCCACTGTTACGGAATTTGGCCGCCATCGCGCCCGCCACCGCCGCACTCAGGTCCGCATCGTCAAACACGATAAAGGGGGCGTTCCCTCCCAGTTCCAGCGACAGTTTTTTCACCGTATCCGCCGCCTGACGCATCAGCAGTTTTCCCACCGGTGTCGAACCGGTAAAGGAGACCTTGCGCACCTGTGAACTTGCCATCAGTGACGTACCAATCGCCGGGGTATCGCCGGAGACGGCGTTAATCACCCCGGGGGGAACGCCGGCCTGTTCCGCCAGCACGATCAGCGCAAAGGCGGAAAGTGGGGTCTCATTGGCCGGTTTGATCACGGCGGTACACCCGGCTGCCAGCGCGGGGCCGAGCTTGCGCGTCAGCATGGCCAAGGGGAAATTCCACGGCGTGATCGCGGCAATGACGCCAACCGGCTGTTTAAAGGTCAGGATTTGGTTGCCGGCTTTGGTGGCAGGAATGGTGTGACCGTAGGCGCGCTTGGCCTGCTCGGCAAACCATTCAATAAAGCTGGCGGCATAAACCACTTCCCCCTGGGCTTCGCTCAATACCTTGCCTTGTTCTGCCACCATCAGCTCGGCCAACGGGGCCTGATGCGCCACGATCAGTTGAAACCAGCGTTGCAGGATCTGTGAGCGTGCCTTTGCCGGCAAGGCGCGCCAGGCAGGCAGTGCGGTCGAGGCTGCCGCAATTGCCGCTTCGGTTTCTGCGGCGCCGGCAAGGGCGACTTCGGCCAGTTTCTCGCCGGTGGCGGGGTTGTTTACGGGATAGTGCCGTGGTGCGCTGCACCATTGGCCGTCGCAATACCAGCCGTTGCGTAGCAGGGAAGAATAGGAGGTCATGCAATGTTCCTTGTGTCGGTATTGTCCAGGGTAAACAGACCGCAGGTTGGGCGGCTCTCACGCGCAATACGTTTGCCTGCGGTGTAATCGTTAATCACATCGCAGGGGGTGTAGTGGCGTTCCAGCTCATAGCGTTCGTCGTCACTGAGCGGGGTCGATAAGGCGCTGACGGCGCTGTCTATCTGTTGCACCGTGTCGGCGCCGACCAGCATGCAGTCCACTCCCGGGTGACCGAGCACCCAGGCCTGAGCAATTTGCGCCGGCGGGAGACCGCGCAGCGTCGCCACCTGGCTGACCGAGTGTGCGACGTTGCGCGAAGCCGCATCGGCATACATCTCCTGAGTGAAGAAATCCGTTTGGTTTCGCACCGAGTTGAAATCGCAGCTTAATAACCCCCGAGCCAGGGGGCTGAACACCGAAATGCCCAAACCTTGATCGCGGCACAAGGGGATCATCTCGCGCTCTTCTTCGCGGTAGGCGCAGTTGAGCTGCAATTGCATGTTGATGGGCTTGACGAACCCCTGTCGCTCGCACATCCACAGGATTTTCGCCAATTGCCAGGCATACATGGTCGAGACGCCGACATACCGCGCTTTGCCTGCTCGGACGATATCGTTCATCGCCGACCAGGTTTCTTCGACGGGGGTGTTCACGTCAAAGTAGTGCAGCATGTAAATATCGACATAATCGGTGCCCAGGCGACGTAGGCTGGCGTCAATACTGGTCATGATGTGCTTGCGTGAATGCCCCTGATTATTGCTGCCGCCACCCAGCGGGTAGCCGACCTTGGTGGTCAACACCAGCTCGTCGCGCTGGGCCACGCGCGCAATGATGCGGCCAACCACTTCCTCGCCTGCGCCGCTGGAGTAAAAATCCGCCAGGTCAATGAAGTTGATCCCGCACTCGAGCGCGTGGCGTATCAGCGGCTCGCTTTGCTGTTCGTCAAAAATCCAGGGTTTCCACTGTTTGCTGCCCATGTTCATGGTGCCGAGGCACAAGCGGGAAACTTTCAGTCCGCACTGACCAAGATTGATGTAATCCATGGCGTTCTCCTCAGGCACGCGGGGTATAAAAGGGATTAGTCAGCTGCGGCAGAGCCTGGGCGAGCTGGCTACGGTTGGGTAACTGATTCATCGCCGCATGGATCGCCTGGCTGCAGGCGCGGTAGTTATTCCGATACACCTCGTCCAGATCATCACAGGCCGGATTCACCCAGTTGGCGGTCACGATGCACCACTGGTCTTCGGCCTCAGGCGGCAGGACTCCCTCCAGCAGGGCTTCCGCCACCGCTTTGGCGATGGCCGCCTGGGAGGCACCCCAGGTGGCGTTGCCATGCAATTCACCGCTGATTTCGGCCTTGTTGACATACAGCGTCATAGGTTTGGTCGGCACATTGGGTTTCACTACCACCATAAAGGGGCTGTGTCCCTGGCTGGGGGAAGCCAGACTGGATGAGAACGCCTGACCAACCGCACCCTGACGCGGGCCGATCAAAACATTGATGTGCGAGGCGTTAACGCCATTACCCTCAAACCCTTCACCGATATACATTTCCACGTCATTGCTCCTGTTTTCAGTCAGATGGTGCTATTTAATCGTCGCGGCCAACGCACTGTCTGCGCGCTGTGCCGGATCCTGGCTGGCGTCCACCAGGGTTAATCCTTTGGTTTCTGGCGCCCAGGCGATGGAGACCAACGCGCCGATAATCAAGATCACGGCCAGAATGCCGGTGGTGGCGGGCATGCCGTAGTGGACAATAGCCAGTGGCAACAGGCCGGTACCGATGGCAGAACCCAGACGGCTCATTGACGTGGCGAACCCGACGCCCATTGAGCGGACTTCCGTAGGGAAACTTTCCGCGGGAAAAACGCCGACCAGGTTGCTGACCGCCGACATCACCAGCGTGAAAGCTGCAAACAGCGCGATCAGCCACGCCGACTGGCTGGCGGGGATCAGGCTAAGCAATACCAGGCAGGCCGCAAGGAACACGAAGGAACCGATCAGGAAGCCTCGTCGTGAACAGAACATGGTCAGCAAAATACCGAGCAGCGCCCCGACGATCAGCAGGCCGTTGAGCAACATTTCCAGGCTAAGGAGTCAGGACATGTCACTAGATGCGTTGAATGCGTTCTCACTGGATTTTTTTTCGCTGAAGGGGAAGACGGCGATTGTCACCGGCGGCAACAGTGGGCTGGGACAGGCGTTTGCCGTGGCGTTGGCCAAGGCCGGGGCGAATCTGTTTATTCCCAGCTTTGTGATGGATCAGGGGCAAACCCGTGAAATCATTGAACAACAGGGCGTGCGCGTAGCCTTTATGCAGGTGGACATCACCGAGAAAGGCGCACCGGCCAGGGTCATCGCCGAATGCCTGGCGCATTTCGGGTCCGTGGATATTCTGGTCAACAATGCGGGCATCTGCAAACTGAACAAGGTGCAGGATTTTGGCCGTGCCGACTGGGATCCGATGATCGACATCAATCTGACGGCCGCCTTTGAAATGAGCTACGAAGCCGCCAAAGTGATGATCCTCAACCAGCAGGGTAAGATCATCAATATTTGCTCGCTCTTTTCTTATCTTGGCGGTCAATGGTCTCCGGCTTATTCTGCCACTAAACATGCCCTGGCCGGTTTTACCAAGGCTTATTGTGATGAACTGGGGCAATATAACATTCAGGTCAACGGTATTGCACCGGGTTATTACGCCACTGACATTACCGCAGAAACCAGAAGTAATCCGGAAACCAACAGGCGCGTATTAGAACATATTCCTGCCAACCGCTGGGGTGACACGCAAGATTTAATGGGGGCAATGGTATTTTTAGCCAGCAGGGCATCAAATTACGTTAATGGCCATTTGCTGGTGGTCGATGGGGGTTATTTGGTTCGTTAAATAGCGGGGCGATTTCCGTTTTATCTCAATTACATTTTTATATTCTTATTATCAGGAAGGAGTAACCATGTCTCTGACTCGTGAAGCTATTGTCACTCATTTAAAAGAAATCGTGGGCCCTGAGCGGGTCATTACCGACGAAGAAACGTTGAAGAAAAACAGCGTTGACCGTTTCCGCAAATATGCCGATATTCATGGCGTCTTCACTCTTCCGTTGCCGGCAGCCGTGGTTAAGCTGGGAAATAGCCAGCAGGTGGCGGATGTGCTGAAGTTTATGAACGAAAATCGCATCAACTGTGTACCGCGTACCGGCGCATCCGCCACCGAGGGCGGGCTGGAAACGGTGGTCAAAAACTCGGTGGTGCTGGATGGCTCGGGATTGAACCAGATCGTCAGCATCGATATTCGCAACATGCAGGCCACGGCCCAGTGTGGTGTCTCGCTGGAAGTGCTGGAAAACCAACTGCGTGCCCAGGGTTACACTACCGGACATTCGCCGCAGTCCAAGCCGCTGGCACAGATGGGCGGCCTGGTCGCGACGCGCAGTATCGGTCAACTTTCTACGCTGTACGGCGCGATTGAAGATATGGTGGTCGGGTTGGAGGCCGTCTTCCCGAACGGCACGATTACGCGCATCAAAAATGTGCCACGTCGTGCCGCCGGGCCTGATATTCGCCACGTGATCATCGGCAATGAAGGGGCACTGTGCTTCATTACCGAAGTGACGGTGAAAATCTTCAAGTACACGCCGGAAAACAACCTGTTCTACGGTTACACCCTCGACAATATGCAGACCGGCTTTGATATCCTGCGGGAAGTCATGGTCGATGGCTATCGGCCGTCAATCGCCCGTCTGTATGACGTCGAGGACGGTACCCAACACTTTACCCATTTTGCCGCAGGCAAATGCGTGCTGATCTTTATGGCCGAAGGAGCAAAAGGCATTGCGCAGGCGACAGGAGCAGGCATTGAAGCCATTGTGCAACGCCACCCAGAATGCCACAAAGTGGACAGTAAGCTGATTGAGCAGTGGTTCAATAACCTGAACTGGGGACCGGAGAAGGTGGAGGCGGAACGCCTGCAGATCATGAAAACCAACAACATGGGGTTCACCACCGAAGTTTCCAGCGACTGGGCCAGCATCCATACCATCTACGAAAATGTGATCCGCAGAATACGCGCGGAATTCCCGCATGCCGATGACATCACCATGCTGGGCGGACACTCTTCGCACAGTTACATCAATGGCACCAACATGTACTTCGTTTACGATTACAACGTGGTGGATTGCAAACCGGAAGAGGAGATCGACAAGTACCACAATCCGTTGAACAAGATTATCGTCGAAGAAACCCTAAAACAGGGCGGTTCTATGGTGCACCACCACGGCATCGGCAAACATCGTACACATTGGACCAAAGACGAACACGGCAGCGCCTATTACATCCTGAAGGCGTTGAAAGAAGTCTACGATCCCAACGGCATCATGAACGCCGGCACCATTTATCCTCTGGAAAAATAAGCTTGCCTATAGCCCGGTTCGCCGGGCTTCTTGGCCTTATTCTCCGCGCTGGGATTACCTCAGAGTTCCTTAACTATTCAATATGGGCGCTAAAACCCTTACGCCCGGGAGCAATGTCGGATTTCAGCGTCAATGCCGGGATCTCGTATTCGCCTGCATTCTGACAGCGGAAGGGGATCGGCGTGGTCTGATCCAGATTGTCCAGACGCTGCCCCAGGGCGTGGCAGGCTTCGGCATAACGCGCTTCATCAACCCGGCCGGTACGATAAAGGACAAAAGGTGGCAGCACTGTGAAACCGGGATAATGCAGGATGCCATGTTGGATAGGGAACAGAATGTCATCTATCGGGCCATTGATGCCGCGTGCCGCATAGTGCGATTCCCATCCGCCGGTAGTGACAATCAGCATCGCGCGTTTACCGGCAAGGGTGCCTTCGCCATAACGATCCCCCCAACGAGCGTCAGAGTGCTCGCCGACGCCATAGGCAAATCCGTAGGCATAGACGCGTTCAACCCAGCCTTTAAGGATTGCCGGCATCGAAAACCACCACAGCGGGAACTGTAAGATCACCGTATCGGCCCACAGCAGCTTTTCCTGCTCGAGTGCAATATCCTGGCTCTGTAAACCCTGAGCAAAAGCCTGCTGGGAAGCGAGCGACGGATTGAAACGGTCACCGGGCTGGGCCGTGCTGTCATTGGCGTCGAGCGTCGCTTTCCATTGCATGGCATACAGATCGGAGATTTGCACCGCATGGCCGGCAGCTTCGAGCCGCTGCACTGAAAAATCCTTGAGCGAACCATTTAATGACTGCGGTTCAGGGTGCGCGTAGACCAGTAAAACATTCATTGTAGAACCTCCATTGATTGATGAAGGCAGGTTAGGCGGTCGTCAGGTATATTAGAAATGAATTTCTAATATTACAGGTATTAGCATGAATAATATCAGACGGCTGGATCTCAACCTGCTGGTCACGCTGGACGCCTTGCTTTCAGAGCATAACGTTACCCGGGCGGCACAACGTTTAAACTTCTCACAACCTTCGGTCAGTGTGCATCTGGCCAAACTCAGAGACATCTTTAACGATCCGTTGCTGTTGCCGGGGCCACGAGGAATGCGGCCCACCGCGCGCGGCGATGAGTTACGTGAACCACTGAGGCAGGCACTTGAAGCACTGGAACGTGCAGTGTCACCGTCAGATCCCTTTGATCCCAAAGTGGCCGAAAATACCTGGCGCGTTGCCGCTTTCGACTATGGCGAGTCAACCATTGTTCAGCCGGCGTTGATGGGGCTGCGGGCTGCGGCACCGAACAGCAGACTGGCGGTAATTGAGACCGTACCTTCACGCATCGCCAGGCAGGCGGAGCTGGGTGAGATAGATTTGGCCTTTCATACGCGTGAAGGGGCTCCCGCCCATTTGCGACAACGTATTTTGTTCAGCGAACGCTACGTGCTGGTGGGACGAGCCGGGCACCCTGGCTTGAAAAAGCCACCTTCACTGGCTCAGTTCTGCGATCTGGAGCATGTAATGGTTTCGCCGGACGGCGGGGGCTTCTTCGGTATCACCGACAAAGTGCTGGCGGAAGCCGGTTTAAGCCGGCGAGTGGTGCTTTCCGTGCCGCATTTTCTGTTTGTAATGTCGGTGTTGGCAACCTCAGAGCTGGTGGCCATGCTGCCTTCACGTCTGGTCCGCAATAATAACGCGTTGCAGGTGGTGGAACCGCCCGTCGAGTTGCCGGGGTTCGAGATGACCATGCTATGGCATGAGCGTGCCCATCGCGATCCGGCGCATCAATGGCTACGAGAGCATATTGTCTCGTCGGTTGCATAAATACATCTGCACGGTTTCAGGCATGCGGTTGGCTGTATTTCAGCAACTTGCCCGTGAAAAACAAAATCAGCGTGCGGATCAATAACAAGCCAATCAGGGCATTGCTGAAGACAAAAAGCGGCAATGCGAGCGCAGAAAGCACGCCCTCGTGGCTTTCATGGCCGAGATGCAGGGCGGTGGAAGCGAGGGCGGATAACCCGAACGAAAAGCTCCAGAATGAGACATTGAAAGGGCCTTTCAGATACCAGGGAAGCAAGCGAATGATAAATAAGAGCTGCAGGAGGCCATAGCCAAAAAGCATCTTGGCCAGGACGTCCGCCTGGCCGCCATTGATTGCCAACCATGCGCTGCAAGCCACCAGAGCCGGCGCCAGCTGGATCCCGAGGGAAAGTCTGACCTGCGTCGGCATTTCCCCCTGGTTGCGAAACCTTTGCAAAATAGCCGGCTCCAGGCTCAGCCAGGAAAGGATACCTGCTCCCAGGAACAGCAGGCCCAAATCGTGATACCCCAAAGCGCCGCAGGCCATGCAACTGATAAAGTTATTGGCGACCGTGGGCAGATAAAGCCCGGGGGTAGTGGCTTCAACCGGATGTGCGCCACGCCACAGCCCGGCACTTTGCCAGGCGGCATAACTTAACTGCGCCACGGCACCGATAATGAACAGCGTAACGGCTAGTGAACGCCACCAGGGCGCCACGCCAATGGCGACCAGAATGGTGGTTGCCGGGAATAAACTGACATAGCTGCTCATGAGCGGATGTTCGATTTCAGCCTTTACGCTGTGGGGAAAACGCAGTAAACGATACAGAAAAGCCACCGCCAGCAGCACCCAAAGCATGATGGCGAAAGCCACCAAACTTTCGCCGATAAGCGGAGAAACGGGCCAGACGGTGGCGGCATAGCGCCAACCAAAACCGGCGCCAATGGTACCCAGCACCATGCCGAAATAGCCTGCGGGTAAATCGAGAAAACGGGGATGGTCGCTCAAAACAACATTATTCATTTAGTTTAATATTTAAAATAAATTTTAATTGATCTTAGCCAGTTTGCGGTGCAGGTGCAACATAACATCGGGAACGGGCCTGCCGTGCGCTTGTTAAGGGAGGAGACAATGTTGGGGCGAACGGCTTTGACGCTAACCCCGGTGTTGGCATGTATCACCGCTGCCCCAACATCGTCATCCAAAGGACGTTAATCGAAGTTAATCCTGCTCGGGGTCCAACCGGTTATTTTTCAGCTCTGCCACCCATTTTCGCACCGAGGAGGTGGAGACTTTGTTCAGGCTTGCCGCCTGGTTTATCGTCTGGTGTTGCTCAATAACCAATTTTGCGGTCGCAACCTTGAACGCCGACGAAAAGCGTTTTCTGGGCATTAAATGGGTCAGTGAAACATCGCTGTCCAGCGCATGGGTTGGCTCGGTGATCGCCAACCATTCAGGATCCAACTGCATTAACTGTATTTTGTTCTCAATGCTCAGCTTTCTCATGGCACTGTACTTACGGCTGGCAATGGTCTTTTTAGGCGATTGCTGTTTTTTTGCGATGGTGCTCAAGTCCATCCCCAGCAAATAGCTTTGCATCACGGCTTTCTCTTTGTCGTTGAGATATTGCACACGTGCTTTCAATGGAGGTTGGATCACCATTTCATTGATTTTGTTGACTAATGGGCTGTGTGCGTACCGATTGCAACACCCCTGCATCAGATAATAGGCAAGAATGGGCGTCGGTTCGTCCTTATGTAGCAGTAAATAGGGCGTGCCGGTAATAAGATTTCGAATGATCACGGTATCGCCACCCGTAATGATAAACCCCTTCTGTTTTGGATTGATCATTCGAAAGTTACCTATCACATTTTTCTCTCGCTCAAGATTCCCTAGACGGTCAGAAAGGTAAAAAATGATAATGCTTTTATTCTGATGCCGGTACTCATGGGTGAACTCCGCCAGGTTGTCTTCTGAGTAATAGCGGGTCATTTTTATTGGAATGGGCACCGTTTCTAAAAATTGCGGAAATATGTGTTTCATGCTCGCGGTGAAATCAACCAATGTTGCCGATATTTGTTTCATGACTTCTTTCCTAACCAACGCTGTTCTTATTAACCGCCGCAGGATCTGAGGCGGTTAGTCCCTCTTAGTAAGTCACGGTCAGCGTCACCGTATCCAGGTAATTTCCCGGGCTCGGCAATGCGGTGCCAGCAGGGATCCGGCCATAAATATTGATGTTTTGCGACAAACCATTACCCGTGCCGCTTGCGAAGGGGGTGCCGTTAGCGATTTGCGTGCTGCGCACGCTGTCCGAGAACAGATTGTACGGAAGGCGACTGCTGCCATTTGCCATTTGACGCTGTTGATCGTCAGCATTGCTGCCCAGGTTTGCAGCTACGTCATAAGTGGTGCCGTCAGTGCAAATGATCGACAAGGCTGAGCCCGCCGTGGTGGCCGCGGCATCGACATTGCTTTCAAGGTTGGTCAGGGTACCGAAATCGAGCAGGGCATTCCCCAGGTTTGAACCCGCATTGGAATCCAGATAGCAGGAAGACTGAACTACCGCCTGTACGGTCAGTGTCGCTGAAGTTGTGGCGGCCATTGCCGGCGCGGCGATCAAGCTGGACAGCATAGCGAAAGGTAAAAGCGTGTTGCGCATGAAAACTCCCTTTGAGTATTGATAAATAACGAACGGCAGAAATCGCTGTTCAATAGGCCACGGTAACCATCACCGTATCCGTATAAGTTCCGACGTTACCGGGCACGGTTGTCCCTGTCGGAATAAGCCCATAGATCCTCAGCGTTTGGCTTGAGCCATTGCCGGTGCCACTGACGCCACCTACACCGCCAGTCTGTGTAGTACCGCCGGTTTCGTTCCAAACGCGGGTATGAGCAGGGTCCTGATAAAGTTGGTAAGGAAGGCGAGCCTCACCGTTGGCCATTTGTCGGTATTCTCCCGACGAGGGATGGTTACCGCTCCCCAGATAGAGGGTGTAAGGCTTGCCTGAACTGCACTGGACGGTGACTTCACCTTCGGCGAAACTCGCCGTTTTAAGCCGGCCAACCTCCCCCAGGGTGCCAAAATTCACCCCACGGGTGCTCAGGCTGCAGCTGTCTGTGACCTGTGTAATGATTTGAATGCTTCCACTGGCAAAGGTAGCTGACCCGCCGTCGCAGTTGGCCGGCGGGGTACCGCCGCTCACCGCCTGATAGCGCAGAGTGAAAGGAGGGTTATAGCTGTGATAAATATTGGCTGGCAAAGCTCCCTGACCGCCGGCAATCCGAGCATAAATCGGGATGTTGCCATTGCTGCTGACATAGGTACTGCCGTTGCCCGCTGATAGCGTAAAGTCAACGACTAATGGCGTGCCGGCATTTTCAGGCATCAGGATTTGCGAGTGTGACGGATCGGCATAGAGGTTATAGGCCAGATGCGCCTCACCACTGCCGGTCACGTTATTATTTTTCAGGTAGCGCCAGGGTTGGTAACCCGATTGGTTACCTGGATCCTCGCCCATATACAGACACAGTCTGAAGGTTGCACGCGGATCGGGATCGCCCCATGAAAAACCCACGGCGCAGCTGAATCCGATAGTTTGAGCGCTGTCGACCGAAGCCGAGGACGAATAGCTACCCAGGTTGAGCTGAGCGCCGGTGAACTGGCACGAGGGTGATGAAATCTCTGCCTGAACGGGGGGCGGCGTGACCAGTAAACCGCTTATAAGCAATGCGGTTACGCAGTATGAGCACCGTATTTTTGGCATGCTGCACAGCGATGTCGAAGAGACCAAGTGGGAAGACAATGGCATATTCACTCACACCTCACGGGGCCAATTAAAGGTTGAATCGGACCCTTAAGGTCATAATTGAAATTGACGGAACACAGGCCGGCAGGCCCCATATCGACGGTCACGCGGTTACGCGCCTGTAAACCTTTCAGGTAGATCTGTCCTTCATAGCCGACCAGGCTAGCCTCTCCGCTATCCTGCTGTGCCTGATAGCCTGGTGGGATAGGGCGTCCGTGGCGATCCTGCACAATGAGGATGGCGGCATGGTTGATTCTGCTGCCGAAATCAACCACGGCGCCCTGGCGATAACCTGACAGCGAGGTACGCTCCGTAGCAGCAGCTTCCCAACCATCAGGTAAAGTCGCAGGGTCGATAGACACGCTTTGGCTGTAATAAGGGCGAATATTGGGTAACAATGCACTGCCGTTACTGTCAGTGGTCGCCATGCGTATCCCTCCCTGGAGTACGTCGACATGCGGGCCGGCATTTTTCACTATGGTGTAAGCATCGCCAATTTTGTTAGTGGCAAACATGCCACTGCCACTGGCCAGAAATGCGCCTTCGGCAGAAAGCTCGCTGCTGGTGGCTGAGCCGTACTGATTGATTTGTGCGCGTAGCTGCGCCAGGCCTGCGCGATAACTCATATAGGCATTACGCTGATCGTCTCTGCCTTGATAAGCCGTATTGGCAACACCCCAGCCCATAGCCCCCTGACGTTGGTCAGCCACCCCTGAAATGCGTTGACTGAAACCGGTTATCCCATTGTCGCGGCTGACGCCTGCCGAGGCGTTGATGTTGCCGCCAAGGAACATATTGAACGTCAGAAAGATGCCATACTGGCCGCTATGGTCGAGGTCCGAGTAGAAATTGGCGGACAGATTGCTGCTTTGGCCCAATGCCCGCGACAAGGAGAAGTTAAGGGTTCGCGTTTCATCGTGCTGACTGACGATGCGGTTGTAGCTCATGTTGGTTGACAGTCTATCGAACGGCGTCATAGTCAAACCCAGGCGATCGACAATGTTGGCCTGAGCCGAATTGCCCAGCCAGTGCTCCGTTTCACTCGCTATTGTGCTCGGGGCATTCCTGCGAGCCAGGCGGGTATTGGAGACCCGGGCCAGGTCAAAATAGTCCTCGAAGGTGCGCACCGTACCGGCATACATCTGCACTCCGGCAATCCGGCCCTCAATATTCAGGCTGACTTTTTGACCGACATAGTCCTCATAACGACTGGCTGACCAGGCACTGCTGACCACGCCGTAGCCTCCCAGTCCTTGAGCAACGGCGGCACCCAGATTAACCAAGCCGTCGGCTGAAAATTCACCGTGGCTCTCCAGGGTCACAAAGCGGCTTAAGCCATAACGCAGGGAGTTGGCAGCAAACAGCGTATTGTCGTAATCGTCGTTTCTGCTGCCATAGTTGAAGCGCGGAACCCCAACGTCCAGAGAGAATTGAAACAGCTCGGGCTGCAACAAGCTGGCGGTATAGTAGTAAGGTTGCGTGGTGGTGATTTGGCGACCGGTAGCATCGGTCGCGACCAGAGTCACATTGCCCCCCGAGACATAAGGCAGAGATTTAATGTCAAAAGGGCCAGAAGGCACTGCACCTGAGTAAACCTTCTGTTGGTTGACGAATAAATCCAGGGTCGAGGGCAATGCCGCGGAACTGGAAAACTCCGGCAAGGCTACCGTGACCAGATCAGAACGTTGTTCAAAGGCGCTGGCCCATTGGAAACCGGCCAGCCGCACGCTGCTATTCCATGAGAGGGCGTGACTGACAAAGTCGCCAGCGGTATAGGCTCGGACACTCTCGGGATCTATATAACGCCAATAGCTATCAAGGCGCACCTGTTTGCGGCCGTTATAGTTGCCGTTATCGTTATACAATCCACTGGTAGAAACCACGCCCGCGGACCCGGTAAATAAGGCCTCCGCTGAGCCAGCCAACTGGTTTTTTCCCTCGGCGCGACTATGGTAAACGCCGTAGTTCAGGATAGCCGCCGGCGCTGCGCTCATCTGCGAGAAGTCTGGCGTCTGGTTCGCCTCACCAATATTGACCGCGTAGGCGTTCAGTTGGCTCTCTGGAATCGACAATGCCAGGGTTTGCGCCGCTTCATTATATTGCACGCGAATGCCTGGTAATTCATTCAGCACCTGCGGTGCCGTATCCGCGAGGGTCGCGTGGATCTTTATGCGTAAGAGGCGCAGATCGCCCGCAGATGCGCTGAAATACCCATTGGGGAAACGCTGAACAGCAAGCAGTTCCCCGGTGGATGTTCCATTGAGGATAATGGCCAAGAGCAGCGATTGGCGTCCAGGCTCAACCTGGCTGGCGCAAACCCATGGCGTAGCACCGAACAGCAAGCAGGTCAGTGTCGCATTCCGAGCACCATAACGCAGGTGTGAAGTTGGATTACTGAGCATGAAGCGTTTCTGCAATCGGTAGATAGCCATCGTTAGCGCGCAGGGTCACCGATTTACCTTTTGCCAGCTTTACCCGCGCATTGGGTTGACCCGCAGTAAACTGCCGAGAGGTACCTGCCAATACGTAGCTATTTAATCCCTTACCAAAGCTGATAGAGGCATTGTCGAGACTCAGTGTGAGCTGGCTGATTTTAGCGTGACGCTTCCCGATGTTTTGGACTTCGGTATGTATTCCGTCGGCGTCTTGCCGGGTACGCCAAACCAGTTGGGCAAAGGCTTTGTCGTCGACCACAAACACCGGAAGGGATGTTCTCAGTATCATTGAAATACCGGGATTGATGGTTCTTGGATCAACCGGTTTGGGCAGCTCATCAATCAATAAGCGATAACTTAACTCCGAAGGCGCAGGCGTCACGGCAGTGCGCGCCACACGAACGGTATAAGAGGCTCCCGCAGGGATGGTGACCGCAGGAGGACTGATCATTAGCTCAGAGGTTGCAGTGAGTCGATCCTGCCCGTTTTGCTGTGACCATGAAAATGCGCGTAACTGCAAATTGACGGCTTCGGTGCCTGAGTTAGTCAGGCTTAACGAGGTTGCTTTCTGAGATGCCTGCATCTCGATATTTACCGGGGAGATCCTGAGAGAGGCAGCTTGCGCAGGGCATAAAGAAAACATTGAAGCGCAAAAACAAAAGCACAGTCCGCGCGTCGTGGTTTCTTTATTTGTCATCATTAGGGCAGGTGTTGTAAATAAATTAAAAATCATAAAATTCCCATTCCATTTGAGTCGTTTTTTTTTAAAAAACGCAAAGGTTTTTACCGCAGTAATTAAACTGAGTATTTTTTATTTGTAGGGTATTTTATTTTTTATTTTCTGTATTTTTTGTTGGGCTAACTATAGTGGCATGAACGGAGTGTGTCAGCTTGTTTAAACCGATCCTAAATCAATTCATTGATAGATATAACC
>NZ_JACJFQ010000054.1:0-17611 GCF_014164835.1 Serratia sp. OS31 | reverse complement strand
ATTCCCCTCAAGGTCAGCTTATCCTCTCCTTACGTAATGTTGCTCAAACATTAACGGTATCATCAACTCTTCCCCATACAATGTCTCAATTAGATAAATGAGATAAAAAAACAACTGCGGCCAACCCAGAAAGACACATTAAAAAAATAGCTATGGACAGAATATAAAACCCCACACTCTTCAGATACGCACTCATGAATCCCCCTTTATTTTATTTGGTTCCTATACCACATTACCTCTGTGTTTTCACCATGCGGAAATTATGTTTAAATCACAAAAGCATATTTATACAACGCTAATAACTCGACATTGTTTTTTACACCGAGTTTCCTCATGGCGCTACGTTTATGGGTACTGACGGTTTTTATTGTTAAGTTCATTTTTTTCGCTATGTGATGGGAGTTATATCCAGTCATGAAATAACTGATGGCCCGCGACTCCTGAGGTGTCAGACTGATATCATAAGGCTCTATAAAGTCGATGGAGGCCACGTGCACAGGACCTTCTCGAAGGAAGCCACATATTTTTTCCAGCTGAAACATTAAAGATGTCAAGGAATCTGATTTTTTTATGATCCCATTTAACGTATGTTGAGTTATCAAGTGTCGTACAAAACGAGTCGATATCTCGCTCCAAAGCAAAAACGGTTTGTTGATCCAATGCAATTGAATTTCTTTCATAAAGAGATAAAAATCGATAATGCTTTCTGATTTTCCATGTATCTCCATGATAAGAAAGTCAAAAGGCGTCTTTCTTATTACCTGTCTCAGTGTCGCCAGACTGTCAACGGCAGCAACGACAACAGTCTGAGGGAGGTATGTCTGAATAAATAGCATCATACTGTGACGCAAAAATCCCAAGGGCTCCATCAGGATAATACGTATGGGAGGGGGGCTCTCTGGAAGATATGCTGTAATTTTAGGCTCGTGTACGACCATATTAACCTAATATCTGGTTGGGAGATGGTTGATGGACATCAGACGCCCACGTTGGATATCGATATATCCGCCATGGCGTAAGGCCGAGAGGATCTTCAATATACCACTGCGTGAGAGCTTGGTGTATTGACGAATATATTGCTGCACATTGATATGCATTCGTTCTTGAATGGGTATCGACATCAGCTCAAAGAGTTTCGAACGTACCATCGTGTAAGCATCGACACCGACCAATTGTGAATGATGCAAAATGAGGCGTTGTAAATGATAGATAGCCAGGACGGTTAATTCATACCAGAGCTGGGGATCATGCTTGTGTCGCCACAGTTGATGAGAAGCCACGCACAACATCTGACAGGGTTTTGTGGCCGCGAGAAAGAGGGTGCTGCCATGATGAAACAGTTCGTTAAGGCCAAATATGGCGGGGGCTGCGTCGGCATCGAGATGCAGTTCATCGGGGTGACGGATGAGGGAAAAACTTCCTTCGGTAATGAGCCAGAAAAAGTCCCCATTGGCCGTCAGCGTTTCACCTTCCCGTAACGAAACCGTGTGACCAATATCACTAAAACGATGTATCAGGCTTTGGAGGACCTCCTGAGGTTTATGCGAATGATGCCAAGAAAGGGGCTCAGAGGGGGTCGGTATGATATGTAAATTCCGTGTTGTCATCGTTCTATCTCCAGATAAAACCCGTGTCCATGTGGTACTCTTATTTGAAATGTGAGTTTAAACAACACATTACCTAAAACTCCGTATATGATGCTCTGTCACCGACATTTACGCGGTGTCTTGTTTCGTGTGGTTGATCATTGTCTAACGAGGAGTAACAACGTTGAGTAAAAGAAAATACCTCACGCATGATGAAGTGAGTCGCTTGTTGAGCGCGTCACGTCAGGGGGTTCATGGCATCAGAGACGAATGCCTGATCAAGATCTGTTTTATCCACGGTTTTAGAGTCAGCGAGTTATCGTCATTAACGCTGTCAGATGTTGACTTATCGAGTAAAGTCATTCGAATTAACAGACTCAAAAAAGGATTTTCCACAATACACCCTCTATTAAAAAACGAAATAACGCTGCTGAGCCAATGGTTGAAGCAAAGAGAACATTGGCGTGGTGCGCATAGCGAATGGTTGTTCCTTTCACAGAAAGGAGGGCGTTTGTCACGTCAACAAATATATAATCTGTTAAAGCAATATGGACAAAAAGCCGATATACCTGTTCCGCTGCATCCACATATGTTGCGACATGCCTGTGGTTATGCCCTGGCAGATAATGGAACGGATACACGATTAATTCAGGATTATTTGGGACACCGAAATATCCGACACACCGTTCTTTATACTGCGAGTAATGCTGCGCGATTTAGAGGAGTATGGCAAAGAGATTAAAAGAAAAACAAGACACTTAGGACCAAACTGTAAATAAGATTAAATCAAGAACAAGAAAAGTCAATTCCATTCATAATCCATTAGTGGATTTTAATTTTAACACTATGTTTACATTGGATTTTTCATGCAAGGACGCTCAAGTCGTTAAGTATTTACGCTCTATTTCATCGACCCTCCCTGGTCTCCCTCCCTCGTTACCCCCTCTCCCCTGCTAGCAGCATTGGTTTAAAATTCAACAAAGCAACAAGAAAAACAACAATAAAAAGTTTAAAAAACTAATTTATTCACAATAATTAGATGAAAACTCCAAACTGAACAATTTGGTCCTAATTGTCTCGTTTAATTGTGCGCTTCTTTCGAGGGATAAGGCAAAAACCTGCCAATTAAGCGCAATAAGAATCCAGGGGAGGACCAAACAGACAGGCACCACTTACTTCTCTTAGAGGTGGTGATAAATATTGTGTTATGGAGTTTAAAAGTATGAAAAAGCAAATTATTTCGCTGATTATGGCAACGGTTGTGAGTGGCGCAACTTGGGTTTCTGCCGCCCAGGCTTCTGATGGTTCCGTGCACTTCACTGGCGAGATTATCGATACTACCTGTCAAGTTAATGAGGGCTTGCCAAACCCACTGGAAGTGGATTTGGGTAAAGTGGCACGGAGTTCATTCAAGTCTACGGCCGGGACCACAAGTGGTACCCATTCCTTCCAGATTAAATTGTCAGGCTGCCCTGCCACGCTGAATAGCGTGCAGATCCGTTTTGAGGGCATGGAAGATCCGGCCAACCTGGATTTGCTGAAGCTGAGCCCTGAAGCCGGTGTGGCGGAAGGGGTAGCTATTGAGTTGCTGGATGGTTTTAGCAATACACCAATCCCAATGCGTGAAACCTCAACCACTATTTATCCAGTCACTGCCGGTAATGCAACACTAAATCTGGCCGCTCGCTACAAGTCTACCGTAGCGGATGTGGTGGCCGGTAAAGCGAATGCGACCACTGATTTCACCATTATTTACCCGTAAATTTTACGCGCAGTAGTTATTAAAGGCGCAAAGCCCCCCCTTTGCGCCTTATCTCACGTATTCATTTTGGCTAAAAAATAGACAATACAACAGAGTGGCGATTCGCAATGAACCAAAAATCGACAGTACTGCAACGGGTATGTGCATTATTGCTTGGACTTTATGTCGTCAGCGCACACGCAGGCGTGATTGTTGGCGGCACCCGCTTGGTATATGACGGCAACAAGCGAGAAAGCGCTATTTCGGTAAAAAACCCCGATAAAACGCCCTACCTTATTCAATCATGGGTCGATAGTGATGGCGCTGATGGCAAACAAAAAGGGGGGGCTAAGCCGCCTTTTGTTGTGACGCCGCCGTTGTTTCGACTGGATGCCGGCAATGAAAACCAGATCCGCATTATCCGGGCTGGCGGGGCATTACCCGAAGACCGGGAGTCGGTATTTTGGCTGAACGTGAAATCCATCCCAGCCACGCCATCAAGCGCAAGCGCAACGAATGCCAATCTGCTGCAAATCTCGGTCAAGTCGCGCATCAAATTATTCTATCGACCGGACAGTCTTAAGAACAAACACGAAGACGAGTTATATCCGCAGGTGACGTTTCAACGTCAGGGAAATGCACTTCAGGTCACCAATGCTTCGCCGTATTACTTGACTTTCTACTCCCTGAAAGTGGGGGCCGCCAGTGTCGATACCAGCAACATCATGCTACCTCCCAAAGGCAGCGCTCATTACACATTGCCGGCGGGGGGAACCGGCGGTCAGGTGAGCTGGCAGCTAATCAATGATTATGGCGGGTACTCAAAGCCGCAGACGTCGATGGTGAATTAACCCACTGAGTGACAATGAAAAAGAATAAAGGGGAGAGGGATTACTTATGCGTATGAAGAGAATATTGTCCACGGTG
Source organism: Serratia sp. OS31 (assembly GCF_014164835.1). Classification (NCBI taxonomy): domain Bacteria; kingdom Pseudomonadati; phylum Pseudomonadota; class Gammaproteobacteria; order Enterobacterales; family Yersiniaceae; genus Serratia; species Serratia sp. OS31. The sequence goes on along the minus strand of NZ_JACJFQ010000054.1, from coordinate 13,357 downwards.
CCACCGTCGTCGCGGCGTTCATGCGGGGTTCTTGTTTTGGGGGCAGTGGCGTTGTCTACCCTGTCGTCCGGCGTTCAGGCGCGGGATGAGTTTAACCTGTATGCATTGGAAATCGACAACCCGATGAGCGTACCCAAGGATCTGTCGATGTTTTCCGACCCGGGAGGGCAGGCGCCTGGTACCTACCGGGTTGACGTGTATATGAATGGGGAATTGCAGGATACCCAAGATATCATCTTTGTGGCTGGGAGTGATGGCAAGCTGGTGCCGCAACTGACACCGGCCCAGCTTGATGAATGGGGTGTCAAGCTGGCGGCGGCGCCGGCGCTGCAAGGTGTGGACAAGGGGAAGGTGATAACCGACCTGCCGCTTTACATTCCGCAAGCCACCACGCGGTTTGACTTTTCGCTGCAGCGATTGGAGCTCACGGTGCCACAGGCCTTGATGGACCTGACGGCTCGCGGGGCTGTCGATCCCAAATACTGGGATGAAGGGGTGCCGGCATTGATGACCAGTTATCAGTTCAGCGGGGGCAACTCCTGGCAGCGAGGACAGAGCGATAGCGGGCGTAGCGACAACTATTTTCTGGGGTTGCGCTCAGGGGCAAACTTGGGGGCCTGGCGTTTGCGTAACAACAGCGTCTGGAGCGCTTATAAAGACAGTAAAGGGGAAACGCAGCAGCACTGGAACTCCAATGAGACCTATCTGCAGCGGGATGTCCCTCCTGTGGAAGGGCAATTGACACTGGGTGACAGCTACACGCCGTCGGATGTTTTTGACAGTGTGCAGTTTCGGGGGGCGCAACTGGCGTCCGATGACAGCATGCTGCCGGACAGCATGCGTGGCTTTGCGCCAACGGTGCGCGGCATTGCCAACAGTAACGCCCGGGTTACGGTTAAGCAGAATGGGGCGGTAATTTATCAGACGTATGTACCGCCTGGTGCCTTTGTGTTGAACGACCTGTATCCGACGGCTTCCAGTGGCGACTTGACGGTGACTATCACGGAAGCAGATGGACGGGAGCGCAGTTTTGTACAGCCGTTCTCCAGTGTGCCGATGATGCAGCGCGAGGGGCGGTTGAAGTATGCCTTCACCGTGGGGAAATACCGTTCAAGCAGCCAGTATAACGATGAACCGGTATTGGGGCAGCTCTCCATGCTGTACGGTTTGCCGCGGGACCTGACCATTTACGGTGGGTTCCAGACATCCCATCTGTATAACTCGCTGGCCCTGGGGTTAGGGGTGAGTCTGGGGGGTATCGGGTCATTGGCGGCAGATGTGAAACAGGCCTACACCACGATGTCAGATGGCAAAAGCCAGAAAGGGCAGTCGTACGGTTTCCAATATTCCAAAGCGGTGTTGGACACCGGCTCTACGTTGACACTCGCGGCCTATCGGTATTCTACGGAAGGGTATTACACCTTTAATGAGGCCCTGAACTACAAGTCAGAGTCAGAAGGTTACTTCTTTAACTCGCGATATAACCAGCGGACGAAGTTGCAAGTGAACTTTTCGCAGACGTTGAGAGACTGGGGTTCCTTGTCCTTGACGGCCTACCAGCGTGATTTTTGGAATACGCCGGGGACTGAACGGAACATCAGCGTTGGCTACAACAACTCGTGGGACAACATCACGTACGGCGTGGCATATACCTACAGTAAGCAACCCTTTGGTGAGGGCAATGACCAGCAGGTGGCGTTGAACGTCAGTATTCCGCTGGACCGTTGGTTGCCACGAGCTTGGGCGAACGCAAGCGTGATGCATTCGAAAGGTGGGGCGACGACCTATCAGACGGGCATCAGCGGAACGGCATTGGAAGACAACAACTTGAGCTACAGCCTGTCGGAAGGGTATGGCACCCGAGGCGTGGGGAACAGTGGGTCGACGAGTGCGACATACCAGGGGCGCTTGGCAACGGTGCGGGGCGGCTACAACTACAGCCCGAACAACCGTCAGGTCAACTACGGTATCGACGGGGCCGTGGTGGTTCACCCGAATGGAATAACGTTGTCGCAGCCGTTGTCGGGTAATGCGCCGATTGCCATCGTACGGGCGCCGGGGGCAGCCGGGGCAAAAGTCATGAACAACACGGGGGTGCGTACCGACTGGCGTGGATATGCGGTGGTGCCGTATCTGACGCCGTATCGCCGTTCGCAGGTCTCACTTGACCCGGCCAGTTTGCCGGAGGATGTGGACATGGACGGCAACGTGAAGTCGGTGGTGCCAACTTCAGGTGCAGTGGTGGTGGCGGATTACAAAACCCGGATTGGTCTGCGAGTTTTGATGACCTTGATGAAGGGCGGTCAGCCGGTGCCGTTCGGTGCAACGGTGTCACTGGTGGGTGAGTCGGGAAGCAGTGGCATTGTGGGTGATGGCGGCCAGGTGTATCTGAGCGGTGTGCCGCAGAGTGGCAGCGTGCTGGCGAAGTGGGGTAGTGGTGCGTCACAACAGTGTCGTGCGAGCTTCAGTCTACCGGGCCAGACAAGCGGTGCGATGCCGGCGCAGACTCAGATGCAGTGTCTGTAATGTTCAAGTCGGGTGAAAAAAGAATGAATGTATTTTTTCACCTGTAATTTGTCGTGGACCATGGGTGGTCGTCGGCGGGTTAAATGAGAAGATTAAAAAGAGTGGTTGCCATGAATGTTATCAACAATGAGTCTACCAAGATGATATTACCCATGAACAAGAAGCGCGGTCAGTGGCGTTATGGCGCCCGGATAACCTTTTTATTAGGGATGTTTGCTTTTTGTATGGATGCTTATGCGGCGAAAATCCCAAGCTGTCATATAACTGCAGGCAGTGCTGATTTACCGTTTAATTTTGGAACAATAAGTGTTCCACCTTCTTTGCCTATTGGGGGGCAAATAGCGAAATACACTTTCTCCAACCACAATGAGATGATATGTCCAATCGCAGGAGGTTATGAAAACCGCATAGGGTATACAATTGTGCCTGGAGATGAGTCGAGTTACCACTGGTTCTTTAAAACTCCAATTCCTGGTGTGGGAGTTCAAGTCACTTTTACGCAGTCATGGTATAACGAAGATAATATGGGTGGCATTGTCGGTCCCGTGGAGCGAATAGTACAGGCATATGCCCTAACTAATGTAACGCACTTTGTCTATACTGAATCTGTCACGGTTGAGTTGAAAAAGATTGGCGATGTGTCCCCCGGTCAATGGATGCCGCCGTCTGATCTTGCATACGCTAAAGTTCGAGTTAGACGCACACCTCATACGGATTCATTAGGCTATACGGAAGATTCTGATCTCTATCTTCGAGCTCGAGTTTTTTCAACGGGTCCTTTAACCATACAGGTTCCGGGGTGTGAACTCACGTCCCAGAACTCGCTCAATGTCTCTCTCGATAATTGGCAAAGCGATTTCTTTACCGGTCTCGGTAAAACCACCAGAGAAGAAAAAGTGCCGGTAACTTTAAATTGTGGTGCAGGCGCTCGCGTCAATGCCATGGTCGCGGCGACCGTAGACACCGATAACTCAAGTGCCATTGCGTTGACTAATGGCGCGGGGACAGCCACCGGGGTAGGGGTGCAAATTCTGCAAAACAATAGCCCCATTACCCTGAATCAGCCATTTATCGTGAATGATAAAGTGAACGGCACCGGTATATATGAGCTGCCCTGGACTGCTCGTTACATCCAGACGGCTGGCACTGTCACCGCCGGTCAAGCCAATGCGTCTGCAACCTTAACCCTTAGCTATGAGTGAGGAGACATGATGAACAAGAACCTGGCTCTTTTCCTCTGCCTGTCACTGCCCGCCTTGATGCTGATGGTCGTGCCGGCCCGCGCGGAGACAGTCCTCCTCAATTTTGAAGGCAGCATTAGTCAAGCAGGCTGTTCCGTGCGCGATGCGGCTACTGAACCACCGGTTATTCTTGGACGTTGGGGGACCAATCAGTTTGCAGGGGACGGGATGTCGCCACCTGTGCCCTTTACCCTAAAACTCAATTGCCCTGACGCCAAGCAGGCTACCATTACCTTCTCCGGTACCGCAGATAGTAATGATAATACCCTGCTTAAAATTGACGGTGGTACCGGCGTTGCCAGTGGTGTGGGGATCCGTATTGAAGACAGCAACAGAAACCCCATTAACCTGGCTTCGCCATCGGCCATGATGACGCTGGCATCAGGCAATAATGACCTGCAGTTCTTTGCGCGTTATAAAGCCACGACGTCGCCAGCGGTGGTCAGCGTCGGCGCCGCCAATGCCACTGCCCAGTTTACGCTCAATTATCAGTAGGTATCTGAACCCCGTTAGAGTCGCTGTTCTTAATAAGATGAAGGGAGGCCATTATTCCGCACCAGGGCCCGACATGGAGGGTGGGTATAGGTGCGGATATTTTTGTGCCTAATGGGGCCTGTTGTGATGTGAGCAATTGGCACGTTCAACCAAGTGACAATATTTCGCATGGCCCGGCTAACAGGAAAACAACAAAGCAGATTCTATATCTTGCTTTCTGTTCAGCCTTTATTACCCATGCCTGTGAGTTCTATTTAATGTCAGAATGAATATATATGGCTGTTATCGGTCAGCACATTAAATAATGACTAAGTCTAAATAATTCGTGGAGTTCATACATGGAACGCTTGAAAAATAAATCCGCCAAGGGGCTGGCCTGTTTCTTGCCTGGAGTTCTCTTGGGGGTGGTGTTAGTGCCGGCTGCCAATGCTGCAAAAGCCGGGGATACCTATCTGGGTGCCAAGGCCAGCTGGTCTGATTATTACAATGTCTCTCTCCCTGCCAGTGCCGGTAAGGACGCCCGGCTGACCGGTAGCAGCGTTGGCGGTGGGGCCTTTCTGGGCTATCAGTTTACGGACTGGCTCGCCGTGGAAGGTGGGTACGATTACCTGGGAAATGCGCATATCGGACGCAGCCAGGCGCCGGGGATCAGCCAAAGTAACCACGGCATTCAGCTAGGTATCAAATTAAGTGCGCCCCTCACCCCTGATTGGTCAGTGTATGCCCGGGCCGGTGCGATGGGCTGGCGCTCCGAAGCGCGTCAGGCGGGAAACACTTCAGCCGACACAGGGGTTAGCCCACTGGCTGCATTAGGTACGGAGATTGCGCTCAGTGATGCACTTGCCTTACGCCTGGAGTACCAATATGTGGCCAGTGTGGGGGAGGGGGGAAATAACGGCGTCGTGCTTGATAATGGGCAGACCAGCCTCGGCATTGTCTACCGATTTGCAGGTAAACCGGCATCGGCTCCTGTGCTGACGCCGGTGTCTCAGCTTGCCCCGGTGGCGTCAGCGCCTCGGACCTTTACATTAAGCGCCGATGCCCTCTTTGGGTTTAACTCTACCGTGCTGACACCGGCAGGACAACGGGATATTTCTCAACTGGCACAGCAGCTGCAGGAAAAAGTAAAACGCACCGACAACATGCAGGTCTCGGTGGTGGGGCATGCCGACCGACTGGGAACCCCAGCATATAACCAGCGTCTCTCTCAACGTCGGGCCGATGCTGTGGCGGCCAGTCTGCACCAGGCGGGCGTGCCGAAAGTCATGATCCATACTGAGGGGCGCGGTGCAACCGAGTCCGTCACTGATGCGCAGTGCCATGACGGGCTTCAGCGCCGTTCACTGATTGAATGTTTAGCCCCTGATCGCAGAGTCACAGTAACGGTTTCCAATAAGTAAAGTCTGGTGAGAGGGGAACGGCCAAGGTTCCCCATATTACAGGAGGGGGAAATATGCATGAACATATACAAGTTTGGGTGACAATTCTTGTGATACTTCTGGTAGTTTGCCTTTTTTCTTTGATTCAACATGCTCGATGGGTCTGGCGGCGTAAATTACGTCAAGGTCACAAAAAATAGTCCTGCGCCTGTGGGAATAATCGTTTTTCGTGTGTTAATTAAAAACGTTCATGAATAACTTGAGGTCGATTGTGATAGCTATTTTTGAGTTTGTTCGCCTGCGGGATGCAATGCATCGGTGTTTTCGCTCAGTGTTGGTTCTGATGTTTATGGTATTGGGAGGGTGTGCTGAACCTGACTCTATTTCCGTCAATAGCACGCCTTCCGGGGATGTATCTCAGGCTGCGCAACCGGTTGCTCCGCCCCCTTTGCCATCAGAGATATCTACCGCCTCGACCACGACTCGCACATCACTGTCCATTGACCAGTGCCGCAAAGCGCTGGATTCGTTAAGGGTCATCAGTCCGGCTACCTATCGCCAGAAAAAAGCTTATTTCGATAGCCTGGTCACGTCGGTTTCGCAGTACAGCTCGGTGAGGGGGGAGGTCGGGGTTGGAACGCGCGATACGGTGGATGCGCTTTACAAGTTCAAGACCGGACAGGTGTGTGCAGAGATTGAACATCAAGTGATGAATGCGTTGGTCCGTCGTATTGACAAAGGCTCGCAGTAATGGGGTGCCGTTATTGTCGGGCAGGAGCCACTGTCTTGCTAGTCTTGGGGGCGTTGAATGTGGGACGGTTGGCACATGCTGAACCGCCCCAAGACAACGCCTTGCAAACGCTGGAGTCGCTGGCCAATCAGGATGCAGGCGATATCCCCGCATTGCTTGCGGCACCCACATCAAAGTCAGTCGTACCGCCCTCCCCAGGTCGAACGACAAGGTCAGGGGAAGTTAGCCGGTTGATGAAAACCCTGCGTACACAGCAAGCTGAATTGGGGCGTCAGGAGGCCGAGTTGACCCGGTTAAGGCAAGCTTCACGTGCCCAGGCGAACGGTCAGTCCCTTCAGCAACAAAAAGAAGAGACGGAGCGTAAAGAACATATGGTCTTGCTTGAACAGCTTTCGGTGACAAAGGCGTCACTGCAGGAAAAGGAAAGGCAGTTGCTTCAGCTCCAGTCGCGTTTGAAGCAACTCGAACAACGTCAGGCTGCAGGTTCGCAACAATCTGACCAAGCGCGGAAGCTGCTGGAAGCGCGTGAGGGGGAGATCAAGCAACATCAGCGTCAACTGGAAACGCTTAATGCACAGGTTGCGGCGATCACACTGCAGTATAACCATGCGCAGCAGGAGGCGGCTTCGTCAACTCAGGCGCTGAAAGCGCGAGAGGAAGAACTGAAAACGCTGAGACAGCAAGTGGCTCAATTGACCAGCAAAGTGAATGCGGAGCAGCAGCAGCAGCAGGCAGGGGAGAAACTGCGTGTATCGTTGAGCGCGGAGCTGCAGGGGAAAAATCAGGCATTGGCCAGCAATAACCAGGCCCTTAAAGAGATGACGGAATCTCTGCGAGAACAGAAACAGCTGTCGAGCCAGTTGAGCAGTAACCGGAGCGTGGTGCAGCAACAGTTATTGGGAGCAGAGAAGCAGCGTCAACAACTGGAAAATGATCTGTTGAAGAAAAGTCAGGCACTGACGGATCTGATGAAGGAAACAAAAGAAAATGCCCGGGTCGCACAGGCACAATCTGCGGAACTGCAAACGGCAAAAGCCTCATTGGCGGAAATGAAGCTGCGCATAGAAAAGCAAACGACTCAAATTGCGCAGGGGGAAAAAAACCTCGAATTGAAAGCGGGTGAAATGAGTGCGTTAGTAAATACGCTGGATACACTTAAAAAACAGATGAAAGAGACGTCGTTGGGTGCCCCAGACAGTGCTTTGCGTCAGCAGGCGTATGCTGTGGGTACGTCGCTAGGACGTGATGTGCTCAAACTGTTCCAGGAACGGCAATCTCAGGGGGCTGATCTGGAGTTACGTTGGGTGCAGGAGGGGGTGGTTGATGCGCTGAATAATACTTATCGCTTGGATGAAAAAGGCCGTAACAAGGCGCTGTTTGATAGTTCAGTGCGGGTACAGCAAACCCTGAAGGTGCAAAAAGCCAAAGCGGAGGCGGCCGGAAAACAGTTTGTGAAGACCTTCCGTCAGCAACAAGGGGTGCAGACGTTGGGCGATGGGATGTGGTACCGAATAGAGTATGCCGGCCAGGGCGATATCGGAGAAAACGATGAGGTCTCAGTGATCATGAAGGAAAGTTTGCCAGATGGCACGGTGGTGAGTGATATGGAAACCATCGGAAAAGTGGTGACGCAGCCACTCAAGGATTATCCGCCGGTCTTTAAGGCTGCTCTGCAGAAATTACAGAACCACGGTAGCTTGGTGTTATTGCTTCCTCCGGAAAAAGCGTATGGCGACAGAGGGTTGCCGCCGAAAGTTCCCCCTGGTTCGACCATGGTATATAACATCCGTATTGTTGATGCAGCAGCATCACGGCCACAAGAAGAGCACTGATTGGTTTGGTGGTCAGCCCAAAAAAAGCGCCTTCTTTTTTTGTGGCTTGACTTGTTAGGGTAACAAAATTTCATCAATGGATGAAGGTATACATGTTCATGAAAGAACAATTGAAAAGCATGTTTATGACTTCTTCCGCCGGTATGCTGGCGGTCAGTTTGGTTGTGTTTATGGCTGCCCCAGATAACCCCAAACCACAACCCGACCCTAAAATAGGGCAAGAGCAATGTTTGTGTGTGATTCACATGACGAAAGGGGAGCCGATAATCGGGATGAAGCGAAAGTTCAATCAACGAAGCAATTAGTGTCATGCGATTGGGGGTGGTTTCGCCTTTTCTCTTTCGGGCGATGTTGCCTCTGCATTTCAAGGTGGTGAAGCCATAACACGGAGTGATAACTCATGTTAGTCAGAGTATTTTTCATGGTGATGATGGGGATGTTCAGTGTTCAATCTGTTGCATCATCGAGTATTGAAGCCTCGCTAAGAAATGAAGCGCAAAAAGTCGGATACAAAACATTTACTTCTCCGGGATATAAGTGGGGCACAATGAAACACATTGTTTTATTCAAATATGCAGCCATTGTGACACCCGAACAGAAGGAGGAGGTTATTCGACGTTTTATGGCCTTGCGGTACTCAATGCGCCCGGGCGGCACGGCACCCTATATACAGAGCATTATTCAGGGGCCTCAGAGTAGCGGGGAAGGTGCAGGGCAAGGCTATGAACAAGCTTTTATTGTGACCTTTTCTTCAGAAGGTGACCGAAACTATTATGTTGGTGCACCTATCGTGAATGAGCCTGCATATGTTGACCCTCAACATGATGCGTTTAAAGCCTTTGTCGGCCCTCTGTTAGCGCCACATGGTGCGTTGGTGTTTGACTTTTTAGCCAGCAGCACGAAGGCGTATCAGTTTTAGCTTTTTCGCCCCCCTCTTGAAGGTCTTGTTGAGGTTGTTAGGCATTTTTTAAGGAATAAGCATAATTACAGGAGTGTATATGAAAAAAGGCAATGTGGTGTCAGGGAAGCAAGCCAATCACGGTGACTATTGCCTTCCTCAAGAGATTGCTTACCTTGGGGCGCCGGCGTTATACCTTGCCGTGGCCCATTGGGCGATATTAAGAGGGGGGGCGGTGACGCGAGAGGACATTAGCAGGGCATTCAAAATCAGCCCAGCGCAAGCGACTGGGGTGTTGAATTATATTCATCGAGACAAGAAAGAGACCATTTTAAGCCGAAAAGTGATTAAAAAAGTCAGGTCAGGACATCGTCAGCTGCATCTACGGATTATTGATCTTTTACCGTCATGGGATAAGTGTGCATGATGTTGGTGAATGAATAAAATGTCAGCCTTTACCATGACAAGCGAGGTTTATTATTCTATTCATTATCCGTGTAGGCAATGAAAGTGCGCAATGTTCTGGGCGTGGCGGTGTATTAGTGAATATTCTTTCGAAGGGTAAGGGGTATTAAGATGAAAACGTTTGTAATGGTATTGAGTTCGGTAGTCAGTCTGCTGTCTGTCACCGGTGCCGCTAACGCGGCGGGTACCCTTCAGGGCTCGCTGGGCGTGACATTGACCATTGGGGCGGGTTGCGTTGTAGATGGGGGTGACAGCAGTGGTTCGGTCAATGATTTCGGCTCCATCAGTTTCGGTACTTACTCGTCGCTGGCTAACATTATCGATGCCAGTGCTACCGGTGCCGGAGGGGCTGGCACGTTGTCCCTGACTTGCACCGACGGGACGGACTACACGGTAGCGCTGGACAATGGTCTACACGTAACAGGGGGTACCCAGCGTCGCATGGCCAGCCCGGCGGACGCTTTTATTAACTACAATTTATATCAGGACGCAGCGCGTACCACCACCTGGGGCAGTGGTGCCAATGCGTTGACTGGCGTGGGGACCGGCGCCGCAGTTCCACTGATTGTTTACGGCCGTGTTCCGATGTCCGGCTTGACACCGGCTGCTGGAACCTATAGCGATACTGTCGCCATGATGATCACCTGGTAACCGAGTGACTGGGAGGCAGTAATCTGTCGGCTCTGACTGAGATTCCTCATATACTCATTGGGGGAATGGGGAAAAGAGGTTTTTGTCTATTATTAGATGAAGGAATGGTGGGGAATTGATTGAATATTTATGGTGCAATGATATGTTGTCAATAGTCTTATTTGGTGGCTAGAGCAGATGTTCTGCGCTTCTGCGTGGGATATATATTATAAGCCGTTTTTTTGTATAGGTGATGTTCAATGGGTGGTTTAAGATACTTCAGTCTTAGTCGTTATAAAGATTTCATTTTACTCATCGCTCGTGTATTGATTGTTATACTTTTTATATTATTTGGCTATCCAAAATTGACGGGTTTTAATGAAACTGTACATTACATGGCGTCGTTAGGGGTTTCTGTACCTACTTTCGCAGCAACGATTGCAGTTTTAATGGAAGTTGGCGCATCGATTCTGATCGTTTTAGGTTTTTTTACACGACCAATTGCGCTCGCTTTTGCGTTATACACGGTGGGGGCTGGCATTGTTGGTCATGCCTATTGGCATATGTTCAGTGATATCGTCACCATGAAAGCTAACATGCTTCATTTCTATAAAAATATCAGCATCACAGGTGGTTTTTTATTACTGTCTATAACTGGCCCTGGCGCTTGGTCTCTCGATCGTCATTAAAAACCATATCTTTTACGTAATACAGACACACGAATGCCAATCACTGGTTGCAGATTTATCATGCTATATTTGGATAAAGGTAAGAGGTGACAAGTGATCACTGGAAATGACATGCCTATCCCAGGAAAGATTTATGCTATTCATAAATATCCGTTAATTCATGATAGAGATATAGATGCGGTAACGGTACAGAGTCAATACCATGTCGATCCGGGTTGTTTATCAATGAGGGTGTGGGAGAATAACGAATTCCAACGGTTTGAATGTGTAGAGACGAACGGTTACCTTGGTTTTATTTGTCGTGCAGCGCCGGCTAGTTCTCATGGCGCTTACATCGGTTATGACAGTAATAATACGCTTATATGTAAAGCGCAGTATCAAAAAGAATGGGAGAACATAACTGTGATTAAGCGTATATCTGGAGGATTCGAGTGGTGTATGACAAAGAATCGCATGCGTGTATACGTTGGTGAGCTAGTCATATCGAGAAACTTTTCGACGACATGGGGGTTTAGCTTATGTCCGTGATTTTGTATATATAATTTTGATATTCACATCAAATATCTGCATGTTTTTCTCTGTGGAGATGTTCTTTTTCTGAATCAAAAACGTTACTGATTTCAAGGCTGAAATAACTCTCCTCTGTTGTAACAGTAAAATGGATTTTTGACCCGGGTTATAAAAGCTGCTGAGATGAACAATGCCAGTACACGCTCTGTTCAAAAGGGTCGTATTTATTCCGCATACAGCCTATTTTAGGCACCCTGCGCACCAAATTCCACTCTATTGCGGCGAACATTCTAACCGCAACTGGTAAAGAGAAAGCCGGAATTCGTTATAAAAATTTTATAACAATATATTGTTACTGGAGACTTGATGTATGACTATCAGTGAAGTGACCGACACGTTTAAATCACTGTATGATTGACGTTTCGCTAACAGGATATCTAAGTTTTCTGATGACATTGTTATGAAAGGCATAATACGTCTAATGGTTATGAACTACTGTAGATAGAATCCAGCAGTCTATGTAGTGTCCAGAGTCGTTCCCCTGGATCTAAAATCTTTAATATAACTCCAAAAACGGGGTTTTAAATTTAATATTAAACTTCATCCTGAGGTGTGATGATGGTGGTTTATTTTATTATACAATTTTTCTTAAGTACTCTTGCATTGGTTGTGATTTTTAAGTTTAAAAACAGTAAGGTTCGCAGAGGGTTGTCAGCGTTTATTGCTATGTTTTTTTTCTCTGTGTTATGCATGGTTAATTTAACCCAGCTGTATTTAAACGGTGCGAAAATAATTTATGACCCATTTTTCATCCTGGATGTCATCATGACATGCATCGTGGGAATGGTTGGTTTATTAACCTTGTTGATAGGCTACCTTATAATGAGAAAAATTAAGCAGCAATCCTGAACGGCCTGGTTATTTTACACATAAAAAACATGAAGACCGCTGACTTTACCTTGGCAATGAAAAACTATCAAATAGCTTCAAAAAATGAGTGTTATACCTCTGTGGTCCTCCAACTAAATCATGCCAATAAAATATTCTCGTGGTGAAATAATGCTTGATAAAATTTATTTTTGGATGTTGCAAATAAACTAACCGGGTCACATGCTGTCGAGAGCAAGACGGTTTTATTTGGCATGCCTCTTTTTGTTGTTAATTAGACAGCTAATTTCATGAGGAATACGAGGTTACATACAATACACGGTGACCACATCGATAGTTAAAATTAACAATGCCCGATGAATCTCATCGGGCATTGAATTATACAAACGCATCAATCTATTACAGGGCTGGCCATATTAGCCTCTAAGTCAGAAAATTTTAAACTGGTAAGCGTTACTTCATTATTGGCATCTTTCACAATAATTTCTGAATCAGAATAATACTCGAGCTCAATGTCCTCTGTTGTGTTGATGGCATTAGTTATACCCGCTGATTGCATGATACTTTGTATATCTACTCCCCAAAAATGATGGCCTTGATATTTTTTCTTAAAGTTTATAGCTGCACAACCAACAAGATAAGCTTGGTAGTGAATTCGAACCTTCATTACTCCCCGACTTGCTTTTAACACACTTATGACTGATTCACCAGGCTCTAAAGGAACAGAGACACCCGATGTTGAACCAATAGTGAACGTTTTTGTTTTAGTTCCTTCAATCCCCCAGTTTTGAGTATACTCAATTGATGTTTCTCCTTTTCCTTCTACGCCAAAACTCACACCATAAGTGAATTTCTGACCAACTTTAAAGCTTCCGCCTGTACTCCACTTTGATGAAATAGAGTTTGATAAACTCTCTGAAATAGATACGTTAAAAGTGGGGATTTTCTTTTCAGTGTTGTTAGTGAATTTTTGTGTCTTGACGATAATAGGTATGGAATTTAAAGAAAGCACTTCTGTTTTTACCGGCACAAGTACTCGTTTTACCTGTGGCC
>NZ_JACJFQ010000053.1:0-18971 GCF_014164835.1 Serratia sp. OS31 | reverse complement strand
ATGGTAGTGTGGGGTCTCCCCATGCGAGAGTAGGACACTGCCAGGCATCAAATAAACGTTATCAGCCTGACGACTGGTAATGAGCAGGATCGCCAAGCGCGGTTTTGCCCACATCGAAAGATGTGACGTAAAAGAATCGGTGGAGCGGTAGTTCAGTTGGTTAGAATACCTGCCTGTCACGCAGGGGGTCGCGGGTTCGAGCCCCGTCCGTTCCGCCACTTATTTGATAAGCCCTGAGTCTCTGACTCAGGGCTTTTTCATATGCAAAATTCAAGGGAATACCGTTCGCTACGTGATTTATGTGGTGAAAGTTTGCTTTGATAAATAATTATCTGAATTAAACGCCAATATAAAGAATAATATGCCCGGCAATATTATTCTCTCCGGGCAGCCTCTTGCTTTAGCGTTATTTGATATTCTGACGGGCCAGTTCCAGCTGAATATCTTTATCCAGGTTGGCGACCCAGCGGTTATAATTTGGGTGAATATTTCCCTCTTTGGCATCCATATTACTGCTGGTGATATACTTAATCTGATAACTATTTGAATTGTAATTGATACGAATATCGGCGCTATGACCACGCAGTAAGATCTTGCCATCGATCACACCGTCATTGACGGGGTTCATGATCCAACCACGATTCAAGCCGGCGGCGAGAATGGCCTGACGCACCTGCGCATTACTGTGGTTACCTGCAACGTTTTGACTGACGTTTTTTACTGGCGCTGTGCCTGCACAACCACTGACCAAAATCGCTGCGAATACACCAGTTAAAATGAGTTTTAAAGGTTTCATACTCTTTTCCATGAGTGTTCGTTATTTAGATGTGTAATATTCATACATGAGATGTTATGTATGCTTACCCTTCAATAAGATACTCCTCCGGGAGATTTTCGACAAATATTGCTGCTTTTCATCGTGATAATTCCCTCTGCGCTCAAGTCTCACGACGTTATGTCGATAAATAACCCTAATCGTTTAATCGAGGATTTCAGCTAAAAATAGGAATTTTGGGAATGCAATCCAGGATTAAATATAATAGATTTAGCCACGGAATTTTTCTGACCGGTAATACCATTAATGGCGGGCGACATGAATATACTCAGTTGGTGGGCAATGGCTCCCGATCGTGGAACGCGTGAAGCATGGCGTCAATGGGCATCAGATGACTTTCTCGCCTCCGAATATCAGGGCTCGTTGCCTACCTGTTCTCATATCCCCATGATGTCGCTGCGCCGAATGAGCGCCGGAGCGCGTTTGGCGGTAGAGAGCGGGCTGATCTTATTGCATGACCACCAGGCAGATATGGCGATCTTCACCAGTCGGCATGGTGAGTTGGAGCGGACGCACAAGATCCTTCAACACCTGCATCAGGAACAACCGCTATCGCCAACAGATTTTGCCATGTCGGTGCATAACACGGCGGCGGGATGGTTAACGATTATAGCGAAGAACACCTTGCCGACCACCTCGTTGGCTGCCGGCGAGGACAGTTTTCAGCAGGGCATGATAGAGGCTCAAGCCTTGTTAGCTACGGGCAGTGCGCAACGGGTGTTATTAATTGATTTCGACGGTACCGTACCGGATGTCTACCGGCCTTTCGCGCCAGAAAATACATTCCCTTATGCCGTCGCCCTGTTGCTGGAAAACGGCGGTTCGTTGCACTGCAAGATTGCTGAGTCGGCGCAGATTCAGGCTAACCGTCAGGAGCCACAGAGTCTGGCATTCTTGCGGGGTTGGCTTGGCGTTGATGATGCATTCACTGTCCCCGGTCAGCGGCACGGTTGGGTGTGGGGGCGCTGATGGAAAAGGCGATGCCAGCGGAAAGTACGCCGGAACAATCCTCATGGTTTAACCGCTGTTGGCGGGTTATAGCTACGGGTTTTTGTTTCTCGCTGTTTGGCCTGGGCGGTCTGTTACTGTCCGGTGTCTGGTTTAATCTTATGCGTCTTGCAGTGCGTGATCCTGCTCGTCGCAACCAACTGACACAAAGTTCTATCCGCCACAGTTTCCGTTTCTTCCTGGCTACCACGAGGTTTTTCGGCGTACTGGACTACCATTTCGACAATGTGGAGCGCTTTCGCGAAGATCGCGGCTGTTTGGTGATCGCCAATCATCCCAGCCTGTTGGATTACGTGTTATTGGCTTCGCAAATGCCACGTTGCGACTGCATAGTGAAAGAGGCTTTGCTGAGCAATGTGTTTGTCAGCGGAGTGATCAAGGCCGCCGGGTATCTGGCCAATGCGCAGTCGGATATATTGTTGGAACAGTGCGGACAAAGACTGGCTGCAGGGGGGACAATCTTAATCTTCCCGGAGGGCACCCGCACCACACCAGGCAAGGCTCTGGCCCTGCAGCGAGGAGCAGCCAATATTGCGCTGCGCGGTCAGTGTAGCATACGTATTGTGCATATCCACTGCCAGCCCCCCATGCTGACGAAGCAGGGTAAATGGTATAAGATCCCGGCGGTAAAACCGCAGTTCCGGATCACCGTTCAGGATAAGATCGACACCCGCGCATTCATTCATGCAAATGATGTTTCGCCCGCCCTTGCGGCAAGAAGATTAACCCAGCATTTAACTGACGCTTTACAGTCAGAACCTATAAATAATGAGAAATAGCGTAATGAATTTATTGAGCACCGAAATCAAGCAATTGATCATTGATACGCTCAATCTTGAAGGTATGACACCGGAGGAGATTGACGCCGAAGCGCCGCTGTTTGGTGATGGACTGGGTCTGGACTCCATTGATGCATTGGAGCTGGGGCTGGCTTTAAAGAACCGTTACGGCGTGGTGCTGTCGGCTGAGAGCCAGGATATGCGCCAACACTTTTATTCCGTGGAAACGCTGGCGAAGTTTGTTTCTGCACAGCGTAGCCAATAAGGGGTTTTCATGGATAAGCAAGAAATTTACCTGCAAATTCAGGCGCTGCTGGTCAAACTGTTCGAGCTGGATGCCGATGACATCAAGCCAGAGTCGCGTTTGTACGAAGAGCTGGAGCTAGACAGCATCGATGCGGTGGACCTGGTGGTGCACCTGCAGAAAACGACCGGCAAAAAGATCAAACCGGAAATGTTCAAGTCGGTGCGAACCGTACAAGACGTGGTTGACGCCATTGATGAACTGCTGAAGTCAGACAGCTAAGGCTGCGGGCCAAGGTGGAGAGTCGTTTTCTGACCCCGTTGTTGCGGTTGCTGCAGGGCGCAGTCTGGCTGGTGCTGTTGCTGTATCCGCTGGCGGTTTGGGTCGGCCTGACGCATTGGGGAACCGCTCTCCTGGCACCGCTGTTGGTGGGTGTCTTTAGCTTGCGCCTGCTGATGTTGCGCGGAAAACTGCGCCAACAGATGTGGCTGGGAAAAGCCTTGGCCATGGTGGGCATCTTGCTGGCGCTCGCCAGTTGGGCGTTAAAGCAGAGCCACTGGCTGCTGTATTACCCGGTGCTGGTCAACGCAATACTGCTGCTGCTGTTTGCCTATTCGCTGTTTGCCCCGCCTACGGTGGTGGAGCGATTGGCCCGGATAACGGAACCGCAGTTGGACGCTGCCGGCATTGTTTATACTCGCCGGGTGACTCAGGTGTGGTGCGGGTTCTTTATTGTTAACGGTGCGATAGCGCTGGCAACCTGTCTGTCCGGTGATATCACACTCTGGACGCTGTATAACGGCGGCATCAGCTATCTGCTGATGGGGGCATTAATGGGTATTGAATGGATAGTCAGGAAAAGGATCCGGCACGCCTGAGTTTGCCAATGAACCGCTGGCTCAGCACGCAGCGCGATGATTCGGTGCCGATCGCCTGGCGTGGCGATCAGATATTCTGTCTCGGCCAATTTCGCCGTGACGTTGCCGCATTGATCGCAGTACTGACGAGCAGGGAAGAACGCCGCTGGGCGCTGTGCTTTGATGATAGCTATCGCTTCGCCGTCGCCTTGCTGGCGTCGTTGTATGCCGGCAGGCTACCGGTGATTTTTGGTCACCAGCGAGAAGCTATCCTCAAAGAGCAACGAGCGGATTACGATGCGCTACTGACCGATTTGCCTCTCGATCCTGGCGTGCCCGTTTTGCCGGTACGCGAGGGCGGCTGTGAGGATATCGCGCTGCCCGCCTGGCCTGAGGATCCTCGTTTTATTCTTTACACTTCCGGCTCGACCGGCCAACCGCAGGCGGTGTGCAAATCCGTCGCCTGCATGGACCGTGAAAGCGAACTGTTGGCAGCCGCTTTTGGTGAAGCCTTACGAGGGTGCTGCGTCGTTGCATCGGTATCCCATCAGCATATGTATGGCCTGAGCTTCCGGCTGTTTCTGCCGCTGGCTTTTGGTCTGCCGTTTGATGCGCAGTTGACGCAATACCAAGAGCAGTTGATTGCCCGACATCAGGGCCGGCGTTTAGTGTTTGTCAGCAGCCCGGCATGGCTCAAGCGCCTGGATAATCGTTTGACGCTGGCCGAGTGCGTTGAGGTTTTTTCCGCCGGCGGCCCGTTATCCGAGGTGGAAGCACGGCTTGCCCGGCAAATGCTGGGGGTATTGCCACTGGAAATCTACGGTACCACGGAAACCGGTTCACTGGCCTGGCGCAGGCAAAACCGGGACATTGCCCTGTGGCAGCCGTTTGCTTGCGTCAGGTTAAGGCTGGATGCTGACAACCAGGTTGAGGTTGAGTCGCCCTTGATACCTGATACGGGTAAAACATTGCTGAGCGACATTATCGAACTGGCGCCGGATGGTCGACAATTCCAGTTAAATGGCCGCGCCGACCGTATTATCAAGCTGGAAGAGAAACGGTTGTCGTTAACCGAGGTGGAACGTCGCCTGGTGGCCCTGCCGGAGGTTGCCGATGCTGCCGTGCTAACGCAGCAGCAAAGAGGACGCACGCTGCTGGTGGCGGTTGTCGTGCTATCTCCGTACGGCGAGGCCCGCCGACAAACCTTGTCCGAAGGGGCTTTTACCCGTGAACTGCATCAGGCGCTGCGAGGCTGGCTTGAGCCGGTGGCTCTGCCGCGCAGTTGGCGCATTATCGACGCCATTCCGCTTAATCCGCAGGGCAAGCGCGCCTATGCTGAGCTACAGGAGCTGTTCTTATGATGCAACCTGAGGTGCTGCAACAGCAGGTGAGCGATGCCACCCATGCCAGCCTGCAGCTGCATTTGCCCGCTGAACTGTTTTGGTTTCGCGGCCACTTTCCGCAACATCCGATCCTGCCGGGGGTTACGCAACTGAACTGGGTCATGCAGTATGCCCGTCAGTTGCTGGCTATCGAGGCCGGATTCAAAGGGATCGAGGTGGTCAAGTTTCAACAACCGTTACTGCCGGGGCAGAGGGTGTTGCTGCAGCTTGAATGGCAACCGGAACGGCACAAGCTGCTGTTCAGTTATCGTGTCGGTGAGGCGACCGCCAGCAGCGGCAAGATCTCGTTATGTCAGTAAGCGCTCCATTCTCCCCCTGTCTTCTTATCCCTTGTTTCAATCACGGGCAGATGATGGCAGCGGTGCTGACATCGCTGGCTGGCTATGGCCTGCCTTGCCTGGTGGTGGACGACGGCAGCGCCGCTGCCACCGCCGAAACGCTACAGCGGCTGGCCGCCGAATTGCCCTGGGTTAGCCTGTTGCGGTTGGAAAAAAACCAGGGGAAGGGCGCAGCGGTGATCGCCGGTCTGCAACTGGCTCAGAGACAGGGCTACAGCCATGCTTTGCAGGTAGATGCCGACGGTCAGCATCAACTGAGTGATATACCGGCAATGATTGCCGAAGCACGCGCACACCCGGATAGTCTGATTTCCGGCCGGCCAGTCTATGACAGCTCGGTACCCAAAGCGCGCCTGTATGGGCGTTACGTCACTCATGTCTGGGTGTGGATCGAAACCCTGTCTCTGTCCTTAAAGGACAGTATGTGCGGTTTTCGTGTTTACCCGGTGGCACCGACGCTGGCGTTGACGGCACGCCAACCGCTTGGCAAACGCATGGATTTCGATACCGAAGTGATGGTTCGGCTGTATTGGCAGGGGATGCAAAGCCGTTTCTTGCCGACACGCGTCACTTATCCTGTCGATGGCGTTTCTCATTTCGATGCGCTGCGCGACAACTTGCGTATTTCCTGGATGCACACCCGATTGTTTTTCGGCATGTTGCCTCGCATTCCGCGTTTACTGCGTCAGCGCCAACAGGTGAAGAAAGCACAGCATTGGTCGACAACTCAGGAGCGTCATGGGTTGTGGGGGATCCGACTTATGCTTCAGGTTTACCGGGTGTTTGGCCGCCGGGCTTTCCAATGGCTGCTGTACCCGGTGATCGGCTATTTCTGGCTGACCGGGCGTGCCCAACGAGAAGCTTCGCGTGATTATCTGCAACGTCTGCAGCAGTTTGCCCGTGGTCGGCAACAACCTTTACCCACGCCGCTCAGCAGTTTTCGGCACTTTATGCGTTTTGGCGATGCGATGCTCGACAAGCTGGCGAGCTGGCGTGGAGAACTTCACGACGTTCGATTGGTGGATCCTGCGGCCTGCGAACGGCAGATCGCTTCCGGCAAAGGTACGCTGATCCTGGCGTCGCATCTGGGAGATATCGAGTCCTGTCGCGCTTTGGGTGAGTTGGACTCTGGCGTCAAGGTGAATGCCCTGGTATTTACCGAACATGCCGAACGTTTCAACCAGGTAATGAAAGAGGTGAATCCTCGCGCCAATCTTAACCTGATCCCCGTGACGTCGTTGGGGCCTGAAACCGCCATGCGTCTGCAGGACAAACTCGACGCCGGCGAGTGGGTGGCGATCGTTGGCGATCGCACGTCGGCCGGAAAACATCAGCGTGGTGAACAACCGAGGGTGGTGTGGAGCCGCTTCCTTGGTCAACCGGCGCCCTTCCCGCAGGGGCCTTTTGTTCTGGCCGCTGCGCTGCGTTGTCCGGTGTACCTGATGTTCGGCCTCAAACAGCAGGGACATCTGAACGTTTATTTCGAGCCGTTTGCCGATCCGCTGTCATTACCCCGTCAGCAGCGCCAACAGGCGTTGCAGGATGCGGTGGACCGCTATGCCGCCCGGCTGGAGCATTATTGCCTGCTGGCGCCGCTCGACTGGTTTAATTTTTTCGATTTCTGGCAGTTGGCGGCACCGCCGCCAACGCAACAGGGGCCTGAGACATGAAGCTAAAAGACAATCCGCGATTCTCCGTCAGGGTTGAAATCACCATCCCTTTCCATGATACCGATGCCATGGGCGTGGTCTGGCACGGTAACTACTTCCGTTATTTCGAGATCGCCCGCGAAGCCTTGCTCAAACAGTTCAATTACGGCTACCGGCAGATGCAGGCGTCGGGCTATGTCTGGCCGATCGTCGATACGCGGGTGAAATACATTGCGCCAGTCCTGTTTGAGCAGCGCATCATCGTCTGTGCAGAGCTGGAAGAGTATGAAAACCGCCTGCGCATTGGCTACCGCATTCTGGATGCAGAGAGCGGAATAACCACCACCCGCGGCCATACTATTCAGGTCGCGGTGGACGCCGACAGCAAAGAAATGTGCTTTGTCTCGCCGCAGGTACTGCTGGATAACATCGAGGAGGCACAATGAAATTTTGGATGCTGGCTGTTGTGACCTTCTTCAGTCTGGGCGTGCAGGCGGTAACGCTGCCGGAGTTGCAACAGCGATTTAGCCAACAGCCGGTGCTGCGCGCTGAATTTGAGCAGCAGCGCAGTATCAGCGGCATGGAAAAACCGCTGAAGTCCAGCGGCGAGCTGTTGATTTCCCAGCAGAAAGGATTGTGGTGGGCACAACAGAAACCTTTCCCGCTGACCCTGTTGCTGGATGATAAACGCATGGTGCAAACCCTGGCTGGCCAGCCGCCGCAGGTGGTAACGGCGGACAACAACCCGCAGATGTTCCAGTTCAATCACCTGCTGACCGCGCTGTTTCATGCCGACAGCCAGGCGCTGGAACAAAACTTTGCTCTGCAGTTCACCGATTTGGGTCATAGCCGCTGGCGGCTGGTGCTGACGCCGAAAACCACGCCGCTCGACAAACTGTTCAAGCGTATCACCCTCAACGGCGAACAGTTCCTGGACACCATTGATATTGATGACATGCAAAGTGACGCCACCCATATTCGCTTCTTTAATCAACGTACGGTGCCGCAGGCGCTGACTGACGAGGAGCAACAGCGTTTTGCGTCCTGAACTGCATCGGCGGCTGGCGTTTGGCTGGCTGGCGATTTGCCTGCTGCTGATCGCGGCCTTGTGCTGGCTGTTGCCGCGCAGTCAGATCAACAGCAGCGTCCTGGCGTTATTGCCGAAACAGCAACTGGTTGGCGTGCCGGATGAATTGGCCGACGGCTTCAGCCGCCGCCTGGATCGTCAACTGATGTGGCTGGTCAGCCCGCAGCCAGGAGCGGACAACGCCGCAGTGGATTGGTGGTGGCAGCAGCTACGTCAGATGCCTGAGCTGCAGCAGGTTGGCGGGCCTATGGATGCACAACGTCAGCAGCAGTGGGGGCGTTTTTTCTACCAGCATCGCAATGTGCTGCTGGATGATGCTACCCGGCAACGTTTGCAGCAGGGTGCGGATGCGCAGAGCCAGTGGATCCTCGGCCAACTCTATTCTGCTTTCGCCGGCGTCAGCGGCAAAGAGCTGGCGAACGATCCGCTGATGCTGGTACGCGCCTCACAGTTGGCGCAGCAACAGAACGGCGGCTTGCTGAGCCTGTCCAAAGGTTGGCTGGTGGCGCGTGATGCGCAGGGGCGAAGCTGGTATTTGTTGCATGCCGAGCTTAGCGCATCATCCTATGACATCAGCAGTGCCCGGCGAACGGTAGATAAACTGACAGCGCTGCAGCAACAGCTGCAGCAGCGCTGGCCGGGGGCCGAAGTGCTCAACCGCGGCACGTTGTTTTACAGCAACTACGCCAGCCAACAGGCCGAGAAGGATATTTCCACGATTGGCCTGGCGTCGGTTGTTGGCGTGTTTTTACTGGTGTTGTTCATGTTCCGCTCACCTTTGCCGCTGTTATTGTGCGCGCTGTCGGTGGCTATTGGCGCTCTGGCCGGCACCGTCGCTACGCTGTTGGCATTTGGTGAAATACATTTGATGACGCTGGTGCTGAGCATCAGCATCGTCGGCATTTCGGCTGACTACACGCTCTATTTCCTGACGGAACGTATGGTGCATGGTCGGCAGTCGGCGCCATTAGCCAGTTTGCAAAAGCTGTTGCCGGCATTGTCGATGGCGTTGCTGACCACCGTAGTGGCCTACCTGGCGCTGTTGATTGCGCCGTTCCCCGGTCTGCAGCAACTGGCGGTATTCGCCGCTGCCGGATTGAGTGCCGCCTGCATTACCGTTATTTGCTGGTACCCACAATTGTCGCGACGGCTGCCGGTACGCCCAGCGCCGGGATTAACGCTGCTCCTGAATTGGCTGCATGCCTGGCGCCATCGGCCACCGTTGCGTTATGGGTTGCCCGGTGCGGTGCTGTTGCTGGTGGTCGCGGGGTTCAGCCAGTTAAAGGTAGATGACGACATTGGCCAACTGCAGGCACTACCTGCGGCGTTGCAGCAGCAAGAGCAGCGTATCGCCGCACTGACGGGTCAACATAACGATCAGAAGTGGCTGGTGGTCTACGGCGCCAATGCCGAGCAGCTGTTGCAACGCATCGAGTTGTTGCAACCCAAACTGGCTGAGGCCAAACGGCAAGGCGTGCTGGCGGATTATCGCCTGTTGCCTCTGCCTTCTCTCCAGCGCCAACAAGAAAACATCGCTTTATTGCAGCGCGTGGCGCCGCAGGTGATGAACAATCTGCAGCAGGCAGAGTTGGCGCTGAGTACACCAGATTTAACGCCTGAATGGGTGAGCCCGCAGCAGTGGCTGGCCAGCGTGGTGAGCGAAGGTTGGCGTCTGCTGTGGTTGACGTTGCCCGATGGACGCAGTGCAGCGCTGGTGCCCGTTAACGGCGTGAAGAACAGTGCGATGATGAAGACACTGGCGGAGCAGGTTCCCGGCACCGGTTGGATCGATCGGAAAACCGAGTTCAGTGAGCTGTTTGGTCAATATCGCCTGTATCTATCATATTTGTTGGCATTGTCGGTTGCAGCGATTGCGCTGATTTACCTGTGGCGTTTTGGCCTGCGTCATGGCTTGCGCTGCATGGTGCCGACGCTGTTGTCACTGGGTTGCGGTATTGCGGTATTGGCACTGAGTGGCCATACGCTGAATCTGTTTTCGCTGTTGGCGCTGGTGCTGGTTTTGGGGATCGGCATTAACTATACGTTGTTCTTTACCAATCCCCGGGGCACGCCGACCACCTCGATGTTCGCCATTTTTATGGCGGTATTCACTACCCAACTGACGTTCGGCATGCTGGTACTGAGCCACACTCAGGCCATCAGCAGCTTTGGTATCGTATTGAGCAGCGGAATTGCCGTGGCATTTTTATTGGCACCGCTGACGTTAGCAACAAAAAGAAAAAGAGGAAAAGCCTGATGCGCGGCTTACGAAGGGTGCTGTTAATATGGATCTTCGTGCTGGCCGGCTGCGCCGGTAAGCAGGATCCGACGCTGCCGCAGGCGTGGCTAAAACCCGGTACGCAGGTGACGTTACCTCCCCCTGTGCTGGCTCAGCCGATTAATCAGCAACAGTTGCTGACCGCCGAAGTCAAAGGGCAGCAGCACTCGATGCTGGTGCTGCTCAATGCAGACGGCCAGCGTTTGCAACTGGTGGGCATGTCGCCGCTCGGTATCCGCCTGTTTAACCTGACCTACGATCGTCAGGGGATCCACACCGAACAATTGATCAAGGTGGGGGAGCTGCCGCCCGCCAGCCAGGTGCTGGCGGATATCATGTTGAGCTACTGGCCGGTGAAGGACTGGCAACCCTTGCTGCCAGCAGGGTGGCGGCTGGAAGATCAGGCGCTGGTGCGTCGCTTGTATGACGAGCGTGGGGCGGTGATCAATGAAATCAGTTACCAGCAGGTAGGCGGGATGCGAGAACCGGTGTCGATCGCTCAATCCGCCTTCCATTACCGCATCATCATTCAAACGCTGGGGAACGAATAATGATCTATTTCTCCGCCGTAGGGATGGTGAATGCGCTGGGCAACGATCTGCCGCAGATCGCGCAAAACCTGGCGCGCGGTATTTCGCCCGGCATGCAGCAGCAGACGCAGTGGCTGATCGGCAGTGCGCCATCCTGGTTTGGCAACGTACAGGGGGAGTTACCGGCGATCCCCGAGCCGCTCAAGCGGCATAATTCTCGCAATAATCGCCTGCTGTTGTCCGCTTTGGCGCAAATCGAGATTCCGGTGCGCGAGGCCATTACCCGCTACGGCGCCGATCGCGTCGCGGTGATTATGGGCACCAGCACTTCCGGCATTCACGAAGGCGAACTGGCGCTGCAACAGTATCAGGCGGGGCAGTGGCCACCGGGCTACCATTATCACCAGCAGGAACTGGGCGATCCGAGCCAATTTCTCAGCGCTTTTCTCGCGACCCGCGGTCCGGCCTATACTCTGTCGACGGCCTGTTCGTCCAGCGCGCGGGCCATCATCAGCGGTAAACGTCTGATTGAAGCCGGGTTGGTGGACGCGGCGATTGTGGGCGGGGCCGACAGCCTGTGCCAAATGCCGATTAACGGTTTCCACAGCCTGGAGTCACTGTCTGCGGAGCGGTGCACGCCGTTTGCCGCGCAACGCAGCGGGATTAATATCGGTGAGGCGGCGGCGCTGATGCTGTTGACGCGGGAACTTGCGCCGGTGGCGTTGTTGGGCGTTGGCGAATCTTCCGATGCCTGGCACATGTCGGCGCCACATCCTGCAGGAGAAGGTGCCGAACGGGCCATGACCATGGCGTTGCGGCAGGCCGGCTTGAGCGCCGAACAAATCGGTTATATTAATTTGCACGGCACCGCTACACCACTTAACGATCGGGTTGAAGCCCTGGTGGTGAACCGCCTGTTTGGCGAACGGACACCGTGCAGTTCGACCAAGCACCTTACCGGGCATACGCTGGGTGCCGCAGGAGCAGTGGAAGCCGCGTTGAGCTGGCTGTTGTTGACGCACCCATTGCCACTGCCGCAGCAAGATTTCAGAGCCGTCCCCCGCGATGCCGAACTGGCACCTATCGGTCTGGTGTGTGAGCCCCAGGCATTGGGATCGCGCGCTATCCTCTCCAATTCATTTGCCTTCGGCGGCAACAATGCCTGCCTGTTATTGGGAGATGCTCCATGAATGCTTACCGGACGGCAGATTATTACTTACCTCATGCCTCACCGATGGTGCTGCTGGAACGGGTGCTGGAAGTGGGTGAAGAGCATGCACGCTGCGCGGTCAACGTCAGTGCGAATAGCGTGCTGGCGCCTTTTCTCGACGAGCAGGGGGCACTTCCTGGTTGGTACGGCATTGAGCTGATGGCGCAGGCGATTGGGGTTTGGAGTGGCTGGCACGGTCGCCAGAGTGCCAAGCCGCCGCAGTTGGGTATGCTGCTCGGCGGGCGGGCCATTCACTGCGAATTGTCCACTTTTCCTGCCGGCAGCGAGCTGGTGGTTAGCGTGCAGCAGTTGTTGAAAGACGAGAAATTAGCCAGTTTTGAGTGTGAAATCAGTATCGATAATGTACCGATCGCACAGGGCAGGTTGAACACCTATCAACCTGATCAACAAGAAATTATTCAATTGACGACCTTAAGGGGAGACGCATGATGCGTTCCGTTTTAGTCACCGGCGCCAGTAAAGGGATCGGTCAGGCCATAGCCTGCCGCCTGGCTGCGGATGGCTTTTTGATTGTAGTCCACTACCACAGCGATAAGACCGGGGCAGAACACACCTTGCAGCAAATTGTCAGTGCCGGCGGGCAAGGGCGATTGATGCAGTTTGATATCAGCAACCGCATGCAGTGCCGTGAGGTGTTGGAGCAGGATATTGAAACCCACGGCGCCTACTACGGCGTGGTGAATAATGCAGGGATCACTCGCGACGGCGCTTTCCCGGCGTTAAGCGAGGAGGATTGGGATGGGGTGATCCATACCAATCTCGACAGCTTCTACAACGTGCTTCATCCCTGTGTCATGCCAATGATTGGCCTGCGCAAAGGCGGGCGGATCATCGCGCTGTCGTCGGTGTCGGGCGTCATGGGCAACCGTGGACAGGTAAACTACAGTGCGGCCAAGGCAGGCGTGATTGGTGCCTGTAAGGCGTTGGCTATCGAACTGGCGAAACGCAAAATTACCGTTAACTGCATCGCTCCGGGTTTGATCGACACTGGCATGATCGACATCGAGCCGGCGGCGCTGGATGAAGCGATGCGGGCAATCCCGCTTAAGCGTATGGGATCGGCGGAAGAGGTGGCGGGGTTGGCCAGCTACCTGATGTCGGATATCGCCGGCTATGTAACGCGGCAGGTCATTTCCATTAATGGAGGAATGGTATGACGCAACGAGTGGTCGTCACCGGCATGGCGGGCGTTACGGCGTTCGGCAATAGCTGGGCAGAGGTGTCCAGCCGGTTGAAGCAGGGCAAGAATGCGGTGCGTTACATGACGCAATGGGAAGAATACCAGGGACTGAATACCCATCTTGGCGCGCCGATCGAGAATTTCGTACTGCCGGATCACTATACGCGCAAGCGTATTCGTTCCATGGGGCGTGTTTCGCTGTTGGCGACTCGAGCGACGGAGCTGGCGCTCGAACAGGCCGGGTTGCTGGGCGAGAAGGTGCTGACTAACGGTGAGACCGGTATTGCCTACGGTTCTTCGACCGGCAGCACCAAGCCGGTCAGTGAATTCGCCACCATGCTCACCGAGAAGCACACCGGCAATATTACCGGCACCACCTATGTGCAGATGATGCCTCATACCGCGGCGGTAAACACTGGCCTGTTCTTCGGCCTGCGGGGCCGGGTGATCCCGACATCCAGTGCCTGCACCTCCGGCAGTCAGGCGATTGGTTATGCCTATGAGAGCATCCGGCATGGTTATCAGACGGTGATGGTGGCCGGCGGGGCCGAAGAGCTGTGCCCTTCGGAGGCGGCGGTGTTCGACACGCTATTTGCAACCAGCCAGCAGAACCATCGCCCCGAGTTTTCGCCACGGCCGTTTGACCGTCAGCGAGATGGGTTAGTGATTGGCGAAGGGGCAGGTACGCTGATCCTGGAGTCGCTGGAACATGCACAGGCGCGTGGTGCGACCATTTACGGCGAGGTTATCAGCTTTGCCACCAACTGCGATGCGGCGCACATTACCCAGCCGCAACAGGAAACCATGCAGATTTGCATGCAGCAGGCGCTGGAGGCTTCTGGGCTGACCACCGACGATATCGGCTACATCAGCGCCCACGGCACGGCGACCGATCGCGGCGATATCGCGGAAAGTCAGGCAACGGCGGCGATTTTCGGCAATCGAACGCCGATCTCCTCGCTGAAAAGTTATTTTGGCCATACGTTGGGCGCCTGTGGTGCGTTGGAAGCCTGGATGACGTTGGAGATGATGCGCGAAGGCAGCTTCGCCCCTACCATTAACCTGAGCGAACCGGACAGCGCCTGTGGCGATCTGGATTACATCATGGGCGGTTATCGCCAGATTGATACCGAGTTTGTGCAGTCTAATAACTTCGCTTTCGGCGGCATCAATACTTCACTGATCCTGCGCCGCTGGGCGTAATCTTGCACTGCCGGAGGTTTTCCTCCGGCAATTGTTGCTATCTAATCAAAAGTCTTATGCGCAATAGGGCGTTTTTGATCAACAAAACAGTTGCCATAATTCTCCCATATCGCTTCAACATCCTAATGAGAGAATAAAATTATGAGCATCCCTGCATTTGGTTTAGGCACCTTCCGTCTCCAGGATCAGGTAGTGATCGACTCGGTCTCTACGGCACTTGAGCTGGGATACCGTGCGATCGATACGGCGCAAATCTATGAAAACGAAGCGGCGGTGGGGCAGGCGATTGCCGCCAGCGGCGTACCGCGTGAAGAGCTGTTTATCACCACCAAAATCTGGATCGCCAATTTGGCGAAGGGCAAGCTGATCCCGAGTCTGGAAGAGAGCCTGAGCAAGTTACAAACCGGCTATGTTGATCTGACCCTGATTCACTGGCCTTCGCCGAACGACGAAGTTCCTGTCGCCGAGTTTATGGCCGAGCTACTGGAGGCGAAAAAACTAGGCCTGACACGCCAAATTGGCGTTTCCAACTTCACTCTGGACCTGATGCAGCAAGCGATTGACGCCGTTGGGGCAGAGCAGATCGCCACAAACCAGATTGAACTCTCGCCCTACCTGCAAAACCGCAAAGTGGTGGAGTTTGCCCAGCAGCACGGCATTGCCATCACTTCCTATATGACGCTGGCCTATGGTCAGGCGCTGAAGGATGAGACCATCAAGGCGATTGCGGCGCGCCGCAATGCCACCCCGGCACAGGTTATTCTGGCCTGGGCGCTGCAGCTGGGTTATGCGGTGATCCCATCATCGACCAAACGTGAAAACCTGGCGAGCAACCTGTTGGCGCAGCAGTTGACGTTAAGCAGTGAGGAAATGGCAGAAATTGCCAAGCTGGAAAGCAATGGCCGTTTGGTCAGCCCGGAAGGCCTGGCACCGAACTGGGATTAATTTTGCGTATCTTTGCATCAGAGAGGCGCCCAGACGGGCGCCTTTTTTATTGCCCCAGATGTTTGCTGAGAAAGTCGATAAAGCTGCGCAGGCGGTTGCTGACGGCACTGTCGCTGTAATACACCGCATTGATTGGCATGGCGACCGGCAGCGTCTCCTCCACCAAAACAGGCACCAGATCGCCGCGTTCGATGTCTGCGCTAATCATAAAATCGGACAGGCAGGCAATGCCGTTGCCATGCAGGCACAGGTGACGCTGAGTTTCACCACTGTTGGTGGTCAGACCTGGGGTGATTTCCAATTGGCGGCCATCGGCACAAGCCACTGGCCAGCGATTCAAACTGGGCAGATCGTTAAAACCGATGCAGCAGTGTTGCGCTAAGTCTTCCACCTTTTGTGGCATGCCGTATTGTGCCAAATAGGCAGGGGAGGCCAGCACGCGTCGATAGCTGGTCATCAGTTTGCGTGCCTTCAGGCTGGAGTCGGTCAACTCACCGACGCGGATGGCAATATCCACCTTACGCTCGATCAGGTTAATAAAGTTCTCTGACGACACCAGTGACAGCGACATTTCCGGATACAAGGCCCTAAATTCCGCCACCAGCGGCGTTAATACGTGCAGCACGACTGGCGTGGCAGCATCGACGCGCAGCAGCCCCTGCGGCCGCTGACGGCTTTCCATCAGCGCATTCTCCGCCGCGGCCATATCACTCAGTACCTTCTGCACCTGGCGGAAATAGTTTTCCCCTTCCTGCGTCAGGCTGATCTGACGCGTCGTGCGGTTGAGCAGCGTAACGCCGAGCTTGGTTTCCAGCTTTTTGACGGTGCGGCTAACCACCGAGTTGGCCTGATCCAGTCGTTCAGCCGCGCGGCTGAAACTGCCGCTTTCCACCACGGTCACGAAAGTAATCAACTCATCGGAATTCGCTTTCACTGTTGCTCCATTGGCAAAATTTATTTGATATTTTGAGCATTTTTATCATTTAAGCACGGGACGATAATAGCTGCCATCAACCTGAACGCTATTTGGAGTAAAAAAGATGCCTCTCGCATTACTTGCATTGACCATCAGTGCCTTTGCTATCGGCACCACCGAGTTTGTGATCGTCGGGCTCATCCCGACCATCGCGCAACAGCTGGGGGTGACAGTACCGTCCGCCGGGCTGCTGGTTACCATTTATGCTATCGGTGTGGCGATTGGCGCGCCGGTACTGACGGCTTTAACCGGCCGTGTACCGCGCAAGCTGCTGCTGATCAGCCTGATGGTGCTGTTTACCCTCGGCAACCTGCTGGCCTGGCAGTCGCCGAGCTACGAGTCGCTGGTCGTGGCCCGCTTGTTGACCGGCCTGGCCCACGGGGTGTTTTTCTCCATCGGTTCTACCATCGCCACCAGCCTGGTCGCGAAAGAGAAAGCCGCCTCGGCGATCGCCATCATGTTCGGTGGCCTGACCGTGGCGTTGGTGACAGGGGTACCCTTGGGGACCTTTATCGGCCAGCATTTTGGCTGGCGTGAAACCTTCCTGGCGGTGTCGCTTATTGGCGTGATTGCCACGGTGGCCAGCGTCATCCTGGTACCCAACAACATTAAAAATCAGGCCAGCGCCAGCATTGGCGAGCAGTTTAAAGTGCTGACTCATCCGCGCCTGCTGCTGATTTACGCCATCACCGCGCTGGGTTACGGCGGCGTATTCACCACCTTCACCTTCCTGGCGCCGATGATGCAGGAACTGGCGGGGTTCTCCGCACCCGCGGTCAGTTGGATCCTGCTGGCCTACGGCATTGCGGTAGCGATTGGCAACATCTGGGGCGGAAAATTGGCGGACCGCCATGGTGCCGTACGTGCCCTCAGCTTTATCTTTGCTGCGCTGGCCGTTTTGCTGCTGGTATTCCAGTTCACCGCCAGCCATAGCATCGCAGCGCTGATGACGGTGGTTGTGATGGGCGTGTTCGCCTTCGGTAACGTACCGGGGCTGCAGGTTTACGTGGTGCAGAAAGCCGAGCAATACACGCCGAACGCGGTGGATGTCGCTTCCGGTCTGAACATCGCGGCCTTCAACGTAGGTATTGCTCTGGGCTCAGTCATCGGCGGCCAGACCGTATCCACATTGGGCCTGGCGCAAACGCCGTGGATTGGCGCGCTGATCGTGCTGGTGGCTCTGCTGCTGGTGGGGGTTAGCGGGCGTTTGGATAAGAAGTATCAGCGGCAATGGGCTTGATCGCCACTCTTTCCCCTTATCTGGCCCGCATTTTGCGGGCCTTTTCGCATTTATCATCGACCATCGCTAACCTTTACACACATATACTGTCAGAAGATTGAAATCCCTGCACCACGCCCCTATAACTGGAAAGGATATACCCCGTAAAAGCCATGCCGTCAGGTGAGGGCAGGCGTATAATCGATTCAATGTTGGCGGGAATGTCACCGCCAGTTTCATCCTAATGGGAAATAGGCGAATAGCGTGCCGAAACGAACTTATGCAATGAGGTATGTTGCAGGCCAGCCAGTTGAGCGAATTTTCCCTGGCGCCATTAATCAACCGCTGCCGCCTGGGGCTGCATTGCCTACGTCCGGCGCGTTGCGAGTGATGGTGTGGAACATCTTTAAACAGCAACGGGCAGACTGGCTCTCGGTGTTGAAAAACTATGGCAAGGATGCGCAACTGGTCCTGCTGCAGGAAGCGCAAACCACGCCAGAACTGGTGAGCTTTGCCACGTCAAACTATCTGGCTGCCGATCAGGTGCCGGCCTTTGTTTTGCCGCAACACCCTTCGGGCGTGATGACCCTGGCGGCGGCGCATCCGGTGTATTGCTGCCCGCTACGTGAGCGTGAACCGCTGCTGCGGTTGGCCAAATCGGCCTTGATCACCGTCTACCCGTTGTTTAACGGCCAGCTTTTGATGGTGGTAAATATTCATGCGGTGAACTTCAGCCTGGGCGTGGACGTTTACAGTAAGCAACTGGGGCCGATTGGTGAGCAGATTGCCAATCACTATGGGCCGGTGATCATGGCCGGGGATTTTAATGCCTGGAGCCGCAAACGAATCAATGCGTTGTACCAGTTCGCCAGCGATATGGCGCTGCGTGAGGTAAACTTCACAGACGATCATCGTCGCAAAGCCTTTGGCCGACCGCTGGACTTTGTGTTTTATCGCAATATGGGCGTGGCGGAGGCTTCGGTGCTGGTGACCAGCGCGTCCGACCATAATCCGCTGCTGGTGGAGTTTCATCCCGAGGCTGACAAACCTCACTGGTGATTATTGTCCTTATTCAGACAATAAAAAAGCACCCCGAAGGGTAATGCCGATCGTTTAAGGATCGGTTGAACGATCCGGTGGTTGCTGTAAAAAGGGTTCCAGGACATGACTGGAACCCTTTTTTATGCACCTTTCTCAGGCTCTTGGCAT
>NZ_JACJFQ010000052.1:0-21258 GCF_014164835.1 Serratia sp. OS31 | reverse complement strand
GAAATATGTCGGATATATATCATTAAATTTATTACTTACTAGTTTGTCGGAATAAGGAAGCTGTCTAACGATTTTCCATGATCCAATGCGTCTTGAATCGGCTTCGGTTTCCGCCCTACACCTGACCAATACTGAAGTTGACCATTTACTTCAAATTGGTACTTAGGCGCACGTTTTACACCTGTTTTTGATTTTTTTGACGAGCCAGAAGATTCAACACCCAGCAACAATTCGCTCGGGTCGAAACCTTCTGATTGGATCAGCTGGAGTAATTCCATACGTTTCGTCTCGCGTTCAGCACGCTCTCGCTTCTCACGCTCGGCATCTTCACGGCGTTCTTCGATGACAGCACTCAACTTTTCCTGCATCTCCAGCAGTAAGTCATAATCAGTTTCACGCGCAAAAGCTCGCACAGAACGGATGTTAGAGAGGATTCGTTTTACTTCACTGTAGATTTCGTTGTCGCTCATTATTTCCCCTTCGATTTTTGAGAGAACTCAAAGCCCAGCTTACCTGTGGCTTTATCCTGCAAAACTAAAATGGCATCGAACTTTTTACCTGCTTTGCTGGTGAATCCTTTAATTTCGTTAGATTTGCCTTTCTTTATAATCGTTTCAACTTGGTTCACTGTCAACTTCTTCTCTGCCACTGTAGCCCAGATTTTAAAATCACAACCCGTGCAGGCATAAATTTTTGGTCGAATCATAATTTCGTTACTGCAAGAAGGGCATTTTTCGTTAAGACGAGGGATTTTACCGTCTTCCCTTTTCTCACCTTTAATTTCTCCTACATTAACGTCTTTAAGTTGTTCAGTCAAAAATCCATACAAGTCGGTTACGAACTGTTCAACAGTTAACTTACCTTCTGCGATTTGTAATTGTTGTTCAAACCAAAGTGCCGTCATATCAGGTTGAGTTGCAACGTCTGGCAACGCATCAAAAAGCGCAAGGCCGGTTTCTGTAGGAATAAGTTTTCCCTTTTCAACGACGATAAAGTTACGCTTTTTGAGCGTCTCTATAATCGTTGCACGGGTTGCCTCAGTGCCGATCGAGCCATGCGCCTGATCGTTGTCCTTATCCTTCTCCTTTAACAGCTTCTTTATTTCCATATTATCAACAAAATCAGCTATGCGTGTCATCGCCGAGATTAAACTAGCCTCATCAAAAAGTTTGGGCGGCGTGGTTTCTTTCTCCTGAACGGTTGCTGATTCGCACCGCCCATCCTGGCCTACCTGCAATTGACTCACCACGTCAAAGGCCGTTTCTGCCGCGTCATCGTCACTGACTTCTTTCGGCTCTTTCAAATACGCCTCGAAGCCGGGATGGATTTCTTTCGTTGCACGGTAGGTAAATGTCTGACCATTGGCTTCAATACGGCCAGTGGCTTCCTGGAAGCGTTTAGGCGGCATAAATTGGATTAAATACTGCTTGGCTATGGCCGTGTAGACATTGCGCTCATCAGTGCTCAGTTTATCCAGGTCAGGCACGTTATCGGTTGGAATGATCGCCGTGTGCGCCGTCACCTTGGCACTGTTAAACGCTTTGCTCTTGCGCGTGGTATCTACGTCTGCGTCAGCAAACGCGGCACTGGCTTTCAATGCGGCCACCACGTCCGGGGCTTCCGAAAACTGTTCATCGGACAAGTAAGCGCAATCAGAACGGTTATAGGTGATCGCTTTGAACTTCTCACGCAACCCTTGAGTCACTTCCAACGTCCGGGCGGCAGACATGCCGTGATCGCGGTTCATTTTTTGCTGCAATTTACTCAGGTTAAACGGCAGCTTAGGCGCAGTTTCCTTGTCTTTCACAGCGGCTTCAACAACACACGCTGTTTTACCGTTCACCAGGGCGGCCAGCTCGTCGACATAGCTTTTTTGGAGCACATGCCCTTTGTCGTCGACCGGGGCATCCTCTGGGAATTGCAGCCGTGCAGTGAGACTACCGGCACCCAAAGTAAAAGCGCCATCGAGCATGTAGTAATAGGACTTGCTGTGTGCCTTGTTGGCACGCCAGCGGCGAACAATAAGCCCCAACGTGGGCGTCTGGACACGTCCGACCGACAGCACACCACGATACCCCTGTGATTGCGCTTCAATGCTGTAGGCGCGCGTAGAACTCAGTCCATAAATTTCATCGCCTACACTGCGTGAAAGTGCCTTGAGATAATCCCCATGAAAATCTTTGTTGTCACGCAGATCGGCCAGGGATTTTTTAACGCCTTTATCGGTGTTATCGTTAATCAGTACACGCTTAACCGGCTTATCATTTCCGCTATATATCAAAAGTTCATCAACCAACAGTTGCCCTTCATCGTCTGGGTCGCCAGCGTGGACAATCACATCGGCTTGTTTAATTAGCTCAATAACTTTATTTACATGGTCAACCTTATCCGGTGAAATCTCATACTGCGGCGGGTACAGTTTTAACGGCAAATCTTCTTTTCGCCATTGTTTATACACCGGGTTATAAACTTCTGGCTGTACGGTTTGTAAAACATGACCGAACAGCCAAGACACTTTATCGTTACCGCAATCAATATATGCACCTTTGTGGCTACCACCGCCAAGGGCGGCGGCAATGTCTTTGGCTACAGCCGGTTTTTCTGCAATAAAAAGTCTCATATCTTTGATCCTTATTCAAAATCAGAATTATTTTTTCACACAATCATTTTGTGTCGCTACCGATGTAAAACTGGCCCACCTGCCGATGTAAATCTGACCCACCCAGGGTAAAAATGGCAGTTTTAAGGCACTGCCAATGATGACATTGGAGACCAGAGTGGAGATTAGCGTTTTACACCGTCAGGGCATGTCGATACGCGCCATCGCGCGCCAGCTTTCATGCTCTCGTGAGACCGTTCGCAGATATATTCGTAGCCCGCAGCCCGTAGCGGATATGCGCTACAAGCCTCGCGCACCCAGACCCTGCAAGCTTGACCCGTTCAAGACCTATATCCTTGAGCGCGTGGCCGCTGCCAGGCCCCAGTGGATACCCGCCAGTGTGCTACTGCGTGAGATCCGTCAGCGTGGTTACGAAGGTGGTTACAGCATGCTAACCGCTTTCCTGCACCCCATGAAACAGCCCGTCACTGAAGAGGTCACGCGCTTCGAGACCGAACCTGGCTTTCAGATGCAGGTTGATTTCACCATCATCAGACTCGGTCATAACCCATTGCTGGCCTTCGTCGCCACGCTGGGCTGGAGCCGTGCGACTTTCGTCAAGTTTTACAGCAACCAGGACTCCGCGGCCTGGTGTGACGGCATTGAGTCTGCGCTCAGGTTCTTCGGTGGAACGCCGCATCAGCTGCTGTTCGACAACGCCAAGGCCATCATCATTGAGCGCGATGTCTACGGCCCCGGCAAGCATCGCTGGAACCCGCAGTTGATGCAAGTCGCTGAGAAGTATGCTTTTACCCCCAAGGTCTGCCGACCCTATCGCGCAAAGACCAAGGGTAAGGTTGAGCGGTTTAACCATTACCTCAAGAACAGCTTTATCGTGCCCCTTACCGCGACCTTCCGGCAGGCCGGGCTGATACTGGATGTTCCCGCTGCCAACGCACGCATTGGCGAATGGCTGGTCACCGTTGCGAATACCCGAGTGCATGGCACCACAGGCGTACCGCCAGAGCAGCGCATGCCGCGCGAGCGTGCTGCGCTATTGCCGTTACCGAAGGTGACGTTGGCATTGCCTGCGCCTGTCCCAGTACTCAGCCAGCGTCCGGTGCCGACCGAGAGCCTGCAACATCCTCTGGCAACGTACCAGGCCTTGCTCGAGGTGCCAGCATGAACCTTCAGCATGATCGTATTGCCGCGCTCTGCGAACAACTCAAGCTCGACCGCCTGCCGGCAGAGTGGCCGGGTGTGGCACAGACAACCATCGACAACAGCGGCACGCATGCCGACTTCCTGGAAGCCGTCTTGCAACTCCAGCACGACGGCCAGAACGAACGGCGTCGCCAGACCATTTTGCGGTTATCAGGCCTGCCAGTGGTAAAAACACTGGAGCAGTTCGATTACGCCTATGCCAGCGGCGTCCCACGAAGTCAGATCCAGGAGTTGGCAGGTCTGGCATTTATCGAACGTCAGGAGAACGTTGTGCTGCTCGGGCCTTCAGGCGTTGGCAAGACGCACCTGGCGACGGCCATTGGCTATAAAGCCGCGATGGCGGGTTTAAGCATCCGGTTCGTTACCGCCGCCGACATGATGCTGCAACTGATGGCGTCACACCGTCAGGGTGACCTGAAGGGCTACCTGAACCGCGTTGTAGGTAAGCCTAAGCTGTTGATCATTGACGAAGTGGGCTATCTGCCGTTCGGTAAAATGGAGGCGAACCTGTTCTTCCAAGTAGTTGCTAAACGGTATGAGTCAGGTAGTGTGATCCTGACCAGCAACCTGCCGTTTACGCAGTGGTCTGGAACGTTTGGTGATGACGAGACGCTGACAGCGGCGATGCTGGATCGGTTGCTTCACCATGCGCATATCGCCCAAATCAGCGGCCAAAGTTATCGACTGAAAGATAAGCTGAAAAGCGGTCAACTCCAGAAGAAAACGAAAGCAGCAACGCTCGAGTAATTCAAAGGGGGTGGGTCAGTTTTACTTTGGCAGGGTGGGTCAGAATTCGATCGGTATTGACAATTTTGCACTAAAGACTGTATTTCACCAGCCGCAGCGGCAATAATTTCCTGTGCATTATCTTTATCAAAAGCATTTATCATTATTGATAGCTGGCGATTTACATCCTGTGCTAACGCAAAATCATCTTCATTGCCGTCATCCATACTGATATTGGAGCAATCGGTTTTATCGCCGTATTCAGGGAAAACAACCAGCAAAGATCTGCCATTTGTGCGCTTTCTGTAGTCAGTAACCTGACGCCCTACAGATTCATCCGTCATGTAGTCTTCAATTTCCAACGTATCGTATTTCGATTCGTTATTTTGACAACTATCCAGATATTGATTGCGCAATATCTCCCAGTTATCTTTCATTATTGCCTCCTTTACCAGCCATACGGACACACAGGGAACGTTAGCCAGCTTTCCAGCAAACACTCCAATTCTGAACCCCAATAAAAGTAGTATCCCGATGCATGAAACCAGATAGGGAAGCCGTTAATCTCGCCTATCTGGTCAGCACCTTTTTTTAACTTATCGACATACAATTCCGGCTCACGAGAATCCATAAGATTCTTTTCAACTAGCTCAATACGAGACACTGAAACGAATTCATTTCGCAAGTCTTCTGGATCAACAACCTCATCCGCTTTCGTATCGATGCCAAAGGAGACAGTTTCTCCCGTCATTGTCTTCTGGATAAATTGATTCCACATTCGCTCATCGAGATTGACAACATGCTCACAAGCGCATTTCAAAAACGATGACTTCATGCATTCCAGCTCAAACGCATGAAAACTGGCATTCAAGCCGTTAACATTTACCATTGGCACGATTTTAGACAATTCAACTACTGCACTGCGTACCTTTTTCACTGTTAAGTCAGCAGTAATATCATTACCCGCAGACGGGAGGTTATGAAGGGCTTCTGATACGATAAAAACCGCCTTATTAACGATTGTAAGATCTAACCCCACTTCGTTTCTAACCAAATAACGAATCAATTCAAAACCACTTCGACCTAATCTAACGCTTGCTTCGGATTGACGGTTCAACCTTTTAAGCATTGGGCGATCCAGTTCCATAACTATCTCACTTAATTAATCGAAAAGGGCATATCTAAATCGATGAAATCTAGCAATCGGCTACCGGATAGCATCAAGATTTTAGGATGGCTGTTAACAAGGTTTTTAGAACCGCTCGACGTTCGTCCTGTGTGGCAGAAAATACCCCTGCACTGAAACACCTCGATCAGCTCGATAAAGTCCTCTACATGACGCTTGTTGATTTGATTGCTGTATCGCTTGGCTTGAATGAGATACAGCTCATCGTTACACCAAACTTTTCCATCTAGTCCACCGTCACCGGAATAGCGTTTGTTGCGCTGGATCTTGAATCCCCGCCGTTCAAACACTTCAAGAAGCAACTCTTCGAAGGTGTACGGGTCAATCTTTCGCAAATAAGCCAGGCGCTGCCCTGGATGAGGAATATCATCAAGCTTTGCCAACACCCGGCCAGCTTGTCTGATCTTGCGCCTATGCCGTCTCGTTCTGCGTCGCCAGGATAACCAGACGAAGAACAGCAGCACGGACAGAAAGGCAATGGCGTGAAGTAAGTGAAAGTTCATCGTAGAATTCGCTATCAAAAATGATGGCGCCGGCGCGATGGCCAACCCGAAAATGACAGTAGTTTTTTGGCCTGGTCTGGAGTTGCTGACCTGTGTTTGCTATCAACTCAATGATCAGAGCGTTATCCACAAATCCACATGAGCGAAGCCAGAGAAGCGGAGAGGCCAACAAGCCACCTCCGCGAACGGGAGCGCCCTGATAGCCGGTACAAGGCTATCAGGGGCGATTGTGGAGTTCGTGCGGTAACACGGGACGTCACCAGTAATACGTTTCACCGACTTTTTTACCGTCTATATAAATATCGACGTAGTTCTGGCTGCGACATCCTTTCGGGTAATGGTTTCCGTTGTTGATAATGCACAGCTGATTTTTCTTGAATTCAGCGGGTTTGGTTTCGTACTTAGTACACCATTCATCGCCGTGTCCCCGCGACCAACGCACGCATTCTTTACGCTCAGGGAGCCATGCACCTTTACCTGTGCTGGCATCCCCGCTGCTGCCACTATCCACTGCACAAGAGGAAAAGCTCGGCAAGGGTGACTTACCCTTCTTAACTCGCTTAAGCATGGCTGAATGCGCCGCGCCGCAACCGTCCGGAAAACCACCGGGCAAACATAACCAAATCGCGCATTCATCCTCTGATGCGGCATAGGATGTTTTTGGCGTAAGACCAGTGACAAGTAAAAGGGCGGACAAAGCCAACCCTGCAAGCAAAGTTTTCATTTTCACCTCTAAAATAAAAGAAGATTGCTACTTAACAGGAAGGTATTTAGCGAGACAAATAAATATCCGTATTACGGCCAGACCAACTATATTCACTTTTCTGGTATCTGATTACCCCCTTAGCTCCATGACTACGCAACCATGATTTAGCATTAAAAAAATCATCTGCGTTATTAGCCGTCACCATAACAAACGGTGAATGAACAACCGCATAATATACATCGACGCCATACGGTGTATCGGCTGAAAAAC
The DNA here is from genome assembly GCF_014164835.1 of Serratia sp. OS31. Taxonomy (NCBI): domain Bacteria; kingdom Pseudomonadati; phylum Pseudomonadota; class Gammaproteobacteria; order Enterobacterales; family Yersiniaceae; genus Serratia; species Serratia sp. OS31. The sequence goes on along the minus strand of NZ_JACJFQ010000052.1, from coordinate 14,044 downwards.
CACGAATAACCCGCGACCATTTCCCTTCTACATGTGGAGCCGGGTTAACAACGAAGTTTTCATTCCATTCCGGCAAATTTCCGTTCATCGCCGTAGGTACTTTATCCCAATCGACTGGTGTCGGTGGAGGAGGAGAAGAACACCCAGCGAGGATAAACACCACTCCAAAAATAAGTTTTTTATTCATTCGTTTTTTCCTTAACGCTACCAACCACGAACACATTCGACTTCACCTTTTCTATTTGTTGATGTAGCAGGAAAATACGCGCATTGTTTTCCTCAAGCTGCACGCGAATAGCTTGCAACTCTTTAAGCTGTTCCTGCTGTAACTTAATCAACTGCTGCGTATTGGTATCTGCTTTAACATCATACGAAGGTGTACCCGAACAAAATCCGACAGTAGGGGCTAAGAACATAGCCACTGTGATTACTCGTTTAAAAAAAACCATAAGGACTCCTTACTTAAATTACAGAATTACATTCTGATAGTAAATCTCACTTCATCGTTAGAATAATTCCGCCTCAAGCTCTCCTAAAGACAGCATGATTTCTTTTGATGGATAGTCAAGACCTTTACCAAAGGCCACACCTTTGTTCATTTTTTTTACTTCATTTTCAAGTTTAGGTGAAACGGATACTAACTTATCCATGAAGTAGTGATCGTTGAAGTAGAATGCCTTATTACACTTAATCGGGTTTTCACCTTTGAGAAGAATGAATTCCTCTTCAAATTTCAACGTACCGAGTTCTTGAGGAAGTACCAACGCACGTTGCGCGTCTGATTCCGATTCGCCTCGAGTGGTAGAACTCTTCGCCATACTTCGACTTTTCCCCTTATTTTTTACCGTTGTATACCCCAGCTTTGCCGACACCTCATCAGCATCTTCTTTTTCGCTAACGGCATAAATAACCCGGCAAGGGTGGTTAGCCATCAGTGATTTCGCGCCGTACAATCCGTAAATTTCAATGAGCTGAGCGATATTTTGATAAATAGTCAGTAACTTCAATTTAAATCCAGCAATAAAACCAGAGGCTTTTTTGATGTAATGCATTGCCCCAATTGAGGGGAATTCATCGAGTAAAAACAACACATCATCTTTGTTCTCTGGTACAAAATCCGGGTTTTCTCTCATACTGACGTCAATCGCAAAATTGAAAAACAGATTAAGGAAAGAATCAGCAATTTTAGCATCATCGGCATTTACACCGATGTAGATAGTGATTTTCTTTTTCCTCAAATCCCGCAAGTCAAAATCATTGCGATCGGTTGCGGCTCTAAAGAGGGGCAGCGTGAATGAATCGAGTTTTTTCTGAAATGTTTCCTCCATACTGGATTTTGCCTCCCCCTCGGCTTCGAAAAGCTTTTTTATCTTATTGAGAGAGTCAGTAATAATGTAAGTGTCGTTGGCATTACCTTTGGCGAACGCGAGCAACTCATCCCTTTCATTCAATAACGCCTCTTGGTCTACGGCATAGTAGAGATCCAGAACCGTACCGATTGAAAATACCGGCTTAACACCGATGTTTTGCAGGTATTTTTGGTCGTACTTAATCAAAAAATAAAGTAACTCGGTGAACCCCACGAACACCCGGCTGGCCGCGCTGTTAAAGTGTGCCTCTGGGCCTGTCAAACCGATAGACGGCCATACGGTTTCGGCCAGGTTTTTTAAATAACCGGCCCCCTTTTCTGATGCGAGATCAATATAAAAAAGAGGGTTAAATCCATGTGTTTTACTGCTGAACGGGTCGAGAAGGTAAACAGCGTGGCGGAGGACGAGTTGCCGGAATTTGCTGGTTATCATGTAGCACTCTTGCTTCGGGTCGAGCACAATCATTGAGTGAAGCCAACTCAACAGATTGGGAATAACAACCGCAGCCCCTTTACCGGCGCGTGTACCTGCACCCATCGAGATAAAATCAGGGGCGATGTAACGAAGTAGCTTACCTTTGAAGCGGCCAATAATAACGCCGCCTTTGGATTCATCACCCCACGTTACCACCTTAGAACGCCTGATGTCAGACTCTGTGGCAAACTTTGCGTCACCGAACAAATTGGTATTGCTTTTATTGCCAGATAATAACGCTGCAACAAACAACATCAATGAACCAATGAATCCAATCCCTAGCGCTTTAATGGCACTCAATCTAATATCAAAGCGAATATTATCGCCAGTCAACACTTGCCATAACATGCCGAATCGATAGGTTTTGTACATTCCTTTAATTCCGATGCCGTTTAAGGGGTAAACGGCAACGGTAGCAATCATCCAGACGATAGGCAGCGTAACAACGATAAGAAATATCCACTGCTGTTTGTTAAAAGATTTCATCTCGGAACCTCTTCTGATACGCCTCTTTATCAGCGTCCTTGAAGTAAATTTCCCCGATCCGGCGAACATCGCCCTCAACCTGGATACTGGCTATCACATCAATGCAGTTTAAAACCTTACTGAGAATGACGCTGTACGGAAGCATCCGGCATTCACTGTTCTGGTAGCATCGTTCTATCAATCCCATAATGGCCTCATACGGACTGCCAGCATGGAGACTCGTAATTGCCCCCTCATGCCCGGACGTTACGATTTTTAAGAAATCCCAGGCTTCCCCGCCGCGTACTTCGGTTTGAAGAATGCGGTCAGGGTTCATACGGTAATTAGCACGCAATAAGGAGCTGGATGTTACGATTTCATCAGAACCATTCCCCGACTCACTCGGATAAAAGAGATGGACATAATTTTTATGCCGCGTAAATTTCACCTCCGGGTTATCTTCGAGTGTAGTGATCCGCAAATCGAGAGGAATATAGTCAATCAGCGTTTTCAAATATGTTGTTTTACCCGAACCGGTTTCGCCAACAAAAACCATCGTCTTACCGTATTCAATACACTTTTCCATAAACGAAGGGAAATCTTTATCGCGGTATAGCTGCAATAATTCAGCATTACGGCTGCTATGCTCTTCCTTTCCTGTGATTCGATTATAAAAACCAGAATCAATATAATTTTGGTGAGGAATTTGAACATAAGACGGTTTTCGAAGCGTTATAGACACGGTATCCCGCTCGCAAGCGGGATTGAATATTACCTGACCACGTTCCCCCGACTCTAAGGTCGCTGATAAAATCGGCTTTATACCGCTAATTTCATCTTTATGAAAGTTAGCTAATTGACGTGCAAACTTCTCGCAATCATCAAGTGACATTTTAACATCATGTCGGCTCCATTTACCGGCGATCTTTGTGAACAGTTCATTGGGACGGTTAACGGCGACTTCCGTCAATCCGTCAAGATTGAGAAAATCACCAAACATTTTGTTTTTCTGATATTCAAGGCTTTCATTTTTTGCCATGTTATCCTCGCTTATACTGCAATCGGTAGATTTTAGAGAAGTCTATATCCCTGCCAGTTACCAGCGTGATAATTTCTCCCTGATTTTTGTAAATCGTCGGCGGGATATTAACGCTATTTTCAAACGCGGTTTTTGCCATATCGGCAAACGCCTGACGGCTGTTTTCCGTATAATCGGTATTGCGGTCTTTTTTACCGGCGCTGTCTGTCGCTGCATTGGCAATATCAGGAATAATCCCCAGCATCATCGCCCCAACAAACCGATCAAAGAAATGCGTATCTACCCAGCCGTCCATACCCGCTTCGCCGAGTTCACCCGCCGCAGCTGTATCAACCAGCGGGATATCCAGGAAAGGTGGCTGTTGGGTTCTCAGCTTGGTCGCAATGACGAACGCGCGCGCCTGGCCGTGGCGAAGCGTCCCCGTCTTATAGACTAGTGTTGCCACAGTGCCTTTATCGAGCAGCTTGGTATTCTTACTGGCGCTATACACATCTTCTGTCAGCTGACATTGAAGTTTACCGGCGACGTCTGAAATAAAGCGCCGAGTCAACGCACACGGCAGTGGCGTGTTCTCCGGCAAGTAAAGGTCTGGGTTATATGGTATACGCCGTACAGCCTGTAAAGCTCCCTCATCGCTCTCAGATGCAGCGATCGCTTCCCCGTCTTTAGATGGTGCTGCATCTGCTTTGTCGTCGCCCTGTTGCGTTTCCTGCTGCCGACTAGTGCCACTAGATTGACTTGCTGAGGTGCTATCACTGACAACAGCCAGCGCCCTTGAGAATGTCATCGGTGAAGGTGCGCCCGGCGTAGCGGTAGCAGCTTCGCCACCAGATGTGGACACTGCGGCCTCAGATTGAGGCGGCTCTTCTTGCTTGAAGGGATCAACACCCTGGCCGAGATCACTACGCTTGTTAATGCTTCCTTCAGTAGATTTAACGGATTCTTGTTTATCCGTATTATCCGGTGACTTATATTTTTGATAAATTTTAAGGCCGACGACCGCAGCAATAATCAACGCTAACGTTATGAATATCAGCCCTTTCAATACCCGGTCTTTTTTGCTTTTTTTGAGCTTAATAACTTCTGGTTGGTGCGTTAGCACTTCTTCTTCAACATCGTTTTCTCGCGCTTCTCTTTCCTGTCGCTCGCGTAGCTCCTGTTCTATTTCCGCAACGGTTTTTTCTCGCTGATGTGTTGGAGGCGTCTCATTTCTCTCCTTTCCTTCTCTTTCCAACAACTCTTGTTCAATTTCATCAGGCGTTTTATTTTCGTTACTCATTATCGACCTCCACACGTTCGACGCTTGGTGAAACTGTCGAACCATCTTTAACTGTGACTTTTCCAAATCCTTTATTAACTAGCCCAATTACCGCATTGCCATAACGCAAAACAAAAGCGGGGTTGGTTTGAGGGATCACAATGACTTTATAATTGCCTTTTTGTTTAATACCTGGACTAGTAGCAATTTCTTTCCCGTTGGAATACATAAACGCGGCAGGCAACTTTTTCACTGGAGAAAACCCGATATACGTAAACCGGCCATCGTCATAGGCAAAATCTGGCGTGATCATGCCGCTGTCCTTACCGACCTGCATGTAGTATTCCCAATTACGGGGCGCTTGAGCGTTAGCCAGGGCTTTATCGATGCGCTGGTTTTCTTGTTGTTGCTGCAACTCTTTAAGTCGCGCTGCTTCCATCTTGGCGGCTTTGGCGCGAGTTTCCTGTGGGTAGGTATAGCTGACTACATAAGAAATCGTTCCTGATGACTTACCGGCCTCCTGAACATGCAGCTCAACGCTGTAGTAACGCTTGGTCGTGACAATGAAGAGGTTAGTCACCCAATCCTTACTCGTCGGCTCGAACACCTGGTTTACCTGCTGTCCGTTCTCACCAGGAACCGGCTGGGTGATCGGGACGGCGCGTATATACACCCGGTTAGCGTCTTTCTTAATGTCCCAGCCCTTTTCCAACCCTGGACGCGCATCAAGAACAGTTTCATCGTCGTCAAATACCAATGTAGACAGAAAACCGACACCAGAAGTGATCACCGTCGTATTTGAGGCGTTGTAGCTGACCTGCTGCATTCTGCTGTCATAGCCTCGACTGCTGGGCGAAACGGCCGCGTTGGCCGTCTGCGTCATCAGGAAGCCACCCAACACCAGAGCTATGGCTCCATATTTCATCATGGCGTTACCCCATTTTCTTTTTCGGCTTCATAGCTGGTCACAACAAAACCCAACTTGTTGATATCACGCTGCTCTTCTGTGAGGTCTTTGGTTGGAACGTAGCGGAACGTGAAACGTGCAACCCAATACTCATCACGCTCAATACCCGATTTAACGTTGCGGATAGTTTTCTTAAAGCGGATCGTTGCCAGAAGGTCTGGTTTGGTCGCCTCAGTGATAAAATCAGAAATGACCTTAATTCGAACCGTATTGTCTGCATTGTGATAAATAACGTCAGGGGAGCTTTTACCATTAAAGACTGAAAGATACTCTTTATTCACATCATCCGAGTTATAAGCCTGAATACGGTTATAATCATCTTGCAATGAAAAGTAATTATAACGCTCGCGGAGTTCAATATAGTTTTCAGAATTGACTTTATTAGTAGCCAAATCACCGGAGATACTCTCTTCGGTAAATTCGCTTACCTTAGTAATGGTTCCCGCTGCCTTATCTAAAACATAAAGGCTCACTTTAGTCTCTTTCAGCGGCAGTAAGATGAGGATTGCAACAATTGATAGAATAGCGATCAATACACCAACAGCGCCGATAAAAAAGCCAACTTTTTTATCACGTTCATCCCGCTCCATGTTTTTTTTCTCAAACCCTTGAGCGGTTTTTATTGTCTCTGCGATATTAGACATTATTGATTACCTCCGCCGAGTTAACAGGAACCAGTTCACCCGATGCCGAGGGCGGCAACGGTGAATTTGATGCACAGCCAGCTAAGACGCAGATAAGCGCCATGACAATGAATTTATTCATGTGAATTACCTAATTAGAATGGGAATTGCTGTGAAACAGATGAATGGCTTTCAAGAAGCGCGTGAGTTGTTCCGCGCAATGACTTTTTGAACGACAGCACGGCCAACACGGCCAGCACCATAACCCGTACCGGCAGAAAGCCCAGACGACTCTCTTTGCTTCCAGGATGTGCCTTTAGAACCTTCGATAGCACCGCGACCAGCGTTTACAGTTCCACGCATAGCTCCGCCAGCGGCTTTAGCCGCTCCGAACGCCCCGCCCATAATGCCCATAGCCATCGCACCTTGTACTGCACCTTCCACACCAACACCGGCGATTTGAGAGGCTACTTTGGCTGATATTAAAACTACAAGGCCACAAAATGCCCCCGCAAGCCCAGCCATTAATCCCAATGTCATTAAATTAGAATCGGCAGCTAAAAGAGTCATCTTGTCGAGGATTTTAGTTAAATAAGTGATTGCTGCACCTAGGGCTAATGTTGCAAAAAGGATAGTGAGGATTGAAGAGAAAACTGATTGCAACCAGTTATTGAACATCGTCCGAAGAAAACCGAACATCAAACAGAAAATAAAAATTGGAGCCGTTGTAGTTAAAAGCAACAATCCAATTTCCGCAGACATAAAAACGAAAGACGTTATGATTAAAGCAAAAGCAACACCTATCAACGTAAATAATGCCCCTAGCCCCCCATCAACTTTAACGTAACTAGATGGATCTAGCTCCATTAGCGTTGAAGCAATTTTTTGAGCACTAGCCCATATCTTGTCTAGATATGCCCAAATATCTCCTTCACCACTAAATCCTGTTTTCAATCCATCGATTGCACTAATGCTTAAATCTAAATAACCGCCTCCGTTATTAACAAAGACGATAATCATAGCCATTTTTATCACATCATACGCCAAGTCTTCAGCTGGACGTTGATTTTTACCGGCCATAATCTGATAACCACGCACCAACATATAGAGCGCTACAGACGTTTGTATAATTACTGAAATCATACTTGCGTAAGTAGCCATTTTACCTGAAGTAGCAGATTGCAGAATTTGCTCTATATACCTGTGAGTGGATTGGAAAAAATCTGAATCCATAATCACACTCCAAAAGTAAGGGGCTAATGCCCCTTTCACTTCACTTTTTATCCGATGATAAATCGCCGAATGTAGGGATTTTGGCATCGCGTTGTTTTAACCGAAAATTAGCATCTTTGGCATTTCGACAATTTTGCGTGTCATCACCGGACGCTTTGCAATCCTTGATAACAGTCGCAAGTTCTACCGGATGTTCCTTGAACCAATCAACGCTTTTAGGCTTTTCTTCGCAGCCTGCAAGGATGAATGATAAACCTGTTATCAGAATAACAATCCATTTGTTCATCTATAAATCTCCAAAAGTAGGGGTTTTAGCATTCGTCTGCTGCTGTCGAAACGCTTTTTCACGTTTCTGAGCCAGTAGCTTATCACGCTGCTCCGATGCCTTCATGTTCATTTCCCATTGATTTGACAGCACGTTGAGCTGAACGCTTTTCGCCTGGATCGCGTTAGCCAGGTCTTGTGATTCTTTCGAATCCTTGGAACCGGCGATCCGACTGGACAAAGAGGCGATATCATTAAGCGCTGTGTTGATTTGCCCTTGCACCTCTGTGGTCTGTTCGATCGCCCACGCCTTATTGACCGTTTCCTGCTTACAGATATTTATATAGCTCTGCGCTTGTTTCACGTCGCATACATCAAAGTCTTTATACTTGTTATAGATGCTATCCAATGCTCCGGTTGGTGCGTTGTTCGACGTAAGGAGGTCATTTAAGCTAATACCCTGCTTTTGCAGATTGACGATATCATTTTTCAGGCTTTGCCCCTGTGCGACCAAATCTTGAATATCGCGCAGGCCGGTAGCCGTCATAAGCTGATCTTTGTAAGCCTGGATTTGTGAGCGATAGTGCTGAGCGGTTTCCATCCACTCTTTTGCTTCCGTCGCCCACTGCTTAGTGTTCGCAACCATAGCCGCAGCATCAATTACCGGAATACCGCTGGCGTAAACTGGTAAAGAACCACTCAATACAGCAGACATAACAAAACCAGCGAGTAATTTACGCGTAGTCATTTTAGTTACCTTCTAGAGAGCTAAGTTAAGATAAGCATCGAGCCACTGTTCCGGCTTCATGCCTGGTTTAAAAATAGAATCAAATATTTCGAGATTATCTTCGCTGCCGCTTAGGACTTTTGTATAAACACCAAGACAAGACAAATCAAAGGAAACGAGCGCAGCGAATTTTTGCACATCCCCTTTTCGCAAAGCTGTTTTTACGATTAAAAACTGCCGTGACTCTGGGTCAATGTTTTTGATTATTTCAAAATGCGCCGGGTCTACCTTTGCACCGTCAACATACTCGCTGTAATCAGCTTTTGGGTTCGCTAGATAAATATCCGTTGAAGTTTGCTCAAGCGTCGCCTTTGATATTTTATGCTTTAAAACCTCATCCAATGATTGAGTTGCAAAAATAACAATCCCGTTCAACTTTCGAATGGTTTTTAGTTTGTTATAAACAAAATCAGCAAAAGCATCATTTGCCAACCACTTCCAAAACTCATCAAGGATGAGAACCAATCGGCGGCCATCTAGCAAGCTCGTTACCCGATAAAGAAGATAAAAAGCAATAGGGGAGCGCGTATTCTCATCATCGAGGAACTCCGTACCATCGATGCCGAAATTATCAATATGACTAATATCAAACGTGTCTTCGTCGTTATCCAAAACCCAACCAAACTCTGCACCCTTTTTCCACTGCGATAAGCGGATGCGCAGCCCGTTTTCCTGTGCCTGGACGGTAGTAGATTCGTTCAGCGTTTCAAGGACTCGGGTTATGCCGTAAGAGCGTAACTCCTTCGGCAAGTCCATCACATCATCAACAGCCTGGTATAAGTCGATTTCCTGCCTGGCCGTCAATACTTCGCCGCGCCTGGTCACGATCAACTTCATCAGGTTTTTTACAAAAGCCCGATTACGCTTGGTCGGTTCCAGCTTAAACGGGTTCCACCCAGTAGGTTCGCCTGCCTTAACACGGAAGTATTCGCCACCCAGCGCCCGAACGTTGAGCTCAGCACCACGGTCTTTATCGAAATACACCGTAGTCATGCGCTTGCTTTTGGCCTGGGGAGAAAAACTTTCTGGGATAGCGTACTTCTGAAAAGCATTTTGGAGAAATGTCAGCAAAACAGTTTTACCAGAACCTGTCGTACCGATGATCTTAACGTTACCGGTCGTCTTACGGTTAAAATCATCCTGCCCCATCATGGTGTTATGAACATTCAGGTAATACGGTGCCTGGCTGTTGGTTTTAGCAATAACAATCGCCTCGCCCCACGGGGTTTTATCCCGTTTACCACTCATCACCGAATGAAGAGAGGTGAGCTCAACGAAGTTCTGACTAGTCACGGGCACCAGACGAGGCCGCAAGTGGTAAACGCCGGGCAACTGAGCGCAAAAAGCCGCTGGCAACGACAACGTTGAGAGAGTCACGATCAGACCGATATCAGTCAGTGTTGAGCGGATCTGGTTGGTATCTTTAATCAGTTGCTCAAGCGAGTCCGCATAGACGAGAAGAGAATAGTGATACAACCCAAAACTGATATCGCCGGAAGTAAGCATACTTTTGGCGATTTCGAGATCTTCCTTCTCTTCTACAGCGTCGTCCTGTGTACTACTAAGCCGTTTATCCTGATCATGTATGGCTTTTTTTGCCTCAGACTTACTCATGCTGGTAAACGATTGAGTTAGCACATACTCAATGGGCTCGTAGATAAGTGAATCCAACAACCCCGGCTCAGTTAATTTCGTAAACCCCTTAATTTCAATTGACCTGAAATATCGGCGAGAATCAAAGTTATTAACTTGTGCCGAGTCTGAACTTATAAAAATATCAGAACTCCCAAGCAGCTCATAAAATGGCGTGTTAGTGACCAAAACGTCTTGCCATTTACCAGTAATGAGATAGTTGTAAAAACTGAGTTGCGAAGAATAAACACGCTTGTTTTTTTCGAAAAGACCCAAAGCTTTCGGACGATAGCGTTGCAACATACTTTCAACAGAAGAACGCAACTCGTTCATGCGTAGGATAGCATCATGTTGTGTTTTCTTTTTGAATCGGTCGCCTTTAGTCTTCCTCTCTGCCTTTTCTTCCTTATTAAAAGGGATAAAACACAGCGTTACAAAAATACTGACTTTGTAAAAAGGTTTGGTTTTTATACCTGCATAATAAAGAGAAGAAACTTTATCAGCAAACACATTACCCGAAGGTGTATCAAGGTTATCGTAAAACTTACGACGCACCTTATGTATATAGAAGGTCACCGCCTCACCTGAGTATGAAACAATCCCTTTATTTAGTTGAGTCGCCAGCATATCTAATACATCTTGCGTTTGGCACTCAAATGGCTCTCCGTCAACTTCCCAAGTCGCCACTAAATCAGATTTGCGATTTTTAATAATCTCTTTATCTACGTGTGACGAATAAGGAATTATTTTTTCTATTGGTGCTCTTTGATTTAACTTCATAGCTTCTATAAACTCCGTAACGTCAACGGCATCATAACTTTGGCAACTGATCGTTGACACGCCGTAGAAATTATTAATGACTGAGTTCCCCTTGGTTTTTAACCAAAGAAGCATCAGGTCGAAGAAATGCTCGTCCTGCGATGTTTTTCTCCGCATGTATATAAAAACGATAGGGATTAACACCCAGAAGAACTTAGTAAAAACCAAACCGACCATGAAGAGAACAAAAAACACTATTAAAGCAGGGGCAACAGGCACCCCTATTAATAGCGGAGGTCTGGTTAACGCTTTAAAGACGGTAGCCATATTTACCCCTTACTGAATTAGGAAATGACCAAGGCTACGAACTCAGAGATACCGATAACGATCCCCGCCCCAATAATAACGTTTTTCATATCCATCAGTGAGCGCCCATCAAAGAACACTTTGAAACCAACCCACAAACCAGCCAGGGTTGCAGTCGCAATAGCAATGGTATGTAACCCCGCAATGATCGCATTCAGCATGGTATTAACTTTTTCAAAACCGTTAGCAGCGTTAGCATTGACGCTTACGGAGATCAGAGTGAGCAGAATAGCGGTATTGATTGCAGCCAGTTGTTTTTTAGCAAACATAGAATTTCCTTTAATTTTTTGACAATTGTAAATCACCACGAATGAGACGTGATGGATAGATAACTTGAGGGGGTTTCGGTTGTGGATTACTGCTCTTTGTTTCAGATTTTCTTCTTTGTTCTTTCTCCTCCTTCGTACTTGGAACAACATAAGTTTTCCCTGGTGAATCAGGATAGCCAATACGTTCAACATAACTCGTCTGATTAAACTCAGACTCTTTCTTTTTCCCAGTGTTAAAATTACCAGAATAGTAACAGCTCAAAGCATTCGGAATCGTTTTTCCTCTGATGTAGCAATCGGTGAGTATCTTTTCGAACACGGATAGATTGGCGCAAGGGTTAAACATCTTCTCTGCATCAACATTAAATTTATCAAAGTTGGTACTTGTAATTTGCATCAATCCGACAGAGTACCGCCTTTTTTTCTGTTCAATACTTCTAACAATGGAAAGGGCATCTTTTTTATTAGTTGGAAGATGCGTTATTACGCTCTTCCCATCTTTGTTTCTTTGTCCTTTTGGGATTATCTCTGCAATAGCATAAGGATTAAGTCCTGATTCAACTCTGACAACATCCATCGCAGTGTCAGGGTGAACAGTGGCTGCGCACTGCATCGCAAGTGCGATAAATGTTGTTGTAGAAATCATAACGACCTCTATGTCAAAGCAAGAAATATATTGCGGCCGTCCAAAAAATAACAAGGCCGATGAAAAGAGAATGCCATGTGTATCTAACTAAAAAATTCATAGACGCTCCAAAAGGTAGCGGCAATTATTATTTATCTTTACCTACTTCCTTGATAATTTCGTTCTTTGCTTTCTCTCCATAGATGTCAATCAGGTATTGAAGAAATCTTGCCGTTGTAATCTGTTTTCCCGTCATAAATGACACTTCGATTGCTAATTTTTCTACAACTTGCTTTCGGTTGGCTCCAATGTAAATTACGCCTCCCGCAGTAGATGGTTTTTTTATACGATCAAGACCTGTATTTGATGACATGAATTCTCCTGATAAGGATGTAAAAAAAGAACCGCTGAGTCTCCTCAGCGGTTATGAAATTTAGTGTTTTGCTAATCAGGTACGTTAGTTGATTAAAACGCCGTTCTAACGTATCCATCGAGAAAGCTAATAAGAGAAGCCATTCGATTTACAGGTTCGCTTTGCTCATTGATTTCTTCAAGCTTAGCCAGAAGTTCAACAGGCACATTACTGTAAGAAACCGATTGATCACTTTTATCAACCTCCGCTACCTCTAGGTATCGCAAACCAGTGATAATAGCTTCAGGAAGAGGGCGAATCTTTCCGCCTATTTTAACAAACTCATTCACTCCAATAAGCTGGGTGATTTTGGTCGTGTGGACAACTTCCGGGTCAAAGTACAAGAACAGATATGCAGGGAAAAGAGGGCGCTGGTTGATGCGAACGCTCGTCTTACTGTCTGCACGCTTCGTTATCACCGTCAATAATGGCGTGTAATGAATGACCGACAACCTATCAAACCCAGCCAGGATTTGTTTGTAGGCTTTCGGACTATGGTGAAGCAGAAACCAACCCTTCATAGAACCTCCTTTTCCACGCTGACGCCCTGAGCTATCCAGCTGGATATTCTCAATACGCACCACACCATAACTGTGTGCATACACAGCACTATGCGTATCTATGGCTTGTGCAACTCTCGTTGTTGTTTAGTGATCCCCTGATGTTACGCAATACGTAACATTAAAAATGATAAGTGATGGTAAACGTGTGCATGTGTTTCAATTACTTATCAGGTTTTATAATGGTTCCGAAGAGATTGAGAATTGCGCGTAAGTACGCCGGTCTATCCCAGGAAAAACTCGGTGTCTTGAGCGGGATAGATGAAGGGTCTGCTCGCGCCCGTATTTCAAGATACGAACACGGCGTTAACCGCCCAACCTATGAACAAACTCGCCAGTTCGCAAAAGTACTCAACGTTCCTACGTGTTACTTCTATATCGAAGAAGATGAATTCGCCAACCAGGTATTAGCCCTGTATGACAAAAACAACAATCCAACCTTAACGCCGCGAACATTCTTTTGATGCTAGACCACGCTGACGCCATTTCCGATCCAGATAGATGGGAAGAGATTGAAACTCGATCACTTTGTTAGCTGTCTATATACTGCTACATTCATATAGTATCAAAACTTACAGCTAAGGAAAGAACAAATAACAGAAGAAGGATAGTGTCATGATGTTTAAAAACAGTTTTTTAAACCAACAAAACAACATAAAACCAGAATTATTATCTATCTATACACCTCAATCTAGATCATTTGATCGCCAAAATCACCATTAACAAACAAACATTCTTTCTTACTAACTTCTTACACATGTAAGATTAGCTGATCTTTTCAAAGACTTGCAGAAGAACGCAAATTTGCATCCCCCCGATGAAAATATGCCAGCTTACAAAAAGGTAGGAAACATCTTAAAAAAACAGCATATCTCCTATGCAATATATCGAATATATTATCAACAGCACATACGCAAATTCTATGATAACAACTCTTATTC
>NZ_JACJFQ010000051.1:0-21668 GCF_014164835.1 Serratia sp. OS31 | reverse complement strand
GTCTGATAAATTGTTAAAGAGCAGTGAGTTAGCCGCCGTAGCTTGCTATCTCGAGGTGGCGTATAATACGCTTTCCTCTTTCAGAGTCAACCCCTAAATTTCAGGATTTTTCTCTTCGACCCCCGGAGACTCTGTGAAGTTGTTCACATGTTCCGTGTCGATGGAGGCGCATTATAGGGAGCCGGTTCAGAATGACAAGGTTTTATATTCACTTTTTATCTGACAGCTCACTATTCATGCATAACGTCTATTAAACCCGCTTTTTGATGGCTTCCGGCAGGTCTGCCAGGCTATTTAGCACCCAATCCGCCAGTTTCTCACCTTGTTCAGTGACCGGCTTACCGGTGCGCACCAGCACTTTAGTACCGACACCTGCCGCTATTGCCGCCTGCATATCTTCTGGCTTGTCACCCACCATATAAGAAGCGGCCATATCAATGTTCAATTCTTGCTGCGCTTGCAACAGCATGCCCGGCTCAGGTTTACGGCAGTCGCATGTCTGGCGGTACTCTTCTATTACTGCTTCTGGATGATGCGGACAGAAATAGATACCGTCCAGGTCAACATCGCGATCGGCCAGCGACCAATCCATCCACTCCGTCAGGTACATAAATTGGTCTTCGCTGAACTTGCCACGCGCAATGCCAGACTGGTTGGTCACCAATACCAAAGCAAAGCCCATCTTTTTAAGTTCGCGACAGGCGTCGATCACGCCTTCTATAAAGTGGAAATTATCGATTTCATGGACGTAGCCATGGTCGACATTAATCGTGCCGTCACGATCGAGGAAAATTGCTGGAACGCTTTGTGTCACCGGTTTGCTCCTGAGGGCCTGAAAACCCGGACAGTATCGCATGTTTTACCCGGTACTGAGAACGGCAGTGAACAGCGTTGATCGTTGACTTAGACGTCTAGACGCCTTAACATCTGATTTATACCTTGGTCCACGCCAAGGTTTACTTTTATCTAGCCACGGGCAACCACGCTAAAATAAGAAGAATATGATTAAACTTTCTAACATCACCAAAGTGTTCCAGCAGGGTTCGCGCACCATTAGCGCGCTCTCTGACGTGACTCTTCACGTCCCTGCCGGGCAAATTTATGGCGTTATCGGTGCATCAGGCGCCGGTAAAAGTACGCTGATCCGCTGCGCCAACATGCTTGAGCGCCCGACTTCCGGCCAGGTGCTGGTTGACGGACAAGATCTGACCTCGCTGTCTGAAAGCGAACTGACACGCGCACGCCGCCAAATCGGCATGATCTTCCAACACTTCAACCTGCTTTCTTCCCGCACGGTATTTGGCAACGTTGCGCTGCCGCTGGAGCTGGACAACACCCCACGGGCTGAAATCAAAAAGCGCGTGACCGAATTGCTGGAACTGGTCGGGCTGTCGGACAAACACGACGCCTACCCGGCCAATCTGTCTGGCGGTCAGAAGCAACGCGTGGCGATTGCCCGTGCACTGGCGAGTCAACCGAAAGTCCTGCTGTGTGATGAAGCCACCAGCGCACTGGATCCGGCCACTACCCGTTCCATTTTGGAACTGCTGAAAGACATTAATCGCCGTCTCGGCCTCACTATCCTGCTGATCACTCATGAGATGGACGTAGTGAAACGCATCTGCGATCAGGTTGCGGTCATCAGCCAGGGGCAGTTGATTGAAAAAGACAGCGTCAGCGAAGTGTTCTCTCATCCGAAAACGCCGCTGGCCCAGCAGTTTATTCAGTCCACGCTGCATCTGGATATCCCCGATGATTATGCCAAGCGCCTGGCTCCGGAACGTAGCGGTGGCCGTCAGCCGCTGTTGCGTTTGGAGTTCACCGGCCAGTCCGTTGATGCGCCGCTGCTGTCAGAAGCCGCCCGCCGTTTCAACGTTAACAACAATATCATCAGCGCCCAGATGGATTACGCCGGCGGCGTTAAATTCGGCGTGATGCTGGCAGAGCTGCACGGCAGCGATGAAGACGCGCTGGCAACGATTAAGTTCCTGCAGGAAAATCAGGTAAAAGTAGAGGTTCTGGGTTATGTCTGAGGCAATGATTTGGTTAATGGCGCGCGGCGTGTGGGAAACCGTCATGATGACCTTTGTCTCCGGCTTCTTCGGTTTCGTGCTTGGCTTGCCGGTTGGCGTGCTGTTGTATGTGACTCGCCCGGGGCAAATCGCCGCCAACAATACGCTATACAGAACGCTGTCCGGGTTAGTGAACGTGTTCCGCTCCATTCCGTTCATTATCCTGCTGGTGTGGATGATTCCCTTTACGCGGATGATCGTCGGTACCTCTATCGGCCTGCAGGCGGCTATCGTGCCGCTGACCGTCGGCGCAGCGCCCTTTATCGCGCGTATGGTAGAAAACGCCCTACTGGAGATCCCTTCCGGCCTGGTGGAAGCGGCCCGCGCAATGGGCGCGACCCCGATGCAAATCATCAAAAAGGTGCTGTTGCCGGAAGCCCTGCCGGGTCTGGTTAACGCCGCCACCATTACCTTGATCACCTTGGTGGGTTACTCCGCCATGGGCGGCGCGGTAGGCGCCGGTGGGCTGGGGCAGATCGGTTATCAGTACGGTTATATAGGTTATAACGCCACAGTAATGAATACCGTATTAGTATTACTGGTGGTGCTGGTCTATCTGATTCAGTTCTGCGGTGATCGGATCGTCAAAGCCGTCACCCATAAATAGTTTTTACAGCAACTGCGCTCACACAGCGTATTTCAAATGCGAGTCTAATGAGGAAGGGATATGTCGTTAAAATTTAAATCCATCGCGGCAATCGGCGCACTGATCGGTACTCTGGCTCTGGCAGGCTGCGGTCAGGAAGAAAAAGATCCGAACCATATCAAAATCGGCGTTATTGTCGGTGCTGAACAGCAGGTTGCTGAAATCGCGCAAAAAGTGGCGAAAGAGAAATACGGTCTGGACGTCGAGCTGGTGACCTTCAATGACTACGTGCTGCCAAACGAAGCGCTGAGCAAAGGCGACATCGATCTGAATGCCTTCCAGCACAAGCCGTATCTGGATCAGCAAATCAAGGATCGCGGTTACAAGCTGGTCCCGGTCGGCAACACTTTCGTTTACCCGATTGCCGGTTACTCCAAGAAGATCAAATCTCTGGACGAACTGAAAGACGGTTCTCAGGTTGCGCTGCCAAACGACCCAACCAATCTGGGCCGTTCCCTGCTGCTGCTGCAGAAGGTTAACCTGATCAAGCTGAAAGACGGTGTTGGCCTACTGCCGACCGTGCTGGACGTGACTGAAAACCCGAAAAACCTGAAGTTGGTCGAGTTGGAAGCACCGCAACTGCCACGCTCACTGGACGATCAGCAAATCGCTCTGGCGGTGATCAACACCACTTACGCAAGCCAGATTGGCCTGACGCCGGCAAAAGACGGCCTGTTTGTTGAAGATAAAGATTCACCGTACGTGAACCTGCTGGTTGCCCGCGAAGACAATAAAGATGCGGAAAACGTGAAGAAATTCGTTCAGGCCTACCAGTCTGACGAAGTGAACGAAGCGGCCAACAAAATCTTTAACGGCGGCGCAGTTAAAGGCTGGTAATCATTAATTACCGAATTTATTCCTATAATTGCAAGACGGGCTCCGGCCCGTCTTGTTATTTCCACCATAGATTGCTTCAATAGCGCCACTCACATATTCCATCAAGGCAGAGGAATCTCAATGCGTGCTTTACCTCTCTGTTTGTTAGCGCTCGCGCTTGCAGGGTGTTCGTCGCAGCGTTTCGCGCCGCCCTCAACAAACAGCACCAGCAAACCGGCAGCAACCACTCCAGCAAAAACCACGCCTGCAGCACGTCCGGCACCGGTAAAACTGTACAAAAGTGCAGAAGAATTAGTGGGTAAGCCATTCCGTGATTTGGGTGAAGTCTCCGGCGAATCTTGCCAGACGACGGTACAGGATTCCCCGCCGAACCTGGCGACCGCACGTAAGCGCATGCAGATTCGCGCGTCTTACATGAAGGCCAATGCCGTGCTGCTGCACGACTGCCAGATTGTCAGCGGCGTTGCCGGCTGTTACCAACAGGCCATTTGCCAGGGCTCTGCGCTTAACGTTTCGTCCAAATGACCGAGTTCGTTTTCAATCAGATCGGCACTATTCGTTCACCGTATAAAGAAAAATTCGCCGTACCCCGCCAGCCGGGGTTAGTCGAAGACGGCGGCGGCGAGCTGGTGCTGCTACCCCCCTATAACCAGCCGGAAGCGGTGCGTGGCCTCAGCGATTTCAGCCATCTGTGGGTGATGTTCATTTTCCATCAAACCCAGGAAGGTGGCTGGCGCCCCACCGTTCGGCCTCCTCGCCTCGGGGGCAACGCCCGAATGGGTGTATTTGCTACGCGTTCAACCTTTCGCCCCAACCCGTTAGGCATGTCGCTAATCGAGTTAAAAGGCATACGTATTCAAGGCGGTGAGGTAGTGCTGGAATTAGGCAGCCTGGATCTGGTTGACGGCACGCCGGTGGTAGATATCAAACCCTATTTGCCGTTTGCCGAAAGCCAGCCGCAGGCACGCGCCGGATTTGCCCAAGCCGCACCAGCCGGCGATATGCCGGTGAGCTTTACTGCCGAGGCGGAACAGCAGCTGCTGCAACATCAGCAGCGTTATCCGCAGCTGCGTCGGTTTATCAGCCAGGTGCTGGCTCAGGATCCGCGTCCGGCTTACCGCAAGGGGCAACAGGCGGAACGGGATTATGCCGTCTGGCTGTTGGATTTCAACGTGCGCTGGCGGGTGGTGAGCCAGCAAACCGAGGTGTTGTCACTCGACCTGCGTTAAAATTCCACCGTCTCTCTTTTGACAACCTGCTTGCACTGGTAAACTAAACCACTTTTGTCAATTTTGGCCGCCACTGTGGCTGCCCGATGCAATTTGCAGTTCTAACGGAACCAAAACACCATGCGTACTAGCCAATATTTGCTCTCCACTCTGAAGGAGACACCTGCCGATGCCGAAGTGATCAGCCACCAGCTGATGCTGCGCGCCGGGATGATTCGCAAGCTTGCCTCCGGTCTTTATACCTGGTTGCCTACCGGCCTGCGCGTTCTGAAAAAGGTTGAAAACATCGTTCGCGAAGAAATGAACAATGCTAACGCGATCGAGGTTTGCATGCCGGTGGTACAGCCTGCCGATCTGTGGCAGGAAAGCGGCCGTTGGGAGCAGTACGGTCCTGAACTGCTGCGCTTTGTCGATCGCGGCGATCGCCCATTCGTACTGGGTCCAACGCACGAAGAAGTGATCACCGATCTGATCCGCAACGAGATCAGCTCTTACAAGCAACTTCCGCTGAACTTCTTCCAGATTCAGACTAAGTTCCGCGATGAAGTGCGCCCTCGTTTCGGCGTGATGCGTTCGCGTGAATTCCTGATGAAGGACGCGTACTCGTTCCACACCTCGCAGGAATCTCTGCAGGCGACTTACGATGCGATGTACGAAGCCTACAGCAAAATCTTCAGCCGCATGGGCCTGGACTTCCGTGCGGTGGATGCCGATACCGGCTCTATCGGCGGTAGCGCCTCACACGAGTTCCAGGTACTGGCCGACAGCGGTGAAGACGATATCGTGTTTTCCACCGGTTCCGACTTTGCTGCCAATATCGAACTGGCAGAAGCGGTTGCCCCGGCTCAGCCACGTGCGGCAGCCAGCGAAGAACTGCGCATTGTAGATACGCCGAATGCCAAGACCATCGCCGAGCTGGTAGAACAATTCCAACTGCCAGTCGAGAAAACGGTCAAAACGCTGCTGGTTCGCGCTAAAGAAGAAAGCGGCCACAAGCTGGTTGCTCTGCTGGTGCGTGGCGATCACGAACTGAATGAAGTGAAAGCCGAGAAGCTGCCACAGGTTGCCGTTCCGCTGACCTTCGCCACCGAAGAAGAGATCCGCGCCATCGTCGGCGCAGGCCCTGGATCACTCGGCCCGGTCAACCTGCAGCTTCCGGTCGTAGCCGACCGCAGCGTCGCGGCGATGAGCGATTTTGGCGCCGGTGCCAACATTGACGGTAAACACTACTTCGGCATCAACTGGGAGCGTGATTTGCCGCTGCCACAGCAGGTTGCCGATATCCGTAACGTGGTCGATGGCGATACCAGCCCGGACGGTAAAGGTACATTGCTGATCAAACGTGGTATCGAAGTGGGCCATATCTTCCAGCTCGGCACCAAGTACTCTGAAGCAATGAAGGCGACGGTTCAGGGCGAAGACGGCCGTAATCAGGTCCTGACCATGGGCTGCTACGGTATTGGGGTCACTCGCGTGGTGGCTGCGGCTATCGAACAGAATCATGACGATCGCGGCATCATCTGGCCAGATGCTATCGCCCCATTCCAGGTCGCTATTCTGCCAATGAATATGCACAAGTCCTTCCGCGTGCAGGCGCTGGCGGAAGAGCTGTACAACACCCTGCGTTCCCATAGCATCGACGTGATCCTCGATGACCGTAAAGAACGTCCGGGCGTGATGTTCGCGGATATGGAACTGATTGGCGTACCGCACTCTATCGTTATCGGCGACCGTAACCTCGACAGCGAAGAGATTGAGTACAAAAACCGCCGTGTCGGCGAGAAGCAAATGATCAAAACCGGCGAAATCGTTGATTTCCTGCTGGGGCAGATCAAACGCTGATCCGCAGAGACAGAAAGCAAAAACCCGCCTAGGCGGGTTTTTTTATGGTCGTTATTTGCTGTCGCAATTTTTGCTGCGGTCGAAAACGAGTTTACCGTCCGGCACCAGCGCCTTTTCGGTCTGTCCTTCTTCCATCGACGGCTGAACACTGAAGTGGCCATTCAACGTCAGGAAGACCGGTTCACCCGGCGTTTTGTAGGCTTTGGCATACCCTTGTTCCAACGCGATGGTATTGTCTACCGGGAACGTCTTGCCGGTGGCGCAGTCTTTAAACACCGCCGCATCCGCCATGTAGGTGTAGCTGCCTTTCAGCGCCATCGGCGTTTTAGGCAAGGCTTTTTCTACCGGATCCAGACGATAATTCAATTTGGACTCGATAACCGCACCGCTTTGATCCAGCATTTCCAGGCTCTTGCCTGCAGGCCGGAAATAGCGTTTATCGCCATGGCTGTCGGTCAGCACCAATTTATCGGCGGTTCGTGCCCACTTACCGTAGTCGGCGAAAGTCTGGTCGCCGTCTTTAGTGTCACGATAGGTTTCCTGCAGCACGAAAGTGCCGTCTTCATCCAGGAACAGCGAAGTATCCAGGCCACCGCAGTCTGCACAAGGCAATACGCCCTGATAACTTTGCTGCATGGCCTGAAGAGGCTGTTCCTTTGGCTGATATTGATTATTACATCCCAATAATGAGAGTGCCCCTGCCGCTAAAAACAGGGCTATTGTTATTTTCTTCACAGCTATTCTCCTACTGTGTCCATGTATCCTTAAGTGCGGATTTTGCCGCGCAGCGCTTTCGTTGCGCCTTTACGTACCTTGCCTTCCAGCCGACGTAATTTGGCCCCTTTCGTGGGCTTGGTCGCTCTGCGCGCTTTTTCCACCACCATCGCCTGCTGAATCAGCGCCACCAATCTGGCCAACGCCGCTTCACGGTTTAATTCCTGACTGCGATATTCCTGCGCTTTAATAATCACCACCCCATCGGCAGTAATTAAATGATTATTCAGGGCCAGCAACCTTTCCTTATAATACTCTGGCAGGCTGGATGCCCGGATGTCAAAGCGCAAATGGATAGCCGTTGAGGCTTTGTTCACGTGCTGGCCACCCGCGCCCTGCGCGCGGATCGCCGTCAATTCCAGTTCGTTATCCGGTATGGCAACGTTTCTCGACAGTTCCAGCACCGATCACACCTGCGCCTGTTGCCATTCGGCAAATTGGATTTCCAGACTATTCTGAGCGTCAGAAAGCCAGATAGTTCCCTCTTGCAGCGTGGCCTGCAGCGTCATATTGCGGCTGGCCAACGCCGCCAACTTGTTCAATTGTTCATCATCCAGGAAACGGATGCTTAGGTTTTTGTGGTTTGCCACTTTGCTCTGCATCGATTGCCACCATACATGGCCGGCGCGTTCCCCGTAGGCGTAAAGCACCACTCGCGGTGACTGATTGCAGGCTTTCTTGATGCGCTTCTCGTCAGGCAGACCCATTTCGATCCACATTTCCAACCCGTTATGATCATTGCGCTGCCAGATTTCCGGTTCATCTTCAGCACTCAGGCCCTTGGTGAATACCAGGCGCTCGTCGGCGTGGCAAATCCAGGCCAGCAGGCGCAGCATCATGCGCTGTTCGGTTTCGGAAGGGTGTTGGGCCAGGGTAAGCGTGGCGTCGTGGTAGAAATGGCGATCCATATCAGCGATATTGACCGTGGCTTTATAAATGGTAGCTTTCAGCGCCATGGGTGACCTCATAATTATCAGGCGACAGTGTACTTGATTTGGCCCAACCGCTGCCAGCACGGCCGGGTAAAGCACAGTGCGAAAGCCGCGCGCAGGTGCTAATAACTCCAGAATAGCTGTGCTATAGTCGTCTAGGATAGAGTCAAGCTCCGAGAGCCTGCGCCTCATCGCTAAAGGGTTTCGATGACGCAGAGGTTCTTAAGGGAGGAAACTGTGCAACAATACTGTGAGTTAGTACGCCGTTTTTACGCCGAGATCGGCAGTGGTGATCGCGGCTACGTGCCTGATGCGTTAGCATGTGTATTAAAGGCATTGGACGAAGTTGCTGCGGATAACGCGCTACCGTCCTCCGTTAGGGAACAGGCGGCTTTTGCTGCCGCTAACTTATTGGTGAGCGACTATGTTGATGAATGATGAGTACCAATCCATCAATTGCGATGACTATGAAAGCCTGGAACTCGCCTGTCAGCATAACTACATTCTGAAGCTGGAGTTACGCGACGGAGATAAACTCGAAGGCAAAGCCACCGAGCTGAAATTTACCAAGGGCGTTGAGTACCTGATTATCGATCAGGCCGGCAATGCTCTCAGCTTGCGTCTGGATCACATCCTCAGTTTCAGTCATCCGGAAATCGGTACCGTGGTCGTCAGCCTGTCTGACTGATTTTCGGTAACGCCATCCCAACAGGGCAGCCCAACGGCTGCCCTCGTCATTTGGGGCCTCAGCCTGGTTAGGGTTTAAGGCTGGCATAGTAAGCGGCCAGATCGGCAATATCGTCATCGGACAGCGCTGAAACATAGGCTTTCATCACCTCCGCCTGGCCGCCGTTACGTTCGCCCTTCTTATACGCCTGCAATGCATGCTCCAGATACATGGCGTTTTGCCCGGCCAGATTAGGATACATGGGTACCGAGACCTTTCCTTCTGCACCGTGGCATGCCATGCAACTGGCGGATTTATCCTTGCCTGCCGCCGCATCTCCCGCCGCCATCGCCGGCAGGCTGCTCAAACCGACCATCACCGCTATTGCGCTCACAAATTTCATCATTGCTCCTTACGCTCTTATTATTTTTTACGCCACTGCAGCCGCAGGGGTTGCTGCCCCTCGGAGGATTGCCCGGCCTCGCTGACGAAAACGCCCAGCGCAGCGATAAGCCGATCATCATAATAGATCAACGGGGTACGCTCACGCTGCCAGGGAGGAATACCCAACTCTTGCCACAGTTTTTTGATTGGACGGGAATGCGTGCGGCCCAGGATGCGGAGCTTGCCCTGGGCGCTAAAGCGAACGCTCACTTTCTGCTGTGGCTGCGGAGCGCACAGGACAATATCGCCTTCCCCGCTGACCAGTGCACCCAATCCATCCGGCAACATCAGTGGCTCTGCCAACGACCATTCCAGAGAGGTTTGACGCAGATCGGCCATCAATGGCAACAGGTATAGGCGCCGACGGAAACGGCGGATCTGATATTGCCCCAGCTGTAGCTGAGGTTCGGCATCTTCACGGCTGAGCGCCACCTCGTCCCACAGCCGCTGCAACTGTTCGCGTGAGGGCATGCTTGCGCCACGTCCTGCGATCCAACGGCGTAACAAAGCAAAACGTCGGGCCAGCGAGCATCCCAGCAAACCGTCAATCGCCAGCGCATTTTCTTCATCGAGCAACGAGTGCAGTTGCTCTGCCAGCAGTTCATCCAACAGTTGCTCTTGCTCGGCACACAGGCTGGCGCTGCGCGCCGTCGCGGCGGCAAAATGCGGCCAGCGCTGATTCAACAGTGGCAATACCTGCAGGCGCAGAAAGTTGCGATCGAAGCGCGAGTCCTGGTTACTGTCGTCTTCAATCCAACTGAGCTGATGCTGCTGGGCATAAGCTTCCAACTGCTGTCGGGAGCTGCCGAGCAATGGGCGTAACAAACCGTTATTTCCCAATGAGGTTTGCGCAGCCATTGCCGACAGGCCCGCAGGGCCGCTGCCGCGCTTTAACGCCAGCAGAAAGGTTTCACATTGGTCGTCAAGGTGTTGCGCGGTGAGCAAGGTTTCATCCGCGGCCAGCGTGGCAGCAAAAGCGGAATAGCGCGCCGCCCGGGCCGCGGCTTCGATGCCGTCCTGACGGCCGTCGACCTGCACATATTGCACCACCAGCGGCAGTTGCCAGGCGGCGCATTGTTGGCGACAGTGTTCCACCCACCGATCGGCAAATGAACTCAGGCCGTGGTGCACGTGCACCGCACGTAGCTGCAGCTCCGGCAGCTCTTGACGCAACTGCACCAGCAAGTGCAGCAGCACGCTGGAATCCAGCCCGCCGCTGAATGCCACCAGCAAGTGCCGGTGCGCACCCAGCTGACGGGCAAGCTGTCCAGATAGTTGATTGCTATTCATTGATTAGGCTTAATAACGTCCAGATAGCTGCACGTTACCCCCCGCACTACCATCAATCAAGCATTAACCGCACGCAGGTGACGCCCGGCCAGCAGCCACCACATGGCCAACACCGCAATCACTGCGGCAGTACAACCCAATGCCCACCAGCCGATTTGCGAGAACAGGTGCGCGTAGGCCTGTGCGGTCGCTCCGGTTGCCGGATCCTCCGCGGTTTGACCCGCAATAATGCCCGCCAGGTAATTTGCAATCGAGCCGGTGGTCAGCATATAGATGCCCGTCAGTACCCCGGTAGCGCCTGGGATATTCAATCGGGTGATTTGCGCCATGGCGACCGGGTCGATGAACAATTCGGCCAGCCCCATCACGGAAAGCCCGGCGATCATCAGGAACATCGATCCCTGACCGTAGCGGGCATTCAGCGCCATCAGGGTGAAACCTACGCCAATCAACAGCAAGCCAAAGGCGAATTTTCCCCAAATGCGCAGCGTACGGCTACCGCTGCCGTTTCCTCGTATCAGCCAAGCCAGCATCACACCGCCAAACATCACGGCAAACGCATTCACTGACTGGAATAACGCCGTCGGTACCGTCCAGGAAAACCATTGGCGATCGACATAGTGATCGATAAACAGGCTGATGGAACTGCCGCCCTGCTGAGCGAAAGCCCAGAACAAAGTGCCTAGCAGCATCAGCATGACAATCTGCCACAGCCCACGGCGTTGTTCTCGCGTAGCCCGAATCATAATCCGCGCCACCATCACCACCGCAGCGGCACACACCAGCATCAGTAATTGCCCCGCCAGACCGTAAATAAACAGCGAGGTGAAGAACAACGGGGCCAACAACAGCATGGCGCTTAGCCACACCCAGTTCGGGACCTTCAGAGTGTTGGCGCACATCTGCGCACGATCCACCCCGCGTGTGTGACTGAAATGGCGGCTGCCAAACAGGAAGATGGCCAGCCCGGCCAGCATGCCGATCCCCGCCAGCGCAAAACCGACGTGCCAGCCATAGCGCTCTGCCGCCAGCCCACAGGCGATGGGCGCCAGAATCGACCCCACGTTGCCGGCGGCATACAGCAGTGAAAAGCCCCCTTCACGGCGCGAGTCTTGCGGTTGGTACAACTCGCCCAGCAGGCAGCTGATATTGGATTTGAACAGGCCGTAGCCGCAGATGATGATCGCCAGGGCCAGATAGAGTGAATGTGTCGAGACGGCGCTCAGGCCGAGGACAATATGACCCAGCGTCATCAGTACCGCCCCGGCGATTACCGCAACGCGGTTGCCCAGCAGGCGATCGGCCAGCAGGCCGCCCAGGATCGGCGTGACGTAAACCAGAGAGGCATAGGCGCTATAGAGGCTGATAGCACGGCTGTCGGAGTAACCAAGTTGGTGGGTAAGATAGAGAATAAGTAATGCACGCATGCCGTAAAAGCTGAAATATTCCCAAATTTGTATGGCTACGACATAGTAGATTGCGCGCGGCTGTGAGGGTGTTTTCATGGGTTTCTCCCATCAGTCGGTGAACGACAAAAGGGAGGCGTAAACGCCTCCCCGTTATTTCAGTTATTTATCGTTTTTCAACACCTTCACGGTGTAACGCCCATCCGCCTGACGGTAAGCGCCGTGGATATCGGTTTCGAAGCCCGGATAATGCGCGCCGATTTCGCACAGCATTTGCAGGAACTCCAGTACCGGACGGCTTTCCTCAGTGAGCATTTCACCAGGCATCACCAGTGGAACACCTGGAGGATATGGCAGGATCATGTTGGCATTCACCTTGCCAACCATGTCTTCCAAATAAACCTCTTCCACTTCACCGTGCAGCTCTTTCTGGAACGCATTGAACGGGTTCATGACCAGGGTTGGCAGCACTTCAAATGCGCGGTACATCAGATCCGGCAGGTTGTGCTCAACCACCAGCTTGTGAATGTTCTGCGCCAGATCCTGGATGCGCATGTTTTCATAAAACTCAGGCGCCTCTTTATACAGTGAAGGCAGCATGTTTTTCACGCGCAGGTTCAGGTCGAACGAACGTTTGAAATCAGTCAGGCCGCGCAGCAGGCTGAGGGCTTTGGTTTTGTCGATACCGATGCTGAACAGGAACAGCAGGTTATATGGGCCGGTTTTCTCAACGATGATACCGTGCTCATCCAGGTATTTAGCAACCAGGCTGGCCGGGATACCAAACTCCTGCATTTCACCCTCTTTGCTCATCCCTGGGGTCAGGAGAGTCACTTTGATCGGGTCGAGATACATATGTTCATCGTCGATATTTTTGAAGCCGTGCCAAGCGTTGTCAGACTTCAGCGGCCAGCATTCAGGCTGATCGATGTGCTCCGGCTGCCAGACGTCAAAGAACCAACCTTCGGACTCAACGTTCAGCTGTTTGATTTCTTTACGGAACTTGATAGCACGTTCAATAGAGCCGTTAATCAAACGCTTACCGGCATTGCCTTTCATCATTGCCGCAGCAGTTTCGGTCGACGCCACGATACCGTAGTGCGGTGAAGTGGTGGTTTGCATCATGTAGGCTTCGTTGAAGGTTTCTTCGTTGATGTCACCTTTCACGTGGATCATCGAAGCCTGAGAGAATGCTGCCAGCAGTTTATGGGTGGATTGGGTTTCATAAATCACCTTGCCTTCCACACGGCCGCCGCTCATGCCGCATTTGCCTTTGTAAATCGGGTGGAAATTGGTGTAAGGCACCCAGGCGGAGTCAAAGTGAATAGATTTCACATCCAGCGCGCTCTTAATATGATCGGTGTTGTACAGCAGACCGTCATAGGTAGAGTTGGTGATTACCGCATGCACTGGCCAGGTCGCGTTTGGTGTTTCTTTAACACGTTTGGCGATGGTTTCACGGGAAAATTCACTCTGCGGGATCCCACCGAGAATGCCGTAGGCATTACGGGTTGGGCGGAAATAGATTGGCGTAATGTCGCTCATCATCATCAGATGGGTCAGCGATTTGTGGCAGTTACGGTCAATCAATACGGTGCTGCCTGCCGGTGCGGAGTACATGCCGACAATTTTGTTGGCGGTAGAGGTGCCGTTAGTCACCATATAGCTGCGTTCAGCGTTGAATACGCGAGCAATGTACTCTTCAGCTTCTTTGTGCGGGCCAGTGTGGTCCAGCAGTGAACCCAGCTCGGAAACCGAAATAGAAATATCGGATTTCATGGCGTTAGCGCCAAAGAAATCGTAGAACAGGCTGCCGACCGGACTTTTCTGGAAGGCGGTGCCCCCCATGTGGCCTGGAGTACAGAAGGTGTATTTGCCTTCACGCACGTATTTGAACAGCGCCTTGGTCAGCGGCGGCAGGATGGTATCGATGTACTCATCGGTGTTTTGTTTGATCTTGGCAGCGATATCGGTGGCCGCACCCAGCGCATATTCAAAGAAACGCACCTGCATGCGCAGATCGTTCAGGCTGACATCCAGGGTTGAATGCGTATTGGCAAATGCATACAGCGGCATGTATTCGTTCAACTGGCTGATTTCTTCACACAACTCAAGGTTGTATTTATCCCAGTCGAAAATCACCCCGCACAAGCGGGCATTATTCTCGATCAGCTTTAACAGGTCTTCGCGATCGTTAGGATAGACAACGCGGAAGTCCAGGCTTTCCAATGCTTTGTGCAGTTCGCGGATAGGCTCTTCTTTAAAGTAGACACCCATGTGGTTCATGATAGCTATAACGTTCATAATCATTTCTCCAGGTAATGCGAGCCCCTTGCCATCACGAGTGACAATTACTGCAAGGGGCTAAATTAAGAAGTGGGTCAGTACGTGCTTAGTGCGCTTTGGCCGTTGTGTTGCCGTCGATGGCTACGCCGTTGGCTTTGGCGGTCTGACGAGTATTCATTTTGCGGGCGTAGAACATCAGGATGATCAGGCTGATGATGAAGGTGCCGGACAGTTCGAACGAGTCGGCGCCCATCAGCGCGATGAAGCAGAAGCCACAACCCAGCACCGATGCAATCAGGCTCAGCAGGTTACGGATATTGACGCCTTCGAAGCGGATCAGGTCTACGCAAGAGTAGAAGTAAGGCAGCATGGTCAGCAGCACCGCGATACCGGTCAGCATGCCGAACAGGTCGGAAGCTTTACCGCCGCCGGAGCTCATGGCCGTAATCAGCACCATCAAGGCGGTCATTTTGCAGCTAGCCAGCAGCAGGCCTTTCTTAGGAATGCCGTTTTTATCCATTTCGCCATAAACTTTCGGGAAGTTACCGTCGTTGGCAGCGCGCACCCCGGCTTGACCCACCAGCATCATCCACGAACCGAGTGAAGTCAGGCAGGCAAAGGCGGTGAAGGCAGAAACCAGTGGCGCAGCCCAGCCACCCATGATGGTAGAGGCGCTGATAGCGAACGGCGCACCGGAAGCAGCCATCTCAGAGGCAGGATACATACCGCTGATGACCTGAGTTGCTGCAACGTAGATGATCCCAGCCAGTGCAGTCCCCAGCATGGTTGCCAGCGGTACGGTACGTTTCGGGTTTTTCACCATGCCGGTACTTACTGCGGCAGATTCCACGCCGATAAACGCCCACAGGCACAGCAGGATACTTTTGATTACGGCATGGTAATCAGTGGTACCGGAAGTATTCCAGTTAGCCTGATAGGTTGCCGCGTCGAACCAATGCCAACCTGCAGTCGCAGTGACAATCACCGGGATCAGCACCAATACCAGGCCCATGGTCGTCAAACGACTGACCCACGAACCGCCGAGCAGGTTAATAAAGGTAAACACCCAAACAATAGCAATACAGGCAATACCCGCCGGTACCGGATTATTCAGTGCAGGGAAGAAAGTAGAAAGATAAGAAACCGCGGTAATGCCGATGGCCAGATTACCAATCCAGTTCGCATGGTAATAAAGGACGCCGGTTTGGAAACCGAACGCCGGGGAAATTTCACCCGCGTAGGCAATAGGACCACCTTGCTGAGGGTTTTTAGTGGCCAGGCGAGCATATACATAGGCCAGAGACATCGCGCCGATAATAGATATTACCCATCCCCAGATGGCGATAGATCCGAGACTTGCCAGGTTCGCGGGTAATAAGGCAATGCCGCTCCCCATCATATTACCGGCAACCACACCGGTGCAGGCAATAAGCCCTATTTTCTTGGATGAAGCCATGGTCAGTTTCTCCTGATTTTGATTTCTTATAAGTCCAGGTCGCTAAGCAGTTTTGCTAATGACCGGACTTGATGGTCAGGATGCTAAAGAATGACGTCAGTAAAGTCCTAAAGATAAAGTGATATTACGGTCATGATCATACAAATGATAACTTGAGGTTTTCCATTAACAGATAAAGAGCTAAACACGGCATCAAGAAAAGATAAATATCATTTAAAAACAATGGAATATGCATGTTATTTTTCATCTACAAACGTGAACAACAGAGAGTAAATCACCAACCGATGCATTTATTTAATTTAACAAAATCGGCACAATAAATAACACCGCCACTCAATATATTGAGTCAGCGGTGTTATCGAAGGTTATTCGCCTTGAGTGTAGTTATTGAGATAGGGAACGACGGCGTTAATTGAGGTGTGAAATACGGCATTACTAATCCAATGCAGCGTATTTTCTCCAGGACGAAGATTAAAGGCGGTGATATAAGAATCTGCCGCCAGGTGGTTATTACCCTGCATTTCATAAACCTTACCCAGCAACACGTAATTCATCCAGGACATCTGCAGCTCGATGCCTCTGTTGATTGCCTGGTGGGCCTCATCGGTATTCCCCTCCCCCAACGCCTGTATCGTGTGAATTTGCTGAATAATTGGACTGTCTTTTAACGCCGGCAGCGTATTCAGACGGGTGATTTCCGCCTGCAATTGCGCCAATTGCACGCCATCAAAAGGTTGATAAGAGTTACGCAATAAATCGGCCAGCGCTTTTTCTGCGGAGAGATAAATAAAATTCGGCGTAATTTTTATCATATCCGCCAGCATATTACTCGCATGGGTCAGTGAGTCGTTATCCCCCTGAATCAAGAGCTGATGCGCCTGATAATACTGTTGCAAGGCCGGGCCGGAATTCGGCAACAGCTGGGTCAGGCGCTGCTGCAACTGCGGCGGCCAGGGCTGCTTGAGAGCAACAGACAGGCTGCTGAGGAAATCCTCCTGGATTTTCAGCTGGTTGTCGTCGGTCACAAAGTAACGCTTATCCAACATGATGGAGCTGTCTGCATTGTTCACCAGACGCACCGACAGGAAACACTGCTGAGCGCGATAATGGCGCTGATTGACGAACTCAATGGTCAGAGACTTACCCGAACTGCTGGGTCCGGTGTAGTTGTAGTTGGTCTGATCGTGTACCAGGAAGGTGGAGTAAGTATTCAGCGAGTCCGTCACCACTTCACTCAGGCCAACAACATAGGAAAGCTGCGGCGTCCAGTTGCTGCAACTGTTGCCCCCCTGAATACGGATGTCGATATCGCGCGGGTTCATCAGCACCGGCATGGTGGATTCCGGTATCCGTTGCGACAAGGTCGCGATGGCAACAAACACCACACAGGCGCTCAACGCGGCAAGAAATGCCAGCCATACCCAGAATGTCGATTGACGGTAAAAAGGGGCTGTTGAGGTGACCGGCGGCGTTTTTAACTTGCTCGGTTTTGGTGGTTCATAGGCTACGTCGTCTTCTTCGCTGCCGTCGCTGCCGTCTTCCGGCTCATGCATGATAACCGCGACCTGCGGCACCGCAGACGTTGCCACATCGTCCCCTTCACACCACATGACCGGCGCTGCCAGCTTATAGCCGCGTTTGGGTACGGTGATAATGTACTCCGGGCTATTGGTGTCGCCGTCTTTCAGGTATTTGCGCAGCTCGGAAATACTCTGGGTCACCACATGATTGGTGACGATGTTGCGTTTCCATACGTTATCGATCAGCTCATCTCTGCTCAGCACCACATCCGGATGCCGGGCGAAATATTGCAACATATCGATCAGGCGAGGCTCCAACGTCTGTTGGCGCCCGTCACGGCTTATTTTGTTGTCTGCGGGAGTAACTAACCACTCTCCAACGCGAAAAACAGGCTCTTGCATAGTGAACATAACTCAAAAGGGGCGTGCGGCAAGCGCGGGATAATAGCATATGCGGGTGCCGCCTGCGCCGCTACGACCCGATTAAGCATTCATACCTCATATAATTCTAGAGGCAACCCATCAGGATCGCTGAAAAAAGTGAAACGTGACTGGGTATAAGGATCGACACGCACCGGTTCACACTCCACCCCGGCATTCTGCAAGTGCAGGATTGCCTGCTCGATATCATCAACGCTGAACGCCAAATGGCGCAGACCGCAGGCCTCCGGGCGGCTGACGCGGGCCGGCGGTGATGGGAAGGAAAACAGTTCGATGCTGTACTGGCCGTTGAGCGCCAAATCCGCTTTCCACGAATCGCGCTCCGCACGGTAAAACTCCTCTAACAGGGTAAAACCCAGGATATCGCAGTAAAAATGCTTACTGGCCGCATAATCTGAACCTATGACTGCGATGTGGTGTACCTGACGTAGTGCCAACATAGTGATGCCTCATTGTCTGTCTGATGAGGCAAGGTATCCGGCAGCTGCGACATCGTCAACGGCAAAAAGCCCCGTGGGGTAAGACGGGGCTTTTCTTGAACTATCGGTAACGCAGTAAATCGATCAGGCTTTAAGGTCCGCCAATGCCGCCCCGTAGTTGATGTGCAGCACCTGCCCATCGACCACCAGCGCAGGGACGCTCTGCACCCCGGCTTTTTCCGCTTCGGCGAGACGCGCCGGCGTTTCGCCCAGATGAACCACGTCCACCTGCACATCCTGGCTCAACAGGCCCAACAACTGCTGCTCTGCGCTCACGCAAACCGGGCAACCGGCATGATAGAAAACGGCCTTAGTCATGATAATTCTCCTTGGTTCTGACTGTTGCGGGTGAACTGCGCCACCCATTTGGTTTTGATTCGAAACCAAATGCACAATAAATCCTCCACCATGCCTTGTCAACATAGTTTTTAATCGATACTATTTTCCCACATTAGCGAGGATCCCATGTTGACACTGTTTGATTTACTGGAACGACTGAATAGCCTGCAACGCAGCTGGCTGCGGAGTCATGAAGAGCTGGAAAGCCTGCCGCCGGTGCAGTTGAGCGCCTTATATTACCTGGCACGTTGCAACCATTACTCCAATACGCCGATGGCGGTCGCGGAATATCTCGGCCTGACCAAGGGCACGGTGTCGCAATCGCTGAAAAAGTTGGAAAGTAACGGGATGATCGCCCGCACGGCTGACGTAAAGGACCGCCGCAGCGTCAGGCTAAAGCTGACCGACAAATCACGTTCATTGATGGATGCCCTGTTCCCTCCAGCTTATTTACAGCAGGCGCAGGATGCCATGCAGCAGGAGGGCGGGCAGTTGCTGGAATTACTGACACAGTTGCTGCGTCAGCTGCAAAAACAGGATGATAACGTGGCGCTGTTCGGCGAATGCCATCAATGCCGCTATCACCAGCGGCATGACGGCCAACCCTTTTGCGGTTTGACTCAGGAACCGCTGCCGACCAGCAGCGTGAATCTGATTTGCCGCGAGTTTGCTTAAGCCAGCGGCGTTTTTAACACCTTCACCAGATAACGCCCGTCCTCGGTCAGTTTCGCACCGTGTATATCGGTTTCAAAGCCCGGATAGCGTTCGCCGATAGAACACAACATCAGCAAGAAATCGAGCACCGCTCGGCTCTCTTCGGTGATCATCTCACCCAGCATCACCAGCGGAACCCCTGGCGGATAAGGCAGGATCATGTTCGCAGCGACTTTGCCGACCAGTTGCTCCAGCTCGCAGGTTTCCACGTTGCCGCGCACCTGCTGCTGGAACATTTGGTGTGGCGTCAGCTTCATTTCTGGCAACACATCAAAAGCCCGCTGCATCAAACCCGGCAGATCGTGCCGACAGATCAAGCTGTGGATCCCGGCCGCCAGGTCCTGAATACGCATATTACGGTAGAAATCCGGATCCTCGGCAAACAGGTCCGGCAGCATGTTCTTCACCCGCAGGTTGAGATCGTAGGCGCGTTTAAAATCGGTCAGGCCACGCAGCAGGCTCATCGCCTTGGTTTTATCAATGCCGATACTGAACAGGAACAGCAGATTATAAGGCCCGGTTTTCTCCACCACGATACCGCGTTCGTCCAGGTACTTCGCCACCAGCGCAGCCGGTATGCCGCTCTCTTCCAGCGCGCCAAGCTCATTCATCCCCGGCGTCAGGATGGTGACCTTGATAGGATCGAGATACATATGATCGCGGTCCGTCTTGCCAAAGCCGTGCCAGTTGTCATCCGGGTTCAGCGGCCAGCACTGCGCCTCGTCAATCTCTTCCGGCTGCCAGATATCGAAGAACCAGCTATCACTCTCTTCCCGCAAACGCTGCACCTCACGACGGAAATGCAG
This sequence comes from Serratia sp. OS31, assembly GCF_014164835.1. Taxonomy (NCBI): domain Bacteria; kingdom Pseudomonadati; phylum Pseudomonadota; class Gammaproteobacteria; order Enterobacterales; family Yersiniaceae; genus Serratia; species Serratia sp. OS31. The sequence goes on along the minus strand of NZ_JACJFQ010000051.1, from coordinate 1,488 downwards.
CGCACGCTCCACCGAACGGTTAATCAACCGCCGCCCCGGATTACCGCGCAGCATCGCCGCGGCGGTTTCCATCGACGCCACGATGCCGTAATTCGGCGAAGTCGTGGTGTGCATCATATAGGCCTCGTTAAAGGTACTTTCGTCGTAGTCACCCTTAATGTGGATCATCGAGGCCTGCGAAAACGCCGCCAGCAGTTTATGAGTCGACTGGGTTTCGTAGATCACTTTACCGGGTATGCGTTCACCGCTCATGCCGCTCTTGCCGTCGTAAATCGGATGGAAGTTGGTATAGGGCACCCAGGCGGAATCAAAATGAATTGATGGGACGTCCAGCGTCTGCTTGATGTAATCCGTGTTGTACAGCAGGCCGTCGTAGGTCGAGTTGGTGATCACCGCATGTACCGGCCAACTGGCGTTGGCCGTATCAGCCACCCGAGCGGCAATGCTGTCATGGGTGAATTCACGCTGCGGGATCCCGCCAAGGATCCCGTAGGCATTGCGCAACGGGCGCAAATAAATCGGGACGATATCGCTCATCATCAGCAGGTGGCACAGGGACTTATGGCAGTTGCGGTCGATCAATACCGTGCTGCCGGTCGGGGCCGAATACATGCCGACAATTTTATTGGCGGTAGAGGTGCCGTTGGTCACCAGATAACTTTGTTCGGCGTTGAAGGTGCGCGCAATATACTCTTCGGCCTCCAGGTGAGGCCCTGTGTGATCCAGCAACGAGCCTAGCTCGGTGACCGAAATCGACACGTCGGCTTTCAGAGTATTGGCCCCGAAAAAATCGTAAAACAGGCAACCGACCGGGCTCTTCTGAAAGGCCGTACCGGCCATATGACCGGGGGTACAGAAGGTGTATTTCCCTTCATGCACATAGTTGAACAGCGCCTTGGTCAGCGGCGGCGTAATAGTATCGATATATTCGGCGGTGTATTGCTGGATGCGCTGCGCAATATCATCTGCCGCATTCAGGCCGTACTCGAAGAAATACAGCACCATACGCATTTCATGCAGGCTAACGTCGAAGGTGGAATGGGTGTTGATAAACGCATACAGCGGCAGATATTCGTTGAGCTCGTTGATCTCGCTGCACAGCTCCAGGCTATAGTCGTCCCAGTCAAAAATCACGCCGCAAATGCGTGCGTTAGCTTCGATCAGCTTCAACAAATCGCCGCTGTTTTTGGGATACACCAGTTGGAAGTTCATCGCAGCCAGTGCGGTGTGAAGCTCGCGGATCGGCTCGTCTTTGTAATAAACGCCCGCTGGGCTCATGATCGCGATGATGTTCATCAGCTGCTCCTGTCAGTTAACCACCAAACCTCTATAACAACATGAAAATACTGCGGTGTGTAGACAAAAAAAAACCGCCCGAATGAAGTGAACCCCGAAAGTTGGACACCCAACAAGTAGGGGTTTTACGCTTAAATGGGCAGAAAAAAGTACACAACAGAATTCATCCGCAAGGTTGTCCTCCACTACCTC
>NZ_JACJFQ010000050.1:0-24544 GCF_014164835.1 Serratia sp. OS31 | reverse complement strand
GTTTTTACGTGTCGTTGGCTCGGAGATTTGTATTAGAGATAGGTTTTTACATGATTTTCACTGTGGCCTTTGTGATTCTGATGTGTGGTTTTAATGTTGTAATGGTGTGGCTTATGTGGTTTTATTATCACATGTTTCGTGGTGAGAAAACGCGTATGACACAGCTAAATGAAAATGTTGATGTGGTAGTTATCGGGGGCGGCGTAGTGGGATGCGCCGTTTTCCGACGTTTCACCCTGATGGGCGCGAAAACGCTATTGCTGGAGCGAGGCGGCGATATCTTGTCCGGTGCCAGCAAAGCCAACAGCGCGATCCTCCATACCGGTTTTGATGCGCCGACGGGAAGTCTGGAACTGCAGTGCATGCAGGCGGGTTACGACGAGTATCTGGCAATCCGGGAAAAGATGAACCTCCCGCTGTTGCAGACCACGGCCATCGTAGTGGCCTGGAACGAAGAACAGCTCGCGGCGCTGCCTGGCATAGTGAAACAGGCCCATGAAAATGGGGTGACGGACGTAGTGCAGATTTCGGCCGCCGAAGTTTATCAGCGTGAGCCAAAACTGGCGGAGGGTGCGCTGGGTGGAGTATGGGTTCCGGGCGAATATGTCATCGATCCCTGGAGCGCACCACTCGCTTACGTTACGCAGGCGGTGATGCACGGCGGGGCATACCGTTTTAACTGCGAAGTGACCAAGGCGACGCGCGACGAGCAAGGTTGGCTATTGCAGACCGACCAGGGCAGCGTACGCACTCGGCTGGTGATCAACTGTGCGGGTAACCATGGCGACCTGGTCGATGGCCTGTGGCGCAAACCGGATTATGAAATCCGCCCAAGGAAAGGGCAGTTTCTGGTCTATGACAAAGCCGCTGCGGCGGATATCAATGCCATTATCCTGCCGGTTCCGACGCCCACGACCAAAGGCGTGCTGCTGTGTCGAACCATTTTCGGCAATATGATCCTGGGCCCGACGGCTGAAGAGCAAACCGATCGTAACCGGGCCGATGTCGATGAGTCGGTGCTCAAAGGGCTGATTGAAAAAGGCAGTCGGATGTTGCCGACATTGACGCAATACAGCGTGACCGCCACCTACGCCGGGCTACGGCCGGCAACGGAAAAGAAAGAGTATCGAATTTATCACTACCCGCAGGAAAATTGGATCAGCGTAGGAGGGATCCGCTCCACCGGGCTGACCGCTGCGTTGGGGATTGCCGCCCATGTAGAAACGCTTTATCGCGACCATTTCAACCCACTATTTACGCATCAACCGCCCGCTGAACTCCAGTGGCCGGTGATGCCGATGCTGTCTGATTATCAGCCGCGCGATTATACCTGTTCGGGCAATGGCGGCATCGTGTGTCATTGCGAATTGGTCACGCGGCGCGAGCTGGAGGCGGCATTCCACTCGGCGGTTCCGCCTGAGTGTATCGGTGGTTTGCGTCGCCGCACCCGCGTCATGATGGGACGCTGCAACGGCTTTTTCTGCAGTAATCAGGTGGCCGAAATCGTGGGCGATCGTTTGGACAACACTCTGGTTGTTGGGAGGATGGAATGAGTCAGTCATATGACGTGATTATTATTGGTGCCGGGCCGGCCGGTTTGGCCGCCGCTCGTGCTTTATGGGATGAAGGCGTAAACCGCGTTCTGCTGTTGGAAAGGGAAAAGCAGGCGGGCGGCGTACCGCGCCATTGCCGTCATCCGACGTTCGGCATACAGACTTTTCACCGGCCGATGAAAGGGCACCTCTGGGCTGAACGCATACTGAGCCAGGTGGAAAACCATTGTGAAATCAGAACCGGCACCACGGTGGTAAATATCAAGCCCGGCGGTGAGGTGATCATCTCTGGCGATCGGGGCCTTGAAACCTTGCGTGCCAAACGCGTGATTATTGCCACGGGCGTACGCGAAACGCCGCGCCATGCCAGGCTGGTCAGCGGCGTAAGGCCTCAGGGGGTTCTGACTGCCGGGGCGTTACAGCAGTTTATCTATCTGAAAAAACTCAAGCCGGGCATTAAGCCGGTGATCATCGGGTCTGAGTTGGTCAGCTTTTCCACGATCTGGACGCTGCGCAATGCGGGCATCAAGGCGCTGGCTATGATCGATGAAAACACCCGGCCAACGGCGTTCCGCGTGGCCGCGTTATATGCCCGTCTTATGGGGGTTAAACTCCATCTGGGGGCGCATGTCACTCAAATCAACGGCGGCGAGCGGGTGGAAAGCATCGAATTTACCGCCGCAGACGGCAGCTCACAACGGCTGGCCTGCGACAGCATCATCTTTACCGGGCGCTTTACCGGCGAGTACACGCTGATCCGTAACAGCCATTTGGCCTATGAGCCTGAGACTGGCCGCCCATGGTTCGATCAGCACGGTCGCTGTTCCGATCCGGACTATTATGTCGCTGGTAATATGACCCACCCAGCCGATATGGGGGATCAGTGTTACCAGGAAGGGTTGCGCGTAGGCCAGAAGGTTGCACAATCTCTGCAACAGGATGACGCGCCGCGATTCAATGTTGCCATTCAACTGGATGAGGTATTCCGCCTTGCTGCGCCAAATCGGGTTTCCGTCTCAGCGCAGGCTGCGGATTGCGTCACGCTCAATGTCCGCGTTAACCGTTACCATAAAGGCGAGATTATCGTGCGCGATGGCGAGAAGGAGCTTTATCGCGGAACACACCGCTGTTTGCCTGAACGCCGTATTCTTCTGAAAAATATCGATATCTCTGGAGTGACCCCGGACAGTCAACTGACCGTGATTGCCCGATAGCGGTACTCCCCATCCAGCCAAGTGAAAAGCCTGCATATGCAGGCTTAGTTTATTCTGGTACCTAAGCGAGCTATTTGAATTCGTGCTCAACCTCGGACCACAGACTTACGCGTTGATTGTGCGACTGATAAAACTCAATCTCTCGTTTAATGCCTGCGCTTTTATCCCAGCCGGGAAGATCCAAAATAATCAACTCTTCCATCATGGCTAAGAACAGCGCGTCTACCGGCGCCCACATTTTACCAATCGCTGTTTTATCGGTGTTTTGCAGCTGTAAATTAATCGGGTGCGACATCGTGACCTGGCTGAAAACCGCATGGCCTGCCTCGATGATGTTGGCGGCAACCCTGTTGCAGGCGAGAAAACGCTCTTGTACTACGTTTTCATCGCTATGGCTGTAGGGGCAGGCAAGGAATATCTTACGCATGGAAAACCTCATAGGCTTAAAAGAAAGCCGTGCCTGGTGGCCAGGCACGGCGGGGGATAATCAGGGAATTAAACTGTCAGAGGAACGCTTGGCCTGGCGCTTTGCGCCGCCGCCTCTTCGAGCTCGTCGCGTTGCTCCATCCGTTGCGCTTCCGGTACGGAAATAAAGATTGCGATGGTTACGGCAATGGCGCCGGCAAGGAATTTGCCGACCATAATCGGCAGGACCAGGGTGGGCTGGAAGTTGGCGGTAAAGGCCAAGTGGTCGCCTAAGGTCGCCTGGGCGCAGATCCCAAAGGCCACGCACAGCACTTTGTCACGGGCGCGCATATCTTTGAACAGGTGATAAACGGCGATGATGTTGGCCAGCACCATGACCATGCCGATGGCTCCGGCGTCCGTGAGCCGAAGTTGTCGACCGATAAACTTCATCGGGCGCTGGCAATATTTTTGGAACAGGTAGCAAATCGGGAAGGTCCCCGCCAGCATGATGCCGATATAGCCGGCAATCTCGATCGCCCGATACAGTTCTTTTTCATCGGCGAAAAGTGGATCGAATACCCAGCCGCCAAAGACTTTGCTAAAGGCCCCGGTGAAGTGCTCAATGATGCAGGCAGCCAGCAGCATTTTGATAAAGGCATCCATAATCTTACCGAAGAACAGGAAGCATTTTACCATCCAGAGCGTGCGGTATTTCAGCCCTATTGCCAGCAGGATACAAAAGATGAACAGCGGGGAAAGCAGTTGCAAGGCATTGAAAAAGTCGATGCTTAAATAATGGTTGGCGGGGGACGCCGTAGAGATGATATCCCGTACCGGAATATTATTAAGCGTGATGATCATCAATGATATCAGCACGCCAAACGGGATGCTGATTAAGCCCGCCATGGCACCCAGCGCCAGATATTTGTGGTCTTTTTGTTGCAGCATGACCAGGCCGACCGGAATTAAATAAACGATGCTGGCCCCGGAGGTGTAGCCAATCAGCATGGCCGTGATCCACTGGTCGCGGTTGGCGGCAATGGCGTCCGCCAACTGATAGCCGCCCATATCAACGGCGATAATCGACAGGGCGGCAATGGACGCATCCGATCCCATAGATTGGAACAGGGGGCCGACGGTGTAGGTAATGACGTAGGAAAGAATGGGGATTGCCGCCATAATGCCGGCCTGGGCCAGAAATACCGGGCCAATGGAATGAATGCCATTGACGAACTCTTTGCCTAAGCCGCTTTCGGGTTTGACCACCGATGCCATGGCACCAAGCAGGGTTCCGGCCATAATGATATAGATAATGATGTTGCCAATCTCGGACATAATTGCCTCCACTTTCTTATTATTTATTCGCCGCGCAGGTTGCGGGAACGGGAAATAATGTCCTTATATTTTGCAAAATAAGGTGACAGATCGCGTTCCGCAGGCTCGGTGGTTGTTTGTTGTGTTCTGATGTTCATGGGGTGGGTGTTGCCTAAGCCCTTGCGAGCCAGCAAAGCGACACCCTGCGCGGTAATTTCCCGGTTGGCAGGGGTAACGATGCGCTTTTGGATCAAGCTGGCAAGGAACTGCTTAAAGTAGAGGTTCGCCGACAAGCCGCCGTCCACGGAGATGGTGTCGCCGATCGGGCGAACTTTGTCCATGGCGTAGATCACCTCGGCCGAGCGCATGGCGATCCCTTCAAGAATGGACTGCAGCATGTCTTTGCGTTCGGTTTCTAGCGACAGTCCGGCCCATAACCCGGCGGCCGAGCGATCCCAATAGGGGCAGCCCAAGCCGGAAAGTGCCGGGATAAAAGCCAACCCGCGAGCGATAGCCGGTTCTTCAGGGAAATCGGAGAACTCCTCGATATCGCTGTACAAGCCAATCTTTTTGGCCCAGTTAATGGCCGATGCCGCGTTATAGACGCCGCCATCCAGGCCATAGAGCGGGGGCTCGCCCGGTAATTTCCAGCACAGCGTCGGCAGCAGCCCCGAGCCCTGTGAATCAGGAACCTTGGTACCGGTAATCGATTGCAAAAATGCGCCGGTGCCGAAGGTGATTTTCATCTGGCCAGGTTGCAGACAACCGTGTCCATAGGTGCCGGCAAACTGATCGACGATACAGGCCGTCAGTGGCGTGGTATTACCGGCACAGTTTACGTCGCCAAAGTGACCGGTATTGTCGCGAATTTCAGGCAAGGCATCGATCGGGACGCCAAAAAGTCGACACAGTTCCTCGTCCCATTGCAGAGTATGAATATTGAACAGCGAGGTCCTTGAGGCCGAGTTGTAATCCGTGGCGTGGGTACCGCACAGGTGGAACATGAAAAAACTGTCCATGGTGCCGAGCCGCAGGTGGCCTCGACGGGAGAGTTCACGGGCGCCAGGCACATTGCGCATGATCCAGCCCAGTTTGCTCCCGGAAAAATAGGTATCCAGCGGCAGGCCGGTTTTTGCCCGAACGGTTTCTTCCATACCTTCATTGCGCAACTGACGAATGACGGATCCTGTACGCTGATCCTGCCAAATAATGGCGTTATAGAGCGGCAGGCCGCTCTGGGCATCCCAGGCGACGACGCTCTCGCCCTGGTGCGCCAGACCGATGGCATCCACCACCCCACACTGGCTAAGACAGGTGCGAATATTGCGCAGGATCTCCATGGGATCGTGTTCAACCCAACCAGGATTGGGCGTTAATTGTTTGTGCGCGATGGCGGCGGGGGAAAAATGTTTTCCATCCTCGCCGAACACCACGACGCGTGTTCCTGTTGTTCCTTGGTCAATGGCTGCATAGCGTTGATTCAGCATAAAGCCCTCAGGTCTATTTTGTGGTTTAGATGTTGTCATTGTGCCCGTTTATATTATTTAGTATCATTACTACACATTAAATCAACATCAAACTCACAATTTTCGATTTAATTGTGACCAATGTCTTGGTTTTAACTTCTGACAGTGTGGTTATGCTGTGGTTGTTGTGGTTTTTGCCCTGTGAAAAGTGAAATAGGCGGTTGCTTCACGTGAGGAGTTGGTAAACAATTGTCTACCAAGCAATTAAAACGTCATCTAAACCCACACTTTTTATAATGCTAAAGACAACATAATGGATCAGAAGATGGATTACTCAAACGCATTAGAACGAAGGAACATCATTCTCGAGAAGTTGAAAAATAGTGGGCAGGTGTTCGTCAATGAGTTGGCTGATGACTTTAATGTCTCGCAGGAAACCATCCGCAGAGACCTGAATAAGCTTGAAGAGCTGAAACACATCAAGAAAATCCATGGTGGGGCGGTCATAGCTCAATATGGGTTTGAGCTGGAGTTTAATCAGCGGGCCAGACTGGCCGAGGATGACAAAAAGGCCATTGCCATTAAAGCGGCCGAATTGATCAAGCCAGGGGACTCGCTTTTTATCGACTTCGGGACCACGACGCTGGAATTTGCCAAGCAGATTGCCGGGATTAACCAGCTTACCGTCATCACCAATTCTCCGGTGATCGCCAACCTGTTCCATGATAATTCAACGATTAACCTGATCCTGATTGGCGGGCAGTTCGGCCTGTCGAAAATGGAGTGCATTGGCCCGGTGGCATTGCAGGGGATCAGCGCTTTCTATGCGGATTATGCGGTCATCGGCGCCGGAGCGGTGAGCCCAAAGGCAGGGGTGATGGATCAGGATTTGAACGAGGCCGCCATTGCCCGTCAGATGATCAAAAACAGCAACAAAACCATTGTCCTTGCCGATGGACACAAGTTGAATAACCATGCGACAGGGCTGGTGGCAGAGTTAAAAGATATCTCGTGGTTGGTGACCAGCGATCCGGAGAAGAAACTGAAGAACCTGGTTTTCCCGGCAAATCTCCAGGTGATTGTGGCCTGAGGGGGTAAGCAACCCTGCCGGTCGCGATGATCGACAGGGTTATATGGATATCAGAAAGTTACTCTTTCCACAGGATGTGGCAAAGCTTGTGGTCTTTCTCGCGGCAGAGCAGTACGCGGGCAAAAACGTCATTGATCGGCTCGCCATCGCTGTCAGCCAGGCCAATCACTACCTCGGCAAAGAAATCCGGGTTCAGGTCAAAATCCACATGTTCCGACCAGTCTTCCGCAGGGTCATACAGTTCTGCGCCACCGCGCTCCTCAAACTGCAGATTGAACAGCAGAATATCCGCCGGATCCAGATTGTCGCCGGCCAGTTCCAGAAAGATGTCGTAAGCCTGTTCCAGCGTTTCGTCTTCAGTAAGGCGGTTATTCAAATCCATAATTAAATCCCGATCACAAATGATTTGGCGTTATTAAACCATGCCCGCTACGGCATTTATAGCAGCGGGCTGAAAAAGTAGAACAGGCGCTCGACAATCCGATGCCAGAATGGCCGTTTCTGCCACTCCTGGGCGTTCAGCAACTGCGAACGGGCAATGTAATCATCCTGCACACAGGCCAGATCGGTGCCGAAACCGTCATCGTCGATCACCAGCGTGATTTCGAAGTTCAGCCACAGGCTGCGCATGTCCAGGTTCACCGTACCCACCAGGCTGAGCTGACCGTCGACCAACACGCTTTTGGTATGCAGCAGACCGCCTTCGAACTGATAGATCCGCACGCCAGCTTCCAGCAGTTCGGAGAAGAATGAGCGGCTGGCCCAGCGTACCATCGTCGAGTCGTTGTCGCGTGGGACAATAATGCTGACTTCCACCCCGCGCAGGGCGGCGGTGCAGATAGCATGCAGCAGGTCGTCGCTTGGCACAAAGTAAGGCGTGGTCATGATCAGCTGTTCGCGCGCAGAGTAAACGGCCGTCAGCAGCGCCTGGTGGATCATCTCTTCAGGGAAGCCGGGGCCGGAAGCGATAACCTGGATGGTGTGGCCGCTTTCCTGTTCGAACGGCATGATATTGACGTCCGGCGGCGGCGGCAGAATACGTTTACCGGTTTCAATCTCCCAATCGCAGGCATAAACGATCCCCATGGTACTGGCGACCGGGCCTTCCATGCGCGCCATCAAATCGATCCATTGGCCGACGCCGGCATCCTGTTTGAAATAGCGCGGGTCCACCATGTTCATGCTGCCGGTGTAGGCAATATAGTTGTCGATCAACACCACCTTGCGGTGCTGGCGTAAATCCATTCGACGCAGGAACACGCGGAACAGGTTGACCTTGAGCGCCTCCACGACTTCGATACCGGCATTGCGCATCATGCCGGGATAGGGGCTGCGGAAAAACTGCAGGCTGCCGGCAGAATCCAGTAACAGTCGGCAGTGTACGCCGCGGCGCGCGGCGGCCATCAGCGACTCGGCGACCTGATCCACCAGCCCGCCGGGCTGCCAGATATAAAACACCATCTCTATATTATGACGAGCCAGCTCAATATCGCGGATCAGCGCTTTCAGCGTCGAGTCGGTGGTGGTGAGCAGTTGGAGTTGGTTACCCTTGACGCCATCAATGCCCTGACGGCGATCGCACAGTTGGAACAGGGGTCTGGCGACCTCACTGTACTCCGTGGCGAAGATCCGCTGGCTCTCTTTTAATTCGCTCAGCCAGCGTGCGGTAGAGGGCCACATGGCCTTGGCGCGTTCGGCGCGGCGCTTGCCCAGGTGCAATTCGCCAAAAGATAAATAAGCCACAATACCGAACAGCGGCAGAATGTAGATAACCAGCAGCCAGGCCATCGCAGAAGGTACGGCTCGGCGTTTCATCAGAATACGCAGGGTCACACCGGCGATAAGCAGCCAGTAACCAAACACCATGAGCCAACTGATTACGGTATAAAATGTTGTCATAAAGGCGAAAAATCCCGTTCGCAAACCACCAACGATGAGTGTACGCACAGAATGGTAAAGGGGAAACCTTTTCTCCGCCCTTATGTTGCAAAAATATGATTATCTTAAGGGACTTGCTGTAAACAAAAAGAGCATTTTAAGCTGCCAGTCGCGCCACCGAAACAGAGTGAAATACGGCAAGTTGTGGCTTGGATCGCACGGCGAAAGGGCTATAATGCCCGCCGTTGGCTTTTGACGAATGAGTAACGAAACGATGAGACGCAGTAGAAACGAAGTGGGCCGCTGGCGGATGTTGCGACAGAGCCAGCGCCGCAGGCATCGCTGGTTGGAACGCCAGTCATGCAGCAATCGGCATATCATTCGGGTGCGGCGTCGCCTGGACGATCAGCACCGACGTTCGTTGCTGTTTGTGGTGTCGTACGAGTGGTAAAACGAAAACAGTCCCTGAGGGGACTGTCAGATTATTGACAAAGGGGGAGAAAAGCGTGGTTTTTCCCCCTTTGTGTTATCAGCCGAAAATCAATAAATTGATTTTCCTGATTTATTTTCAAAATCTTTAGCGGCTGCCGCCAAACATTATATGTTTGTCAACGGCCTAACAGCCCCTGAGGGGACTGTTTTGTTAGCGCAGGCTGGGGTTATTTTCCCAGGTAGGCGTTAAGCATCCACACCTGTTTTTCCTGCTCTTTGATGTAGTCGCTCATCAGTGAAGCTGTCCCTTCATCACCGGCATCGGCGGCCAGCGTCAGCAGTTCACGCTGCTGCTGCAGCAGCACCGAATAGCCGTGCAACAAACCGCTTAGCGTGCCTTTATCGTCGGTGACGTTGGTGTCTTCCTTGATATCGGAAGTTTTCAGGTAATCGCTGAAGGCATGGCGAGGCTGCGAACCCAGAGTCAAAATACGCTCCGCCAGTTCATCAACCTTGGTCAGCAGGTCGTTATAAGTTTCTTCAAATTTGACGTGCAGCTCAAAGAAGTGCGGGCCGGAGATGTTCCAGTGGTAGCCGCGTACGTTCATATACAGCACCTGATAATTCGCCAGCAGCGCATTCAAGGCTTCCGAGAGTTTTGCCGATTGTTTGCTGTCCAGGCCGATATGGTTTTTCGCTGCTTTCTTCGTCGTTGCCATAATAATCTTCTCCTGATTATTTGATTCGATGATTTACACAATATCCATAACAAACACAGTAACCGGATTTATCGCAGGGTTAAAGACGATCAAAAGCATCAATACCATCGTCAAAACCAATATCGATAAATCCGCGAAGCAAATTGCCAAATCAGTTTAAGCAGAATGCGTTAACAACAACAGCAGCTTTCGACCATTACTTGCGCAATGCCATTTTTGCCACACCGGCGCCCAGTGCCATCAATACAGCGGCCGCAATCAGCACGACGATAAACGCGCGATCGAATGCCAGCCGCGCCAGCTGTTTAAGCTGCTCTGCCTGATCGGCAGCCAGATTGGCAGCCAGCCGCAGGGCTTCGTCGATACTGTCGTAGGCGATGTCACTCACCGGCAGACTCGCCGGCAGTTCCAGACTGTGGCTATAGATAGCGGTCATCAATCCGCCTAGCAGTGTGATACCCAGAACGCCGCCCAACTCATAGGACACATCTTCGATCGACGCGGCCATACCGGATTTTTCTTCCGGCGCATTTAGCATGATGGCGGTCGAGGCTGCCGTAATCACGCCCCCCAAGCCAAAACCGGCGATGAACAGACAAATCTGCTGCAGCACCAGGCTGCTCTGGTAAAGCAGGGCCAGGCCAGCGATGCCAAGGCCGGTCAGGATAAAGCCACCGAGGATCATGCTGCGCTCGCCGTAGCGTGGCAGCAGCAAGCCGGCCATGGGGCCAGCTAGCGCTGACGCCAGCGGAATAGGCAGAATAAACAGTGCGGCCTGCAACGGACTAAGTTCAAGGACCAGTTGCAGCCGCTGAGTCAGCACCAGTTCCACGCCGACCAACGCGATCATCGACACCAGCGCCACCCCGACGCCGCCGGCAAACAGCCGATTTTTAAACAATGTGAAGTCTATCATCGGGCTGCGGCTCTGCCGTTGGCGGCGGACAAAACGCCAAAGTGAGAAAATGCCGACAGCAGCGGCAATGGCCATTGCGCTAAAGGAGGGAGACGCCTTGCTTAACTCTTTCAATGCATAAATGCAGCCCACCAGACCGGCCATGATTTGCACTGAGCCGATGATATCGTAAGGAGACTTATTTTCGCCGCCACAGTGGGGGATCAACCGCCAAGCCAGGGGAAGCACCACCATCACCACGGGAACGTTGATCAAAAACACCGAGCCCCACCAGAAATACTCCAGCAGTACGCCGCCAACCACCGGCCCAATGGCAGCCCCGCCAGAGGCCACGGCCGCCCAGATGCCAATTGCCAGCGCGCGCTCACGCTCATCAGTAAAGACATGACGGACAATGGACAGGGTAGCCGGCATCATCATCGCGGCGCCTACCGCAAGGAAGACGCGGGCGGCGATCAGCCATTCGGCCGAGGGAGAAAAGGCTGCACAAAGAGAGGCGACGGCAAATACCGGCAACCCGGCAATAAACAACCGCTTGTGGCCGAGGCGATCGCTCAACATGCCGGCACCGGGCAGCAAACCGGCGACCACCAGTGGGTAGGCATTGACGATCCATAATTTTTGCGAGGCGCTGGCATCCAGCGCCAGGGTCAGCCGTGGCAAGGCGGTGTAAAGTACCGTCATGTCGATAATAATCAAAAATAGCGCGCTGGAAATCATTGCCAGGATCAACCAGCGGTTGTTTACGTGCATAATATTATTCCAAAAAAACAAGCGACGCGGGTGCGTGGCTTTCAGGTTACCGCTCGGGATTGCCGGGTGGTATACTGGCGTAATATATATCCATACGTATGTATTGAAAAGAGGGTTTCTCAATGGGACGTCAACGCAGCATCGATCGTGACAAGGTTCTGGACGTGGCCGAAGAGATTGTCGCCACGCAGGGCGCCGCCGGGCTGACCATTGATTCCGTCGCCAGAGCCATGGGGATTTCCAAAGGTGGGGTGCAGTATTGCTTTGGCAGCAAAGACGCGTTGATTGATGCGATGTTCGATCGCTGGGGGAAGGCCTATGAAAGAGTCTTTGACGAGATTGCTGGCGAAAATCCCTCGGCCAGCACGACTGTTAAGGCGCATTTGCAGGCAACCAGGAGCTCCGATCAGGCCTCCAGCGCCAAGGCGGCGGGGCTGATGGCAACCTTGATCCAAACGCCGGAGCATCTGGACAGCACGCGCGAATGGTACCGTAGTCGGATCGTCGGACTGGATTTAGCCACTGAGGAAGGCAAGCGCGCGCGGCTGGCATTTTTGGCCACCGAAGGGGCATTTATGCTGCGTTACTTTGGCTTGATGGAGATTGACCCGGCTGAGTGGGATGCCATGTTTGCGGATATGCAGACATTGATTTTGCAAAACGCGGCGAGTCGCTGAACATCAAGAGAAGTTTCCACGCGGGGGCTAAAAATAAGCGGCTCAGGCTTTGCCTATCACACCGATAGATGGCGAATTCAACGGGGAAGGGAGTATGTTTATCAAACAAGATATTCCCTCGAAGAACCCTTTAGCCAGCCACTCCGTGCTGGCTTTTTTTTTGTCTGCGATTTAACGGGGGGAGGCTAAATGGCTAAAATCAAATTACCCTATTAGTGACGCTGGTGCTGCCAGTCATAACAACCCACCGCGGCGAAAAAGCAGCGGGTTGCCATTAACGCTAGAACACTTGTTTGAAGGGTTTTACCGTCACATCGGCATAAACTCCAGCTGCGACGTAGGGATCTTGTTCCGCCCAGGCTTGTGCGTCCGCCAGCGAGGCGAACTCTGCAATAACGGTGGAGCCGCTGAAACCGGCGCTGCCCGGATCGTTGCTGTCGATGGCGGGGTTGGGGCCGGCAACCACTAAACGGCCTTCATCACGCAGTGCCTGCAGGCGCGCCAGGTGTGCGGGGCGCACCGACAGGCGGTTTTCCAGTGAGTTGGGGACGTCTTGCGCGTAGATCAGATAAAGCATGTTTCACCTTTAAAATCATTGCTATAGAACGGTAAATTTAAAGTAACGCAAAAGACGAGACAAGGGAATGCCCGCCCGCTGGAATTTAGCCACGGCTGGCGCTTATGCCTTGAAGCCGCTAGTGTTTATTCGTATAGTGCGGCCGCGCGATTCATTGGACAAGGTTTGTGAGGTAGAGAAATGACGGAACTGGTTAGAGAGAAACTCAACTTGCCTGAGGGCAAAAGCAAACTGCTGCTGCACTCCTGCTGTGCTCCCTGTTCCGGTGAGGTGATGGAAGCCATTCAGGCCTCCGGTATCGAGTACGCCATTTTCTTCTATAACCCGAACATCCATCCGCAAAAGGAATATCTGCTGCGCAAAGACGAGAACATCCGTTTTGCCGAGCAGCACGGCGTCCCCATTATTGACGCCGATTACGATACTGATAACTGGTTTGCCCGCGCCAAAGGGATGGAGCATGAACCCGAGCGCGGCATCCGTTGCACCATGTGCTTCGACATGCGTTTTGAACGTACCGCGCTGTATGCGCACGAAAATGGTTATGACACCATCTCCAGTTCGCTGGGCATCTCCCGCTGGAAGAACATGCAGCAAATCACCGACTGTGGCGTGCGTGCGGCAGAAAAATATCCGGATCTCGAGTATTGGGATTACAACTGGCGTAAAAAAGGCGGCGCGTCGCGAATGATCGACATCAGCAAGCGCGAGCGCTTCTACCAGCAGGAATATTGTGGGTGCGTTTATTCACTTCGTGACACCAACCTGCACCGCAAAGCTCAGGGCCGACCGCTGATCAAACTGGGCGTGCTGTATTACGGCGATGAAGAATAACGCCACATTGATGAAGAATAACCCGCTACGGCGGGTTTTTTGGTTTTGGCGGCGGTAAATCAGGTTAATGAAGCGTGTAAAAGCCTCAGTGAAAAGGCAAATGAAAGGTTAATATCCCCATGAGTTTGCAGGTTTTAGCGATGAATAACGACGATTAGAGCGATAGTTTGCCATTCGTTATTGAATATGATTGCTATTTGCATTTAAACTTGGCGAACCAGAGGAAACAGAATCATTATGCCGCTAAAAAAGATGTTCCTTAATCGCCGTTTGTCCGTGCCGATTGTCCTGTCCGTTGGCTTACATAGCGCCCTGGTGGCGGGTCTGCTCTATGCTTCTGTCAAAGAAGTCATGGAGTTGCCGAAACCTGAAGATGCGCCAATCAGCGTCATGATGGTCAATACCGCCGCGATGGCGGAGCCGCCACCTCCGGCGCCGGCCGAGCCGGAGCCAGAACCGCAGGTGGAGCCTGAACCCGAGCCGGAACCGGAACCGATCCCGGAGCCGCCACCGAAGGCAATACTGAAACCTGAGCCGGTAAAACCTAAGCCGAAGCCAAAACCTAAGCCTAAGGTCGAAAAAACGGTCAAGCGTGAACCGCAAAAAACTGAGCCGCGTGAGCCTTCGCCGTTTGAAAATAAAGAGCCGGCCAAGCCCATCGACAAAGCGCCAGTGAAGCAGGGGCCGGCAGCGCCGGTTCAAGGGAATTCGCGTGATGTGGGGCCGAGACCAATCAGTCGCGCCGATCCGATTTATCCGCCACGCGCCAGAGCATTGCAGATTGAAGGCAATGTACGAGTGCAGTTCGATATCGACAGCGACGGCCGTGTGAGTAACGTGCGCATCCTGTCTGCGGAACCCCGCAATATGTTTGAGCGTGAGGTGAAACAGGCATTACGTAAGTGGCGTTATGAAGCCAAAGAAGCGAAAGATCGTACCGTGAATATTCGCTTTAAAATTAACGGCACCACGGAAATGGACTGACCGGCAGGTTAGGGTTAATTAAAGACAAGGGTCGCTTCGGCGGCCCTTTTTGCTGTCTGAAATTCAGTATGCGTACCTTCCTTCGGCAATACGCCTTATTAACACTAAAAGGTGTAACGATAAACCTTAATGAGTTCTGCTATAGAAAACCTGACTCACTACCTTTGAGAGTTAAACTCACATCCTATCCTCACATTCTGAGCAAAAGCCGATCGTTATCTCACTTTACGCAACATTAACGCTTATTTAACTTAATTGTGAACCCGATCACTTCAACTTCCCGCCACATAAAACAAAATAAAACGGTGTAACGTTAAACCTTTTCGGGGAAAACCATGAGTTCTTACCAAGCCAGCTTACTGTCTGTCTCATTTATGACCTATATGGTGATGGCCGGTCTCCTCACTCAGATAGGTATTGTCATTAAACCGATGTCTGTTTATCTGGGTATGGGCATCACGGACGCCGCAGCGATGTTTTCTTACCTGACCGGCGGCACGCTTTTGGGAACGTTTATCTCGATGGTGGTGTATTCCCGATTTGAGATCCGCCATATCCTGCGCATCACCTACGCCATTTTTCTGATTGTGCTGGCCGCGTTGGTGTTTCTGGATGTCAGAAATCCGTTTGTCGTCTCAGGCTATCTTTTTATTCTGGGCACCTGCTGCGGCACCGGCTTGTCGGGCGGCGCGGTGCTTATCTCCAAGGTTTTCAACGAAAACAAACGCGCCTCTGCCTTTATCGCCACTGATTGTGCTTTTAGCGCCTCCGGTTTTATCTTTCCCTCGATGGCGACGATGATCATCGCCGCCAATATGCAATGGACCACCGCCTACGGATTGGCGGGCGTGATTGCCGCGCTGGTGTTTATCAGCACCTTTGTTTTGCGCTATCCCAAAGAGGATCTAGCCGAAAGCCGTGATGGTGATGCTAACGCCAATAATCGTGGTTTTAACTTCCGAGAGATCATGACTCCCAGAGTGGTTTTAATGGGGTTCGCGCTCTGTGTCTATCTGTTCGCCCAGAGCACTTTCCTGACCTGGTCGCCCAGCTATCTGCAGCAGGCGTTTGGTTTGTCAGCGGCGCAGTCCGGTGCGGCCGTAGGCAACTATTGGGGGCCATCCGTGTTTGGTTTGATCACCGCGGCCGTGTTGGTGAACAGGATCCCGGCGCGGAAAATGCTGGTGGCAGTCTCTCTCATCGCCATTGTGCTGACCTTTTACTTAAGCATGACCCCCAGTCCGAAAGTGTTCCTGACCCTCACCCTCGGCTTCGGTTTCCTGACCTCGTGCGTTTATAAATTAGGCATTTCCGTTGGCTCTCAACAGGTTAAGAATTCCCCGGCGGTGCTGGTCACCTTCTTACTGACGTGCGGGACGGTCGGCAGCACGGTTTCACCGGCCTTGTCTGCCGCCATAGTCGAAAGGTTCGGCGTGGCCAGTGCGATGTTGATGACGGCGCTGGGCTTTACCACCGTGAGTATGGCCATCGTTGCCTGTCTGCTGCTTGAGAAGATTGAAAACACCAAATCCACAAAGGAAATATATTCATGAAGAAAAAAGTCATTTTTGATACGGACCCCGGTATTGATGACAGCATGGCGATACTGCTGGCGCATGCCAGCGAGCAGATAGAACTGGTGGGGATCACCACGGTTTTTGGCAATGCCACTATCGAGAATGCCACAAGAAATGCGTTGTATATCAAGCAGAAGTTTGGTCTGACAGCGGATGTTGCCATGGGCGCAGATACCCCGCTGGTTGTCGCGGCAGGTGAACCAACCACCTTTGTGCATGGGCACAATGGTTTGGGCGATATCGATATCCCCGCAGGGGATTATCGGGGCATCGATAAGCGAGCGGCCCATGATTACATTATCGACACCCTAAAAGCCCATCCTGGCGAAATCACGCTTATCGCCGTAGGCAGGCTGACCAATCTGGCCCTGGCAGTTGAAAAGGACCCCAGCATTGCCGGCCTGGTCAAAGAGGTGATTATCATGGGCGGGGCATTTGGTCATCACGGCCACAGCGGCAATGTGACCCCCTTTGCGGAAGCCAATATTATCGGTGACCCGCATGCGGCCGACAAAGTGATGACCACTGACTGGCCGGTGACTGTCGTTGGGCTGGACGTTACTCAGCAAACGGTAATGACTGGCGAATATATTGATCGACTACGCCGGGATTCAGCCCGCTACGGTGAATTCATTTATCGGATAACGCGTTTTTATGCTGATTTTCATCAACGGGAAGTGGGTATGGAAGGGTTTTATGTGCACGACTCTTCGGCCATTGCCTATGCGATTGCCCCTGAGCTGTTCGACGTCAAAGTCGGCGCGATACGGGTCATTACCGAAGGGCCCGCCATTGGACATACCCTGCTTAAAGAGGGGGTAAAACGTTATCCGATTGATGAGTGGAGTGGGAAACCGCAGCAACGTGTATGCGTTCAGGTTGATCACCAGGGGGTGCTTGACCTTTATATGGCGACGATGGTGGAGAGAGGGGCCCTTTAGTTTCTGTAACTTACTTGCCGAAATCGACGGGCTCACTGACCGATCCCCGGACAGCCAGGCTGGGCGTTATGGATATGATGGCTTTACTCCCTGGGGTGGACATTTTCATGGTCAGCCCTTCCAGGGCCTGGGAAGCAATGTCGTCCAACGGAATGCGAACCGTCGTGAGTGACGGGAAAGACAACAGGGACATTTCTATATCATCATAGCCCATGACCGAAAGCTCTCTGGGGATCTTCAGGCCCAGCTCGTTCGCCGCATTTTGTACGCCAATGGCCATTAAATCGTTATGACATATAATGGCCGTCGGTAGCGCCGCGGAGGAAAAAAGCTGATACATGGCGTCAACGCCGCTCTGATAGGTGTAGTTTCCTTCGATATAGTCGACAGAGTCTTCAGGCAGGTTAAATTCCCCCAGAGCTTTTTTCAGACCGGCGATACGGTTTGTCGTGGTCTTTAACGCTTTGGGGCCGGTCACACAGGCAATTTTTTTGTGCCCTTTGGACAGCAAGAACCTTCCGGCTATGTAGCCGCCAGTCTCATTATGTAAATTGAACTCTGTCCCGCCGCACAAACTCATCACATCACCGATATCGAAAGCGATAGCCACCACCGGCACCGCATGGATCTGTTTGATTACGGTATCAATCTTGTCACGTTTCAACGAGATGAGGATGATGCCGTCCACGCGGCCCGACATTAAATTAATGTAGGTGTGCAAATCCTCTTTATCGGCATGGCGGAAGCAGGAGATAACGGTAAAGTCCTGCTTGAAGCATTCATTTTCCAGCTTGAAAAACAGCTCGGAGAAAAAGGGGTTTTGGTCGACGATCGAAATGATGCCAATGCTTTTTAAACTGGCGGCGTTTTTCTTGAGTGAGGCGGCCAAGGCATTGTGTCGGTAGCCGGTAGCTTGAATGGCTTCCAGAATGTTCTGCCGGGTATCATCTTTGAGCTTTTTTTTATTATTAATAAAATTAGATACGGTCGTTACAGAGACACCGGCATGGAGTGCAACGTCTTTAAGGGTAGCCATTCTCTACTTATAACCTCAATTTTATGCCACAAGATGAATTGATAGGCGGAGCACTGACCAAGATACCGACAGGCCGACTCGGGTGTCCCACGTCGTGAGGGTACCCGGTTGATTATACACAAGCAAAATCAAGATACAGGCCTTTAACCGCCAAAAGGCGTTATTGAAACTTGATGATTAACCTGCGGCAATAAAAAAGCCCGATGGGATGCATCGGGCTAATTGAAAACGAATTTTGTCGCTACGGCTTATTCGTCGAAACCTACACGGAAATTCATTTTGCCGTCGGGCAGGGCTCGCGAATTGCCCTCGTCGTCCACCGCGACATAGGTAAATACTGCCTCGGTTGCGCGGTAACGCTGGCCTATCGGGGCGGAGGACACTTTCTTGACCCACACTTCGATATTGATGGTGATAGAGCTGCGGCCGGTACGGATACAGTGCGCATAGCAACATACCACATCACCTACGGCGACAGGTTTCAGGAAGGTCATACCATCGACGCGAACTGTTACTACGCGCCCCTCGGCAATTTCTTTTGCCTGAATAGCGCCGCCGATGTCCATCTGCGACATCAGCCAGCCGCCAAAAATATCACCGTTGGCATTGGTATCTGCCGGCATCGCCAGCGTGCGCAGCACCATTTCGCCACTGGGTAAAGGTCGTTGTTGAGTCATAGCTGTCTGCTTATCAAAGAAGGGATTTCACTATACTGCCCGTAGCAAGCACTACGGGCATTAACAATTTTGTAACTATTTTTTCTGTTCTTCCGGCATGTGCCGATAAATATAAACGCCGCTGAGCAAGGTAAATACCAGCGTCAGCGCCGTCAGGCCGAACACTTTAAAGTTGACCCAAACGCTTTGAGGCAGCCAGAAAGCGACGTAGATGTTCGCCAGGCCGCAGACCAGGAAGAACACCGCCCAGGCCAGATTAAGGTTGTTCCAGACTTTATCCGGCAGTGTCAGCTCTTTTCCCAGCATCCGCTGCACCAACGGCTTCTTGAGTACCAGTTGACTGATCAGCAGTGCCAGCGCGAACAGCGTGTAGATGATCGTTACTTTCCATTTGATAAACAAATCGTTATGGAACACCAATGTCAGGGTGCCGAACACCAGCACCATCAGGAAGGTGATCAGCGTCATCTTCTCGATTTTGCGGTATTTGAACCAGGTGAACACCAGCGCCAGGGCGGTGGCGACAATCAGTGCGCCAGAAGCCACGTAAATATCGTAGAGCTTATAAAATGCAAAAAAGACAATTAGCGGGAGGAAATCAAGAAACTGCTTCATAAATCAATCCATCATCTGTTCATCGGCCGACTATACCGGATTTGGCGGGTTCTGTGTACCGCTGGGAAGCGCTGATTATCGGCGTTTGGCCAGCGGATTTCCGCCGTGAAAGCAGGAATTTGCATAAACTTACGATTGAGGTCGCGAGTTCGCGGCGGGCGGATTGCCAGCGCGGCATTGGCATCGCATGATATGCCCAATAATAGCCGGATAATTTATAACGGAAAACAGGTTATGCAGTGGAAATCTCTCCAGGCGCTCACGCCCGGTTTGACGCATTTATTAGGGTATCAACGCAGTTGGCTTAAACCGGACATTCGTGCCGGCCTTTCCGTTGCCGCCGTAGCATTGCCGGTGGCAATTGCCTATGCCGAATTGGCCGGGGTTAGCCCGGTAGTGGGGCTTTACTCCTGTATTTTGCCGATGGTTGCCTATGCCTTTTTCGGTTCTTCACGCCAGCTGATTGTCGGGCCGGATGCCGCAACCTGCGCGGTCATTGCCGCGGTGGTGACGCCGCTGGCGGCGGGCAATATGGAGCGCCACTGGCAGCTTACCATCATGATGACGGCGATGATGGGCGCCTGGTGTCTGTTGGCCAGTCGTTTCAAACTGGGGGCGCTTGCCGACTTGCTCTCCCGGCCGATACTCAGTGGGCTGCTCAACGGTGTGGCAATTACCATCATGGTCGATCAGATTGGCAAAGTGCTCGGCTTTGGCGTGCATCCGGCACAGTTGATTGAGCGAATCTATGCTTTACCTAGCAATCTGATGCACAGCGATGTCTTGACCATGGCGGTTTCACTGCTGACCCTGGTTACGTTGATCGGGTTCAAAAAGTGGCGGCCTAACTGGCCGGCGCCGCTGTTTGCCATCGTTTTGGCGACCTTTGTTACCTGGGCGGGTGGGCTGCAGCAGCACGGCGTAGTGACGGTAGGCGGTTTTAGCGGCGTATTGCCGATAGTGCAGTGGCCGGATTTCCAGCCGGGTTTGCTGCGCGATATGGTGATCCCGGCGCTTAACCTGGCGGTCGTGAGCTTCGTCAGCATGATGCTGACCGCCCGCAGCTTTGCCGCCAAGAACGGTTATGAGGTGAATGCAGACGCGGAATTCCGGGCACTGGGACTGGTGAATATTGTTTCGGCGTTATCGCAGGGGTTCGCCATCAGCGGGGCGGATTCGCGCACGGCTGTCAATGACGCCAACGGTGGCAAGAGTCAGCTGGTTTCGATCATTGCGGCGGGGGTGATTGCCTTCGTATTGCTGTTCCTGATGGCTCCGTTGCAATTTATTCCGGTGGCAGGGCTGGGGGTGGTACTGATGTACGCCGCCTGGTCGCTGTTGGATATTCGCGGCATCTGGATCATGCGGCGTCGCAATGCGCAGGCCTTCAGGTTGGCGATGTTTACCTTCCTTTGTGTACTGCTGGTGGGGGTGATCAGCGGCATTGGTCTGGCGGTGTTACTGGGGCTAATGCAGTTCTTGCGCACGGTATTCCGCCCGACGGAGCAGCTGTTGGGCGTCAATGACGAAGGCATGATCCACTCGATGGGCAACAATAACGGCATCAAGGCGGTACCTGGCGTGATGATGTACCGTTTCAACTCGCCGCTGACCTATTTCAACGTGGCGTATTTCAAACGGCGGATCCTGAACCTGGTCGATGGCACGCCGTTTCAGCCGCGTTGGGTGGTGGTGGACGCCGTTGCCAGCTTTACCCACGCCGACATCAGCGTATTGGCGGCAATCGATGAACTGAAACGTGACTTGTTACAGCGTAACGTTAAGCTGGTGTTGGCGGGAAGACGAACCGAACTGACGCGCTGGTTCCGCATCAACCGGGTGGGGCGCGATCGGGAGTTAATACTGGTACCGGATTTGTACCTGGCGCTGAAGCTGATCCAAAGCAAGGAGCAGGCGGAGCCGCCCACCATCCCATAAACCAAAAGGCACGCCGAAGCGTGCCTTATTTGCATCCTGTCGCAAGATTAGCTGCGCAGCAGCATATACAGGCGGAACAGGTAAATCAGCAACAGGGCGGAAACCAGGTTGCTCAGCGCCGTCAGCACCACGCTGGCGACGTTCGGGGTCAGCACCGACAGGTGGCTCACCATAAACAGCACCAGCAGCTTGGCCGCCAGCCACAGCATCATTGCCGGAACAATCACGCGCGCATTGGCGAAAGCCAGTTTGCAGCTCAGTTTGATCGAAGCGAATACGCCTTTCTTGTCGGCAGTGGTGATCACCGGTGCCAGCGAGAAGGCGATCGCCATGATCACACCCGGCACGACAAACAGCGTCAGGCCCAGCTGGATCAGCAGCGTGCAAATAAACAGCAGCAGCAGCAAACGCGGCAATTCCGGCGCGGAAGCGCCAATAGCACGCAGGGCGCTCAGGCGCTGGCCCTGAGAAACCAGGCGAACCAGCGTCAACATCCCGCCTACCAGCAGCACGTTACCCACTAACGCGGAGAAAGTGGCGGCGGCTGATACCTTCAATAACACCATCTGCTGCTCAGGCGTCATTTGTTGAATGATTTCCTGGATCCCCATACCGGCGGATGCAGCAAAGTCACCTTCCGTTGCGCTCAGGATCTTCAACTGCTCGATGTCAGGGCTGAAAACCTGATTGAGTAGCACAGAGATGAACGCGGTCAACAGCGCCAGTATCAGGATACTGGCCAGTTGGTTACGGAAAAAATTAAAACTGTCACGGTACAACGTGTTGGCCGTGATGGGCATGCAGACTCCTTGGCATCGAGAAACAGAGATAAATCAAAATCAGTGGGCGATTGTACCCTGTTCCACGTCGCTGTGGCACCCCGCGAATTGCACTACGGCTATTTCTTCGTCGATCCTCTCGTTCGGCAAAGGCAGCGGTAGAGGAACCGGCAATGGCGGCAGGCCATAACGTTCGCGAGCGCGGTCGCATGCTTCGTTACGCAGGCCATTCTCTCCCGACTGATCGAACTCACGGCAGGGGCTGGGGCGATTAAGATAAATAGAACAGGAAACCGCTTTGCCGATTTCGCCGTCGAGTGCGGTGCAGCGTGGTGACTTGCTGTTGGTCCCCTGCATACAGCGCAGGAAGGGGGTTAACGGCTCTGTTAGGGATAAAGGAACCACGCCGCCGCCATCTTCCGCTTCGGCCCAATAGAATGACACTCGAAAATAGCCGCAGCATGCGCCGCAACTGACACAGGGATTTTGAATTTCGCTCATCTTGATTGCCCGCCGACTCCTTACGACACCAACCAAAACCAACACGGAAGATGAAATTACGCAGCGGCGTTTTTTTTAGCAACTGAAATTTGAACATGTAAATAATTTGCAACAAAAAGCGTTTTTTGATTCAGATCAATTCTCGATTTATTAGTCTCTTAGGTAACCTTGTTTTTAGTAGGAATTAAAATTTTTACACATAAGATGTGATCTCGATGGGATCATAAATACCCGTAAGTAGGTATATTCCCCTTGGATGATAACCACACAAATGGAATGGATAATGAAAAAGACAACTCTGGTGGTATTGGCGGCGATGATGGCCCCTATGTTGGCAAGTGCGCATCAGGCAGGCGATTTTCTTTTCCGTGCAGGTTCTGCGACCGTACGACCAAATGCCGGATCGGATGATGTACTTGGGCAGGGCTCATTCAGCGCCAATAATAACACCCAGCTTGGCCTGACCTTCGGCTATATGGTTACGGACAATATTGGTGTCGAACTGCTGGCCGCAACGCCGTTTCGCCACAAGGTGGGCTTGAACGGTTCCGCCGTGAACGGTGATATCGCTACGGTGCACGACTTACCGCCGAGCCTGATGGCGCAGTATTACTTTGGCGACAAGCAGGACAAACTGCGTCCGTATCTGGGCGTGGGGGTTAACTACACCACCTTCTTCGATGAAAAATTCAACGACAACGGCAAAGATGCCGGGTTGAGCAACCTGAGTTTAAAAGACTCCTGGGGCGTAGCCGCGCAGGCGGGGCTGGATTACAACCTGGATGAGCACTGGATGCTGAACATGTCAGTCTGGTGGATGAACATCGAAACCAAAACGCGCTTTGACGATGCGGCCGGTAATCACCACAGTATCGACACTCGCTTGGATCCATGGGTGTTCATGTTCGGGGCTGGTTATCGTTTCTGATAGCGGTGAAACAGGGAGGCGCATACAGCGCCTCCGCTTTTTTACTTGATCTGCATGACGTTCTCGACGGATTTCACACCCGCTACGCCACGAGTTACCTGTACTGCACGGTTGGCATCGGCGCTCGAGGTAACAAAGCCGCTCAATTGCACACGACCTTTAAAGGTCTCGACGCTGATTTCGGTAGATTTGATGGTTTTATCCGCCAGCAGCGCTGACTTCACCTTGGTCGTCACTACCGTGTCATCAATATAACCGCCAGTCCCTTCAGATTTCGCTGTTGGCGCGCAGGCACTCACTGCGAATGCCACAACGGCAGCCATGCACAAGACCGAAAGGGTTTTAAATAGCTTCATAAATTACTCTCCATGCAATGTTATTGTTGAAACTACATTCGGGTTTTCACCTGAAGACGTAGCGCACCCCTAAAAAATAAAGAAATGCCCGACGCGCAACGCTAAGTGTGAGACAAGAATTGGGTTTGTTCAAACTTTAGATGTAAAAAAAATTGCACAACTTTGAGGGTAAACAAGATGTTATCGGCGGGCGCAATCTTCTTCACCCCCCCGTTTAGCCCTTTTCCCCGGGTGGCCCTTTTCTTTTACGCGTAAAAATCCCCCGTTTTTGCCGCATTTTTTTCGGATTGGCTTTTTTTTTCTTCGTAATTTTTACGATTGCCCGACCCGGTATTTCACCCGCCGCCCCCGCTTGCACCCCATCTCCTACCTGCGCCCGTT
>NZ_JACJFQ010000004.1:0-224950 GCF_014164835.1 Serratia sp. OS31 | reverse complement strand
TACCGCACGCTCGTTCTGCGTTGCCGCCACGCTGGCAAAACTGGTGTCATTACGGCCGACGTTGAGCGTCACCTGATTCGGCTGGTAGGTCAGCCCGGTACCGAGGAACAGATAGTTTGGCGCCACAGAATCAAACTGCCCGCTGATGCCCTGCTGGGCGGTCAGAATGTTGTACTGCTGGCCCAGCAGGCTGCGAACCTCGCTTTGCGACAGCAGGTTGCCGCTGTTTTCCAGCGATACATTAACGTTACCGCCATTCAAAATAGCCGTACCCGCACTGTGAATTCGGTCGCTCTGACCGTTTGCCGCCACCTCTACCCAATATTGCGAGCCGGGCTCAAAAGCCACCCTGTCGGCTACATTCAATACGCCTATCGAGTGGCCCGGCGTGACCACACCGCCCTGATGGACGGTTAATCTATTCAACACTCCATTGCCGCTGATCAAGCCGCCCTGATTAACATCTAAAGTCGAGTTTACTGCCCCATCAGCGATGACGACTCCGCCACGGTTGATATCCAGGGCTGAATTTAACACCCCGCTAATGACCAGAGTTCCGCCGTTAACCACGGACTTATCGCTGTATTGCGCATTGCCGGAAACAATCAGCGTCCCCTGATTAACCTCCAGACCGCCAAAACGATCGTTGCCAGCAAGCGTCAGGCTGCCCTCACCATTTTTAATCAGCTTGCCTGGCCCCTCGATATCGTTTTTCCATTCGTCGGATAAGGAAAAACCAACAACATCATAGGCAGGGTTAAAAGTCTGATTGACCACCAGAGAGTCGTATAGATAGGCCGGGCCGCCGTAAGCTTTGGGTAAATCTATAACGCCCCAAAACGAGTCAGGATTACTCGATTGTATCATCCATCCTGCTAAAGAATTGCTCGGGTAAGCGGTGCTGGCCAAAATGCTGCGCCAGTTGGCCTCGGTCAAATAAGGGAAACGCAGGCGTAATAAATAACCGGCTTTATCCGGCATATCATCCGGGGTTATACGAGGTGCCTCGGCAGGCTCTTTTTTTCCGTAGTAACCTATGCTGTTGCTTGAATACAACGGGGTTCCAGGTTGCGTAGCAGCGATGCAACCACCGGTATTTTCGTGACAACCCTTGGCTATTTCACTTCGGGTTGCCTTTGCCAAATCGGCGAGCGTAGCCGCAATGCTGTCATCGGCCAACAATTGCGCCAATGAGAAATAGCTGCCGACTCGCGAAGCTATAGTATCGGTTGGGAAATGAGCGCCCACGATCACTCGGCTTTCACCAAATTGCAGGGCGCGCGAAAATATCTCACTCCCTCGTTCAGGGAATATCAGTGACAAAGCGATAGCCTGTTTAAAACCCGACCACGTATGTCCACTCGGGAAGGAAGAACCTTTCACCGACAGGTAATTTTTTATGTAATCACCCTTTTCGTCCAATACCTGATAAGGCCTTCCCCGCTTAAACTCATCTTTCAGTATAAAATCGAATGAGCGCGTTCGACCGCTGTTGGCATCATAGGCATAGGTCGCTGTTTTATATAATTCGCTTATTTGATTATAAGAGGTTATTGAGCGGAGATCCGGGGCGTTGGCTTGCTCACCCAATGCTGCAACAGCAAAACTGCGATAGATATATTCTGATGATTGATCTTGATCGTCATAGGCCAACGCATAGCGTTCGCCAGTAATAGCCGTATATTCATTACTGGCTTGCCGATCCCATTCTGATGCCTGAGAACCTTTCCCCGGGTAGCTTGTCAGCACTCGCTCATGCAAGCTGTTAAACCACCCCTGCCGCTGTGAATATAAACTTTCTTTTGTTGAGGTAATATCTATCTCAGCCCATGAAAAACCAGAGCAAGCCAGAGTTATTGCCAGTATTGAGAGTTTTATTTTCATTATCATTCCATAATAATCAAGAAAGCACGCCAATAAGCGTAAGCGCGATAACTTAGTAGAATAATGTGACAGGATAATGACAGCGAAGTTGAACGTGGATAAGTTTAATTTTCGCAAAAAAAAATTAAGCCACTTAAATTAAAATATGATTTAATTTATTATTTACACCTAAATTAATATCCATTTTTTCTGGCGTGAATTTATTTAGGATGTAAATAAACGATCAGAGGACGATAGCACGATGCCGGTTTTTTGAGCCCAAAATGCGTCCATATCAAATCGAGACAATGGAGGAGATATTGATGCTATTGGCGAAGCTTAATGGTACGCCCTACAGGGCTCGAACCTGTGACCTACGGCTTAGAAGGCCGTTGCTCTATCCAACTGAGCTAAGGGCGCATTGGGATGCGACAACCGGGAGTTGCGGGTTGGATTATACGGTCAGAGATCATTGAGTCAATGCCTTTTCATGACGTTACGGCAGTCGCCGTGCTTTATGATGAATTTTCAGCCATTGCCGCCGCTCTGCGTTGAGTTAACCGCGTCATTTTCCTTGGGTTAAATCCGACAGTTGGCGGCTGTTGCGCTGGGCCAGGCCGGAATCAAAGGGCTCAGGAAGACGATCCGACTGTTGCTGTTCTGCCGGGCGCTGCAGGCAAACGCGGGCCGAGCGCACCATCGCGTTGATGTTTCCCCAATCGGCATGCTGAGCCGTCAACAGGGTACAAGCCGCCGATAACGGTTGCTGCAAGACTGCGCTAACCGGTGCGGCGTTTAACGAAGCCTGCGCCATTGGCCCCCATACCAGCAGCATAAAACCCATCCCTTTGATGTTTCTCATGCGCGCAGCCTCCGGCACAATGCGCCCAGGCGCGTTCTCCATGAGGGCGGCGTTTTGTGTGCGGCAAGCTGATGCAGCGCAATCAACTGCGCGACGTCAGCCGGGTGCAAGGACGAATCGAATACCGTTTCCCCCACGTGCCTTGGCTGGCATGCCTGGCTATCAAGAGGCAGGTGTAAGAAGTGCAAGCGGGTAATGACCATCATGATTTTGACTCCCGTACCGCAGTGTGAATAGCCACAGCTTACGCAGCGAGCGGTAAAAAAGGCGTAGAGGATCATTCCGTTGGTATAAAAAAAGCGTAAATCGCACCCGACAAACGCCGTCGATCGCGATTCAGCGCCTGACAGCGCGCTCCGCTTCTGACAAAATAGCGCTATCCCCGCTTTTCTTAATTGATGGATTTCCTCACTGATGTCAGCAAAGATTATTGATGGTAAAACGATTGCGCAGCAGGTTAGAAACGAAGTGGCTGAGCAAGTTAAACAACGTCTGGCTGCCGGGAAACGCGCGCCGGGCCTGGCGGTAGTATTGGTTGGCGAGAACCCGGCCTCACAGATTTACGTCGCCAGCAAGCGCCGTGCCTGTGATGAAGTGGGTTTCCTCTCCCGCTCCTACGATCTGCCTGCAACCACCAGTGAGGCTGAACTGCTGGCGCTGATCGATCGTCTGAACGCCGACGGCGAGATCGACGGCATTTTAGTGCAGCTGCCGCTGCCGGCCGGCATCGACAACGTCAAGGTGCTGGAGCGTATTCATCCGGATAAGGACGTCGACGGTTTCCATCCGTACAACGTCGGTCGCCTGTGCCAACGTGCGCCCAAACTGCGCCCTTGCACCCCACGCGGTATCGTCACCCTGCTCGAGCGTTACAACATCGATACCTATGGCCTGAATGCCGTGGTGGTTGGCGCATCCAACATCGTCGGCCGCCCGATGAGCATGGAGCTGCTGCTGGCCGGGTGCACCACTACCGTGACCCACCGTTTCACCAAAAACCTGCGCCACCACGTTGAAAACGCCGATCTGCTGGTCGTTGCGGTCGGCAAACCGGGCTTTATTCCTGGCGACTGGATAAAACCGGGCGCCATCGTGGTGGACGTCGGTATTAACCGTCTGGAAAGTGGTAAAGTGGTCGGCGACGTGGATTTTGACGCCGCAAGCGAGCGCGCCGCCTACATTACTCCGGTTCCGGGTGGCGTTGGTCCAATGACCGTTGCTACACTGATCCAAAATACCTTGCAGGCCTGCGAGGAATATCACGACGTTCAACCTAAATAAGTAAGGCAGTATGGAAACTTTTAATCTGGATAATCACCCGCACGTCGAACTGTGCGACCTGCTCAAATTCCAGGGCTGGTGTGAAAGCGGCGGTGCCGCCAAAGAAGTCATCGCCGATGGGCAGGTGAAAGTGAACGGCAAAGTCGAAACGCGCAAACGCTGCAAAATCGTTGCCGATCAGGTCGTGGAGTTTAACGGCGGCAAGGTTGTGGTTAAACCTTGATCCCCGCTCCATAGAAAAAGGCGCTGAAGATTAACTCAGCGCCTTTTTTGTTTGCAGCCTAAAGTGAATTACTTACGGCGCCAGGTGGTCCCCTGCGGGCCATCTTCCAGCACGATGTTCATCTCATTCAAGCGATCGCGCGCGGCATCCGCCAGCGCCCAGTCTTTGGCTTTGCGCGCGTCGTTGCGCTGCTTGATCAGGGCTTCAATCTCCGCCACTTCGCCGTCATCGGCCTGCGCGCCGCTCTGCAGGAACTGTTCAGGCTCTTGCTGCAACAGGCCGAGCACCTTCGCCAGCTTACGCAGTTCCGCCGCCATGCCGTTAGCCGCCGTCATGTCTTCAGCTTTCAGGCGGTTAACCTCACGTGCCAAATCAAACAGCGCCGAGTATGCTTCCGGCGTATTGAAGTCGTCATCCATGGCTTCACGGAAGCGGGCTTCGAACACGTCGCCGCCGGCAGGTTGGGCATTGGCGTCAGTGCCGCGCAGCGCGGTGTAGAGGCGTTCCAGCGCGGTACGTGCCTGCTTCAGGTTCTCTTCGCTGTAGTTCAACTGGCTGCGATAGTGGCCGGACATCAGGAAGTAACGCACGGTTTCAGCGTCGTAGTAACCCAGCACGTCGCGGATAGTGAAGAAGTTATCCAGGGATTTCGACATTTTTTCTTTGTCGATCATCACCATGCCGGAGTGCATCCAATAGTTGACGTACGGGCCGTCATGGGCACAGCTCGACTGGGCAATTTCGTTCTCGTGATGCGGGAACATCAGATCGGAACCGCCGCCGTGGATATCAAAATGGGTGCCAAGCTGCTTGCAGTTCATGGCAGAACATTCAATGTGCCAACCCGGACGCCCTGCGCCCCAAGGCGACGCCCAGCTCGGTTCGCCCGGCTTGGACATCTTCCACAGCACGAAGTCCATCGGGTTGCGTTTCACATCGTCGATTTCCACGCGCGCACCGGCCTGCAGCTGATCCAGATCCTGGCGTGACAGCAAACCGTATTGCGGATCGCTGTCGATGGAGAACATCACGTCGCCGTTGCTGGCCACATATGCGTGATCGCGATCGATCAGGCGTTGGGTTATCTCAATGATCTCGGCGATATGCTGGGTCGCACGCGGTTCGATGTCCGGACGCTCGATCAGCAGAGAATCGAAGTCGGCGTGCATCTCCGCCAGCATGCGTGCAGTCAGTTGATCGCAGCTTTCGCCATTTTCAGTCGCCCGGCGGATAATTTTGTCGTCAACGTCGGTGACGTTACGCACGTAGTTCAACGAGTAGCCGAGATAACGCAGATAACGCGCCACCACGTCGAAAGCAACGAAGGTACGCCCGTGTCCGATATGACACAGGTCATAGATGGTTACCCCGCACACGTACATGCCCACTTTACCGGCATGAATGGGTTTAAATTCCTCTTTTTGACGACTCAGGGTATTAAAAATCTTTAGCATCGGGACATTCCGTGGTGTGCGTGATAACAAAAATGATAACCAGGGTTAAGGTTGTTCACCCAGCAGCGTATTGAAACCCGAAGCCTGATCTAATGCAAGGTTAAGGCCGCGCTTTGCTGAGCTCAGAGGTGGAAAACGGTGATAAATCAGCGATCGCCACCAGTGTTATAATATAACAAATGGCGATTTACCACAGCCTGAGCGCGGTTTAGCCGCTGCTGACTCATTAAAGGAGATATGTTATAACGGCGGTCTGATAGTTCACTCGCTCCATGTGACATCTCACTTCATCTTGTTAGGACTAAAACTATGGTTACTTTCCACACTAATCACGGCGACATCGTTATCAACACCTTTGCGGACAAAGCGCCGGTTACCGTTGAAAACTTCCTGAACTACTGCCGTGACGGTTTCTACAACAACACCATTTTCCACCGTGTTATCAATGGTTTCATGATTCAGGGCGGCGGTTTTGAGCCGGGTATGAACCAGAAAGACACCAAAGCCACCATCAAGAACGAAGCCAACAACGGTCTGAAAAACACCACCGGCACCCTGGCAATGGCGCGTACCAACGATCCACACTCCGCGACCGCACAGTTCTTCATCAACGTAGCAGACAACGACTTCCTGAACTTCCGCGGCGAAAACGCCCAGGGTTGGGGCTACTGCGTGTTTGCTGAAGTGGTTGAAGGCATGGACGTGGTTAACAAGATCAAAGCCGTGAAAACTGGCCGCAGCGGCATGCACCAGGACGTACCGGTAGAAGACGTGATCGTCACCAGCGTTACCGTCAGCGAGTAATCGCAGCTGAATGAACACGCTGTTCATTGCAGATCTGCACTTAAGCGCACAGGAACCGGCAATCACTGCCGGTTTTCTGCGTTTTTTGCGGCAAGATGCCATACATGCCGAAGCCCTGTACATTCTCGGTGACCTGTTCGAAGCCTGGATCGGCGATGACGATCCCGAACCTTTGCACGCTGAAATCGCCGCGGCGCTGAAGACGCTGCAACAGGCAGGCGTGCCCTGCTACTTTATCCACGGCAACCGTGATTTTCTGGTGGGCAAGCGCTTTGCCCGCGCCAGCGGCATGCAGCTGCTGCCGGAAGAAAAAGTGCTGGACCTGTATGGCCGCAAAATCCTGATCCTGCACGGCGACACGCTGTGTACCGACGATCAGGCCTACCAACAGTTCCGCCGCAAAGTACACAACCCGCTGATCCAGAAATTGTTCCTGGCAATGCCATTGCGCTGGCGCCTTAAGATCGCCGCTAAAATGCGTGCCCGCAGTCGGCAAAGCAACCAATACAAATCGGACGCCATCATGGACGTCAACCCACAGGCGGTCGAACAGGCGATGGTGAACCATCAGGTGCA
Organism: Serratia sp. OS31; assembly: GCF_014164835.1. Lineage (NCBI taxonomy): Bacteria > Pseudomonadati > Pseudomonadota > Gammaproteobacteria > Enterobacterales > Yersiniaceae > Serratia > Serratia sp. OS31. The sequence goes on along the minus strand of NZ_JACJFQ010000004.1, from coordinate 217,887 downwards.
CTGGATGATCCACGGCCACACTCATCGTCCGGCAGTACACGAGCTGGCGCTGAGCAACGGCAAGGCCCATCGCGTGGTGCTGGGTGCCTGGCATGAAGAAGGCTCGATGATCAAAGTCAGCGCTGACGCCGTCGAACTGATCCAATTCCCTTTCTAAGCTTCTGACTTCCCACGCCGGTAAAAACATTCGCGCTTTTGACGATGAAAACCGGCGACGCAACCGTTTTCCTCGCCGTTCGCTCATGGTATGCTCTACGCCCTCATTCGGCCTCCCGCCGCAGGCAATCGGCCGTCGTTTGTACAATTACAGGAGCCTTACACCCATGGGAGCCAACGCCGCTTCAGCCACTCACGCTGAGGTTAAAATCGCAATTGTAATGGGATCGAAAAGTGACTGGGCCACCATGCAGTTTGCGGCCGAAGTCCTGACCTCACTCGATGTCCCGTTCCATGTCGAAGTCGTTTCCGCTCATCGCACGCCAGACAAGCTGTTCAGCTTTGCCGAACAGGCAAGTGCCAAGGGTATTGGCGTGATCATTGCCGGTGCGGGCGGTGCTGCGCACCTGCCGGGCATGCTGGCGGCGAAAACCCTGGTGCCGGTGCTGGGTGTGCCGGTGCAAAGCGCTGCCTTAAGCGGCGTAGACAGCCTGTATTCCATCGTGCAAATGCCGCGCGGTATTCCGGTCGGTACTCTGGCGATCGGCAAGGCCGGTGCTGCCAATGCCGCACTGCTGGCGGCACAAATTCTGGCGTTGCATGACGCCGCGCTGGCGCAGCGTCTGGCAGACTGGCGTCAGGCGCAGACCGACGAGGTGCTGAACAACCCGGACCCACGGGAGGAAGCATGAAGCCGGTTTGCGTACTGGGTAACGGTCAATTGGGGCGCATGCTGCGCCAGGCCGGTGAACCGCTGGGTATCGCCGTTTATCCGGTTGGCCTCGACGCCGAGCCGGAAGCGGTACCTTATCAAAACAGTGTGATCACCGCTGAAATCGAGCGTTGGCCGGAAACCGCGCTGACGCGTGAACTGGCGACCCACAACAGCTTCGTTAACCGCGATATTTTCCCCCGTCTGGCAGACCGACTGACGCAAAAACAGTTGCTCGATCAGCTCGGCCTGGCTACCGCGCCGTGGCAGTTGCTGGCCGACGCCACCGAGTGGCCGCAGGTGTTCGCGGCCCTGGGCGAACTGGCGATAGTCAAACGTCGCGTGGGCGGTTACGACGGCCGGGGTCAATGGCGTCTGCGCCCTGGCCAGGAAGCCGAACTGCCGGCCGATGCCTATGGCGAATGCATCGTTGAACAGGGGATTAACTTCTCCGGCGAAGTTTCGTTGGTTGGCGCACGCGGGCACGACGGTAAATCGGTGTTTTATCCGCTAACCCATAACCTGCATGAAGAAGGCATTCTGCGCACCAGCGTGGCGTTGCCGCAGCCCAACCCAGCGCTGCAACAGCAGGCTGAACGGATGCTGGCGGCGATCCTCGATGAACTGAACTACGTCGGCGTCATGGCGATGGAGTGCTTTATCGTCGGCGATAGCCTGCTGATTAACGAGCTGGCTCCCCGGGTACACAACAGCGGCCACTGGACGCAGAACGGCGCGTCTATCAGCCAGTTCGAACTGCACCTGCGCGCCATTCTCGCCCTGCCGCTGCCGAAACCCGTCGTGAGCACCCCGTCGGTGATGGTCAACCTGATCGGCACCGCGGTAAATCAGCAGTGGCTGGCGTTACCGCTGGTGCATCTGCACTGGTACGAGAAAGAGGTGCGCGAAGGCCGCAAGGTTGGGCATCTCAACCTGAACGATCCTGACGCTGCCGTACTGCAACAGGCATTGCAGGCTTTGGCACCGCTGTTACCGGCCGAATACCAAAGCGGTTTGGCCTGGGCGCAGCAGAAGCTGGCTTAAGCGTTACGCCGAACCAAAATAAAGGGTTCAACTCTCAGAGCTGAACCCTTTTTTATTGTCGATGAAAAGCTATTGGCGGTAGCCCTGAGGATTTTTGCTTTGCCAATTCCAGGTATCGCGCATCATCAGGTCAAGGCCGCGTTGTACTTCCCAGCCCAGTTCCTGTTTCGCCAGGCTGGCATCGGCCCAGAAGGCGGGCAGGTCACCCGCACGGCGCGGTAAAATCTGGTAGGGGATGGTGACCCCCGAAGCTTTCTCAAACGCCCGCACCATATCCAATACCGAATAACCTACCCCAGAACCCAGATTATAGGCTTTGAAACCAGCTACCTGCGTTAAGTGATCCATCGCCGCCAGGTGGCCCTGGGCAACGTCCATCACATGAATATAATCGCGCACGCCGGTGCCGTCTTTGGTCGGGTAATCGCCGCCAAACACGCTCAGGCTTTCACGCTGGCCAATGGCGACCTGCGCGATATACGGCAGCAGGTTATTGGGAATGCCGCTGGGGTCCTCGCCAATCAGCCCTGATTCATGGGCGCCTACCGGATTGAAATAGCGCAGCGCGATAATCGAAAATGCCGGCTCGGCCTTGGCAAAGTCCTGCAGGATCTGCTCGACCATCCACTTGGAGGTGCCATAGGGGCTGGTAGTGCCGCCGATCGGCATATCCTCGCGATAAGGCACTGGCGCATTTTCACCGTACACCGTGGCGGAGGAGCTAAAGATAAACCGGTTAACGCCGGCCTGACGCATCGCTTCCAGCAACACCAGCGTGCCCGTCACGTTGTTCTGATAATACTCCAGGGGTTTCCGGGTAGACTCCCCTACCGCCTTCAGGCCGGCAAAATGGATCACCGAGGTAATCTGGTGCGCCTTAAAGATCCGCTGCAAGCAGGCGGCGTCCTGTACATCTCCCCGATAGAACTTTGCGGCTTTGCCCGTCAGTTGCGCCACGCGTCGCAAGGACTCTTCAGACGCATTGATCAAATTGTCCAGCACCACCACATCTTCACCCCGTTCCAGCAGCGCCAATAGGGTGTGGGAACCAATGTATCCGGCACCGCCGGTCACCAGAATCGCCATAATTTCCTCCTGTAGTCAGCATCTGGCGTTAACGCCAGATGCCTGAACGGATATCCTGCGCACAGCCCGTCGGCTAGCGCGAACCAATGTTGCGTAACGGTTTGCCGGCCATCAGATTGCGTTCGATATGCTCCAGCGAGATGTTCTTCGTTTCCGGAATCAACGCCAGCGTAATGAAGATAAACACCAGGTTAAGCGCCGCATAGACCCAGAAAGTGTGCGCGCTGCCCAGCGAATTGAGCATGGTCAGGAAGGTCGCCCCGACGATCATGTTGGCAATCCAGTTGGTGGCGGTAGAACAGGTAATGCCAAAATCGCGGCCTTTCAGCGGCTGGATCTCTGAACACAGCACCCAAATCAGCGGGCCGGCGCTCATGGCAAAACCGACAATAAACATCAACAGCATGATGATGGCAAAGTATTGCTCGGCCGGCGAGGTCATGCCCACATTCATCATGGTCCCCAGCGCGCCCATGCCCACCGCCATGACGACAAAGCCCAGCGTCAGCGTCGGTTTGCGCCCCCAGCGGTCAACCAACCCGATGGCAATAAAGGTCGCCAGCACGTTAACCAGACCGACAATGACCGTCCCCCACATCTGCTGTGCGGTACTGGCAAAGCCCGCCAGGCCAAAAATTTTCGGGGCGTAATACATGATGACGTTCATCCCGGTGAACTGTTGCATCACCTGCAGCAGGACGCCAAGGAACACGGCACGACGGAAGTTTTTATTGTCTTTAAACAGCGCCCAGCCGCTCTGTTTCAGCTTCAGGCTTTCGCGAATTTCGTTCAGTTCGTGCTGCGCCTGAGCGCTGGTGTCACGCAGCTTTTCCAATACCTGACGCGCCTGCTCATGGCGATTGCGTGAAGCCAGCCAGCGCGGGCTATCCGGCAAGAAGAACACGCCGATCAACAGCAATACCGCAGGGATGGTGATCACGCCCAGCATCCAGCGCCAGGCGCCGGTGTAGCTGAATGCGGTATCCGACAGGTAGGCCGCCAGAATGCCGATGGTGATCATCAACTGGTACATCGAAATCATGCTGCCGCGAATTTTCTCCGGGGCAATTTCAGACAGATAAATCGGTGCGGTGTAAGAAGCCACCCCCACCGCCAGTCCAAGCAGCACGCGAGAAATCAGCAAGATTTCCACGTTGGGAGCTGCGGCTGAGCACAGCGAACCGACGACAAACAACACGGCGCCAATCATCAGGCTGTATTTACGCCCGATACGGAAGTTCATCCAGCCACTGCCCACGGCGCCGACCGCCGCCCCAAACATCATTGAGCTGACCACCCACTCCTGCTGGGAGCTGGTAATGTTAAACGAGTCGGTGATAAACGGCAGAGCACCCGCAATAACCCCGATGTCCAGACCGAACAGCAGCCCAGCCAATGCGGCCAGAAAACAGACGAAAAAAGTCATCCCTGCATTGCTCTGGCTTTTTTCTGCCACCGACACTTTGACGGTAGTACTCATACAGCCTCCAAACGATAACGTGCTTAAGTTGCCCGTATGATAGGAGGCAATTCGCCAGAGAGAAGTGAGTGCGATCACATTAGTGGAAACGATTACATTTATTGTTTGTTTAGTTAAAAACAGAAATACAACCTCAAAACAAACTCTTTTAACTGATTTAAAAGGATAAATATAGGCATCAACACCCTTGTATGCCGGTGACGGTAATATCAATTTACCTTAATCGCTCCTGGTAAATTGAGCAATCTGAAGATGAAGTGTAACCGATTTCATGCAGGCATCAGCAAAGTGAATAGCCGACCGTTCGAGGCAGGAATTGAAAGCAGAGGTTGTAACGAGAAACGGATTCGTGCGGAGAGTAACGTCGACCGGCCCCTGATAATGGAGCCGGTCGATAGCCTTAAGGAACTAGCCGTCGTAGCTGCGGAACAGCGCCTGACCGCGCAGCAAACGCACGCCCAGCCAACCGCCACACAGCGACAGCAACAGCGCGCTGAGCAACGGCAGTGCCCACCACAGCACCGGTGTCGGTGCCCACGGGAAGTCAAACACCTGGCTTTGCAGCAGCCACAGCGCCGCCTCTGCGCCCACCGCAGCGGCGATGCCCGCCACCAGCCCCAGTAGGGCAAACTCACACCACAGCGTACTGCGTAACAGGCGCTTGCCTGCGCCCAGCGTGCGATACACCACCAACTCCTGACGTCGCTGACGCATCCCCACCTGCACCTGAGCCATCAGCAACAGGCCGCCGCACAGCACCACCAGCACCACCATCACTTCCAGTGCGCGGCTGACCTGCTGCAGCACGCCGCCCACCTGTTTGAGGATCGAGCCGATATCCAGCAGGCTGAGCGTCGGGAACTGGCGATTAAGCTGGGTTAACATCTGGCCGTCCCCGTCATAGCGGAAACTGGTGAGCCAGGTTTGCGGCTGACCGTCCAGCGCACCCGGCGGGAAGATAAAGTAAAAGTTCGGCTTCAGACTTTCCCAATCCACCTGCCGCAGGCTGGTTACTTTGGCACTGAACGACTGGGTATCGCCACTGAAGGTCAGCGTATCGCCCAGCTTGATCTTGAGCCGCCCGGCAATGCCCTGATCCATCGACACTTCGCCGGTCTTGGGCGGCCAACTGCCCGCCAGCAAAGGGTTGTGCGCCGGCAAATCCGCCAGCCAGGTCAGGTTCAATTCGCGATTCACCGCTTCACCGCCCGGATCGTCCTCATGCACCCGTTCGGTCGCCACCTGCTGGTTAATCTCGGTCAGGCGAACACGGACAATCGGATAGTAGGTCTCAGGTGCAATTTGATGCTGTTGCAGGAAGGTCTTCACCTGCGGCACCTGCGCTTCGGTCAGGTTCAACAGGAAGTAGTTCGGGCTGTCCGGCGGCAGTTGTTGCTGCCAGCGTTCGAGCAGATCGCCACGCAACACCAGCAATAACGCCAACAGCATAAACGACAGCGAAAAGGCCGCCAGTTGGCTTACCGTTACCCAAGGCTGATGCAACAGACGGTTGACCGCCAGACGCAGCGCCAGGTTTTTCAGCGTAATACGGCGCAGCAGCAGCAGGCTGCCCCAACCTATGGCCCCCAACAGCAAGGCCAGCACCAGAATACCGGCCAGGATCGACCACAGCAGCGTGCTGGCGCCCATCAGCGCGGTCAGCAACGCCACCACAATCACCGCCGTCACCGGCAGGAAGTAGCGCAGTGGCCAGACGTTAGCCACCACATCGCGGCGCAGCACCCGCAGCGGCTGAGTCGCCAACAGCTGCCGGTATGGCCGCAGCCCCACCAGCAGCGAAATCATCAGCAACGCGCCGATCGCCCACAGCCACGGCCAGGTCCCGGCGGCAGGCAGTTCCCCCGGCAATACCGGAGCCAGCAGCCGGATCAACACCGCTTCAAATCCCAGCCCGATAATCCCCCCGCATACCGCAGCCAGCAGGATCACCGCCAACCACTGGCCGACAATCAGCTTACGCAGCGCACTACCACCGGCACCCAGCGTTTTCAGCACCGCTATCAGATCGTAACGACTGCGGCAATAGTGGCTCATAGCCACCGCCACCGCGGCAATCGACAGCAGTAAAGTCAGCAATGCGGACAACAGCAAGAACTGCTGCGAACGCTGCAGCGACTTGCCTAACGCGCTGCCGGACTCCTGCAACCCGAACCAGCGCTGATCCGGCCCGAGCTGCGGCGTCAGGCGATCTTCATAACGCTGAATATCCTGCTCGGCCCCGGCAAACATATAACGGTAGGTCAGGCGACTGCCCGGTTGCACAGCCCCGGTTTTGTCCACGTCCGCCAGATTGATCATGATACGCGGCGCGGTCTGGAACGGGTTAAAGCCGGAATCCGGCTCCTGGATGATTTCACCGGCAATACGCAGTTGGGTATCGCCAACGTCCAACGTGTCCCCCACCTTTACGTTCAACAGCGCCAGCAAACGCGGTGCGACCAATACGCTGCCCGGCGTCAGCTTGGCATTGGCTGGACGGGTCTCCAACTTGCCGTAAAGCGGATAGGCCAGATCGGTGGCCTTCACGTCCGCCAACTGCGGCCGGTCTCCGGCGTAGGTCATTGTGGTGAACGACAGCTGCCGACTGACCTTCAGCCCCTGCTGCTGCGCATCCAGCAGCCAGCCTTCCGGCACCGGCCGGGCGCTACGCAGCACCCGATCGCCGGCGATAAAATCGCGGCTCTGCTGGCTCAGGCCTTTATCCATACGATCGCTGATGCTGCCCAATGCCAATACGCAGGCCATCGACAGCGTCAGCGCCAGCCAGACGATCAGCAGCGACGGCGAGCGCCACTCGCGCCAGAACCAGCGCCAGATCATGCTTCCTCCCACAGCTTGCCTTCGCGCAGGCGCAGCCGCCGCTGGCAGCGCGCCGCCAGGGTTTCGTCATGGGTGACCAGAATTAAGGTGGTGGAAAAATCGCGGTTGAGCGAAAACAGCAGATCGGCGATGCGCTCGCCGGTCTGGCGATCGAGATTGCCGGTCGGCTCATCGGCGAACAGCACCCGTGGCCGCCCGCTAAACGCCCGCGCCAGCGCCACCCGTTGCTGTTCGCCGCCGGAGAGCTGCGCCGGCAAGTGGTCAAGGCGTTTACCCAGCCCAAGCTGCTCCAACAGTTGCACTGCCTGCTCACGACTTTGGCGATCGCTTTCACCACGCAGCAGCGCCGGCAACTGCACGTTTTCCAATGCATTGAGCGTCGGCACCAGCATAAATGATTGAAACACAAAGCCGACATTCTTGGCGCGCAGCGCGGCACGGCCCTCTTCGTCCAGCGCGGTCAGCGATTCGCCCAACAAATGCACGTCCCCTTCGCTGCCGTCATCCAACCCGGCGAGGATCCCCAGCAGCGTTGACTTGCCTGAACCTGACTCACCAATCAGGGCAATTGTCTGCGCGGGTTTGACAACCAGCTCGACTCCGGTAAGGATGGAGAGCTGATGCTCACCCTGACCAACGTGTTTACTAAGATGATGAACTTCAAGAACGTTTTCCGCTGGCATCTTCCCTTCCTTTTGCTGTTGGGATTATTCAGTTTACGCGCTGTCGCCGCCGATACCCTGTTGATTTTAGGCGACAGTTTAAGCGCCGGTTACCGCTTGCCGGTGGCGCAGGCCTGGCCGACGCTGTTGGCCGATCAATGGCAGAAAAAGCCGGGCGATCCGCAACTGGTCAACGCCAGTATCAGCGGCGACACCGCAGCACAGGGGCTGGCCCGCCTGCCCGAATTGCTAAAACAGCACCAGCCGCGCTGGGTGCTGATTGAATTGGGCGCCAACGATGGTCTGCGCGGCTTCCCGGCACAGGACCTGCAGCGCGATCTCGGCCAAATCATCACCTTGGTACAGCAGGCCGGCGCACAGCCGCTGCTGATGCAGATCCGCATCCCACCCAACTATGGCCGCCGTTATACCGAGGCCTTCAGCGCGGTTTACCCTCAGTTGGCCAAGCAGTTCAACATTCCGCTGCTGCCGTTCTACATGGAACAGGTGGTGGTAAAAGCGGAATGGATGCAGGATGACGGATTGCATCCCAATAAGGATGCCCAACCGTTTATCGCCACCTGGATGGCGGAACGTCTGGAACCTCTAGTAAAACATGAGTCTAACTAAATAGCGTTGTACACTAGGTAAAGTTATGCAAAAAGCAGTGTTGATAACCGGCTGTTCCAGCGGGATTGGATTGATTGCGGCACAGGATCTGCGCAACCGTGGCTACCGCGTGCTGGCCGCCTGCCGCAAACCGCAGGACGTGGAAAACATGCGCCAGCTTGGGCTGGAAGGCATTGAGCTGGATCTGGACGACAGCGCCAGCGTCGAACGTGCCGCCGCGCAGGTGATCGAACTGACCGGCGGCCGGCTGTACGGCCTGTTCAACAACGGCGGCTTTGGCGTTTATGGGCCATTGAGCAGTATTTCGCGCCAGCAATTGGAACGCCAGTTTGCCACCAACCTGTTTGGCACCCATCAGTTAACCCAGCTGCTGTTGCCGGCGATGCTGCCGCACGGCGAGGGGCGCATTATTCAGACCAGTTCGGTGATGGGGCTGGTTTCCAGCGCCGGACGCGGTGCCTATGCCGCCAGCAAGTTTGCGCTGGAAGCCTGGTCCGATGCTCTGCGCATGGAGCTGCACGGTACCGGCATTCAGGTCAGCCTGATTGAGCCCGGCCCGATCTCCACCCACTTTACCCAGAACGTCAATCAGGCGCAGAGCGATAAACCGGTGCACAACCCCGGCATTGCCAAGCGTCTGACGCTGCCGCCGGAAGCCATTTTGCCCAAATTGCGCCACGCGCTGGAAAGCCCAAGGGCTAAACTGCGTTATCCAGTGACCCTGCTGGCGCACGCGCTCAGCGTATTGCGTCGCATCCTGCCCGGCCGCTGCCTGGACTGGCTGCTGCGCAGCAACGGTTAATTGGGCCGGCGGGGTTGAAGAATGCCACTCCGCCCCCATTTAAAAGCCAATGGCTCCGCAAGATCAGAGAGAAAATACATGCTAGCTCAAGCTGTTGTTGATATTAACGAAACTAACCTGCACCAGACGCTGGAACAGTCAATGTCCCTGCCGGTGGTGTTCTACTTCTGGTCGGATCGCAGCCAACACTGTCTGCAGCTCACCCCGATACTGGACAAGCTGGCGGCGGAATATGCCGGTCAGTTCGTGCTGGCAAAAGTGGATTGCGACGCCGAACAGGCCATCGCGGCCCAGTTTGGCCTGCGTTCTCTGCCGACGGTGTACCTGTTCAAAGACGGCCAGCCGGTCGACGGATTCCAGGGCCCGCAGCCGGAAGAGATGATCCGCGAATTCCTGCAGCGTTTCCTGCCGAAAGAAGAAGATTTGAAGCTGGCGCAGGCGACTGAATTGCTGGCCGAAGGCAATGCCACCGAGGCGCTACCGCTGTTGAAAGACGCCTGGCAAGCCAGTCAGCAACGCAGCGATATTGGCCTGACACTGGCAGAAACCCAGATTGCGCTGAACCGCACTGAAGATGCCGAAACCGTGCTGGCAACCATCCCACTGCAGGATCGGGATACCCGCTATCAGGGGCTGGTGGCGCAGATTGAGCTGTTGAAACAGGCCGCCGACACGCCGGAAATTCAACAGTTGCAACAGCAGGTGGAACAGCAGCCGGAGAACGTCGATTTAGCCGTGCAACTGGCGCTGCAACTGCATCAGGTGGGGCGCAATGAAGAAGCGCTGGAGCTGCTGATGGGGCATCTGAAGAAAGATCTCGCCGCCGCCAACGGCAACGCACGCAAAACGCTGATGGATATTCTGGCCGCGCTGGGCACCGGCGACGCGCTGGCCGCCAAATACCGCCGTCAGCTCTATTCGCTGCTGTACTGATATTTGAGGGCGCAGCCTGCTGCGCCCCCTTCACTTCTTAGCGGTACACCCGCACTCCGCCTTCAACGCCCTTCGGACTGAACAACACTTGCCATAGCTGAATATCCCGTGCACGGAACGCGCCGGCGCAGGCATTCAGGTAATAGGTGAACATCCGCTCGAACCGCTCGGAATACTCTTCGGCCAGTAGCGGCCAAGCCCGTTTGAAATTTTCATACCAGGCCATCAGCGTGCGGTCGTAATCGGCGCCAATATTATGCCAGTCCTCCATCACAAAACGCCCTTCGCTGGCCTCGGAAATATGCCGTACCGATGGCAGACAGCCGTTGGGGAAGATGTATTTGTCTATCCAGGCGTCGACGTGCAAATTGGTTTGGTTTGCGCCAATAGTATGCAGCAGGAACAGGCCATCGGGCTTGAGGTTGCGCGCCGCAACGCGGAAATAAGTGTCATAGTTCTTGGGCCCCACGTGTTCGAACATGCCGACGGAGACAATGCGGTCAAACTGACGGTCAAGATCGCGATAATCCTGCAGTTGTATCTCTACGTTCAATCCCTGACAGCGTTCCTGCGCCAGCTTTTGCTGCTCGGCGGAAATCGTCACGCCATACACAGATACGCCGTAGTTTTCTGCCGCATATTGAGCCAATCCGCCCCAGCCGCAGCCGATGTCCAACAGCGACATGCCGGGTTTCAGCTGCAGCTTCTCGCAGATCATTTTCAGCTTGGCCTGCTGCGCCTGTTCCAGCGAGTCAGCGTCTTTCCAATAGCCGCAGGAATATTGCATATAGGGGTCGAGCATCGCACGGAACAGATCGTTGCCAATGTCGTAATGCTCCTTGCCCACCTGCCAGGCGCGTTTACGTGACTGACGATTAAACAGCCGGGCATAGGCGATACGCGCAATGTCGCTCAGGTTTTTAGGCAAGCGCTCATCGACGCCCGCCTGCAGAATACGGGTAAATAGCACGTCCAGTCGCTCGCAGTCCCACCAGCCATCCATGTAGCTTTCGCCGAACCCTAGCGATCCTTCCTGCAAAATGCGTTTAAACAACGCCGGATTATGTACCTTGATATCGCAGGCGCGGTTGCCGTTGATGGCCACATCGGCAGAGGACAACAATTCCTCCACAATGCGATACCAACGATCTTTTTTCGGGGCAAGTTCATCAACACTGATTGAGTCCATAACAATCCTTGGCGCAAGATGTCATTTCAAAAAGCATAGTCGCAAATATAAATGACAAATATTTGAAGTGAAAAACGGCGATGCTTTTTACTCTAGCCAAGGCGGACAACGTCATGAAATGAATTAAAATTATTGGAAACATGCCAATTTGGAATGTTAAGGGGCCAGCAGTCCTGATTTAGTCGTTTTTACTGCGCCGCTAGCGTAATATTCGTTTACATATGTCTGACAGGAGGTTTGCCATGTTTACCCTTATTCCCATCGTGATTGTCGTCGCGCTGATCATCGTATTTGCCGGCGTCAAAATTGTTCCGCAGGGGTTCCAATGGACGGTGGAACGCTTCGGCCGCTACACCAAAACGCTGATGCCCGGTTTAAACCTGGTAGTGCCCTTTATGGACCGCATCGGCAGAAAAATCAATATGATGGAACAGGTTCTGGATATTCCTTCTCAGGAAATCATCTCGCGCGATAACGCCAATGTGGCCATCGATGCCGTCTGTTTTATCCAGGTGGTGGATCCGGCCCGTGCCGCCTATGAGGTCAGTAACCTGGAGCTGGCCATCGTCAATTTGACCATGACCAACTTCCGTACCGTACTCGGCTCGATGGAGCTGGACGAAATCCTCTCGCAGCGTGACAGCATCAACAGCCGCCTGCTGCACATTGTCGACGAAGCCACCAACCCCTGGGGCATTAAAATCACCCGTATCGAGATCCGCGATGTCCGCCCACCGGCTGAACTGGTTGCGTCAATGAACGCCCAAATGAAGGCCGAGCGAACCAAGCGCGCCGACATTCTGGAAGCCGAAGGGGTGCGCCAGGCCGCCATTCTCCGCGCCGAAGGGGACAAGCAGTCGCAAATCCTCAAGGCGGAAGGTGAACGCCAGTCGGCGTTCCTGCAGGCGGAAGCGCGTGAACGTGCCGCGGAAGCCGAAGCCCGTGCTACTCAACTGGTTTCCGATGCTATCGCCAGCGGCAATATCCAGGCGGTGAACTACTTTGTGGCGCAGAAATACACCGATGCGCTGCAGAAGATCGGCTCGGCCAACAACAGTAAAGTCATCATGATGCCGCTGGATGCCAGCAGCCTGCTCGGTTCAATTGGTGGCATTGCCGAGCTGTTGAAAGACACCAAAGGCAAGTAATCATGCTCGAGCAAATTGCAGCAAACCCGCACTGGTTCTGGCTCTCCCTTGGCGGGCTGCTGCTGGCGGCCGAAATGCTCGGCGCCAGCGGTTACCTGTTATGGAGCGGCGTATCCGCGGTGGTGGTCGGCGCGATCGTCTGGCTGTTGCCGCAGATGGCCTGGGAATGGCAGGGGGTGATTTTCGCCGTACTGACCGTGGTGGTGGCTTACCTGTGGTGGTATTGGCTGCGCCAACGTCCGGCGGCGGCCTCCAGCGGTTCGCAGGTGCTGAACCAGCGCAACCGCCAACTGATTGGCACCCGCGCCACGCTGACGGAACCCATGCACAACGGCATGGGGCGCATTAACATCGGCGACAGCAGTTGGCGTGCGCAGGCCAGTGAAGATCTGGCGGTGGGTACCGAGGTGGAAGTGATCGCCGTCGAAGGCATAACGCTGGTGATCCGCGCGCTACCTCAACAATCCCATTAGTTCATTAAGCCGGGAGAGTCCCGGCTTTTTTATCTATACGATCAATGCCGAATTTAAAACTATGACTTTTGAGGTTGCAGGATAGGTCACTTTCCATGGCAGACTGTCGGAAGGATAGTGTTCAATTGTTAATTGTGTATCTGCCCCTCTAATACTTGGCAGGACTGTCGGGTTACCTTTAATCTGCCAGGTTTTAACGAATGAAGCTCCGTCTCCGAATATTTTAACCGCTGAGTCAATGGCATCTGCCGTTTGTTGAATTGTCAAATTCTGTGGCAATTGGGTGACGCTTGCCGTAGTTTGCAAACAAACAGACTTGTTGTTGTTCACAATCAGATTATCAATGTTGGCATTCGCCTCCATCAACACTACCGGCAGCATGTTATTTGCCGACTTGCTGTTAAATACCAAGCTACCGATTGTTGCTGGTTTCTTAATGCTGCAAAGACTCCCACCACTTCCGAAAGCACTTGCATATTCGTTAACCGTAATCTGATCTATAACCAGACCATTCATGTTAAGATCTAAAGCCTTATTACCAATCAGACGACCGAACGTTAATTTACCAATGCGACTATCCAACTGAGTACCAGACGCACTTAACCCTGGATGTACCCGGCACGATGCTATAGAAATATTGTCAATGAGATTACCGTCTGAACCATCATGTATTTCAACTCCTCTAATACAGTGCCCAACAGTAACATTATTGATTCGGTGTTTGCTGCCACCGACATACACTGCCGGCGCTCCATTCAGAATGGCAGAAGCATTCGTCTGTTCAAGATAGTAACAGTCGCCACCCACAATATTGTCGCAAAAATTATTTTCCCCATCGACAATGACACCACCTCCGCCCCATGTTCCACATTTAACATCAATGACATAACAGTTGGAAGTCATTCCATCGAATTGACTGTCCTGCCCTAAAGCAACAATAGAACCAGACACATAACCAGGCTCAAAAGTACTGGCTGGTATTCCCGCGCCAGCAATAGTGACTTTAGCAACAATATTTTTACTGCCCTTAACTAAAACCCCATCGCCAAGGCAATAACCACCCGTTATATTACTGACCACATTATCATTGTTCTTGACGACAATTAAATTATCCCTACACTCATCAACACTCACGTCGAAAGCGACGGAGTCACCCATTAATACCATGCCGTCACAAAACCCCCGCACTGTCATATGATAAAAATAACTTTTGTCCCCCGCGACAAAACCGTTATGTGAAGACACCTGGTGATAAACACTTTCACGCTTTACCCAGCCATATAACGTGCCACCAAACATTTCCACACCATGCAAATAGTCATAAGCTTCAGAGGTAGAGGTTTGATTAGCAAAAAATGGTTTCAGATGACCTGGCTTAGCCTTAATAGTTGCACCATTCAGATTAATAACTTTCTTACCAGAGTTACCATTTTTAATCCGTACGGTGTCAGACGTCATATAAGTCGCCCCCTGCTGGCAAACCGTATTATATGTTGTCAAAAAAGCAGCCGTTAGTGCGTTAGTATCATCTGCACTACCATTACCACGGGCACCAAACATATTTGGCGACACCAAAGACTGACTATTTAACGCACGAACCCATGTCCACTGTGAATTGGGTTTTATATAAATCCCTGCATCATCAGTAAGATCAGGATCATTAGAAGAAATGAAAACTCCACCGCCAGACTGCAATTGATCATCTCCGTGCCAACCTGAATAATAAGAAACAACCTCGATGAATTCATTAGCAGCGGCAGGGATAATAGTTCGTAATGTTGCGATATCAGGACAAGTATTCATAACGAAAAACCTCTTAGTAAGCGAAGTCCTTATGGACATAGCAACAATAAGAGGCATTTGGTAGGGGATAAATGGAAGTGAGTTGTATGGTTAATCAACGAACATAAGTTCTGTGATCTAGCTAATAACCGTTATCTCTTTCACCGCTTCTCTGTGTGGCAACACCCTGCCAGGTTATTGATGATTGGGCACTCTGCCCCGTCATCACCCGGGCACTGCTCCGCCAGCGCCAGTAAACGCTGACGCATCTCACCCAACTCGGCGATGTGCTTTTCAATGTCCGCCACTTTTTGCAGCGTGCGGGCTTTCACATCGGCGCTGTGACGGGCCGGATCGTTGAACAACGCCACCAGTTCACCGCATTCGTCCAGGTTAAACCCCACCTGCCGCGCCTGACGCAGCAACGTCAGTTCCTCAATGTGCTTCGGGCTGTAGCTGCGGTAGCCGTTATCGGTGCGGATCGGCGCGGTCACCAGGCCTTTCTCTTCATAGAAGCGGATTGCCTTGCTGGTTAAACCGGTTTTTTTCGCCACGTCGCTGATATTCATTTATCCCCCTTGACCTTCCCCTTGCTGGAAGGTTTAGACTCCATTCTTAGTGAAAATAGGCTAAGCGGTCAACCTTTAAACACCGCACTTGAGCGAGGAATCGAATCATGTCACAGACCACAGTGCTGGCATTGCAGGGGCTAACCTGCATGAACTGCGCGCAGCGGGTGAAAAAAGCCCTGGAAAGCCGCAACGATGTCGAACAGGCAGAAGTCAATGTCCACTACGCCAAGGTCACTGGCGAGGCGCCAAGCCAGGCGCTGATCGACAGCGTTATCGCTGCCGGCTACCAGGCCGCCGTGGCGCAGCAGGCAGATACCGAGCTGCAGTTGAACGGCCTGAGCTGCATGCATTGCGCCGCCAGCACCCGCAAAGCGCTGGAAGCGGTGCCGGGAGTCATTGCCGCCGACGTCAGTATCGACAGCGCCAAGGTTTACGGCGACGCCGCTCCCGAGGCGTTGATTGCCGCAGTTGAAGACGCGGGTTATCACGCCAGCCTTGCCGGAGCCGCTACCTCCCCAAAAACTGAGCCGTTGACTGAATCAGTCCCTGTATTGCCGGAAACCCAGGCAACGGCTTCGTCTCCCCTTCCGGCAACCTCTCATGGCGATGATGATGACAGCGTGCAGCTTTTGCTCACTGGAATGAGCTGCGCCAGCTGCGTCAGTAAAGTGCAAAATGCGCTACAAAGCGTATCCGGTGTAGATCAGGCGCGCGTTAATCTGGCGGAGCGCAGCGCACTGATCACCGGCAGCGCCGATCCACAAGCGCTGGTCGCGGCGGTCGAGAAAGCCGGTTACGGCGCGGAAATGATCCAGGACGAAACCGAACGTCGCGAGCGCCAACAGCAAACTGCCCAGGCCAACATGAAGCGTTTCCGCTGGCAGGCCGCGCTTGGCCTGGCGCTGGGCATCCCGCTGATGGCCTGGGGGCTGTTGGGTGGCAGCATGTCACTGACGCCGGAAACTCAGCGTCCGTGGCTGCTGGTCGGCCTGCTCACGCTGGCGGTGATGGTGTTCGCCGGCGGGCATTTCTATCGTAACGCCTGGCGCGCGCTGATGAATGGCAGCGCCACCATGGACACCCTGGTCGCACTGGGCACCGGTGCCGCCTGGCTGTACTCAATCAGCGTCAACCTATGGCCGGATTTCTTCCCCATGGCGGCGCGGCATCTGTACTACGAAGCCAGCGCAATGATTATCGGTCTGATAAACCTGGGCCATGCGTTGGAGCAACGCGCTCGCCAACGCTCATCACAGGCGCTGGAGCGGCTGTTGGATCTGACTCCGCCGACCGCGCGCCTGGTCACCGACGACGGCGAGAAAAGCATCCCGCTGGCGCAGGTGCAGCTCGGCATGACGCTGCGGCTGACGACCGGCGATCGCATCCCGGTAGACGGCGAGATAGTCCAGGGTGAAGTCTGGCTCGATGAAGCGATGCTGACCGGCGAGGCGGTACCGCAACAAAAAGGCGTTGGCGATACCGTGCATGCCGGTACGGTGGTGGATGACGGCAGCGTACTGTTCCGCGCAGGCGCTATCGGCAGCAAAACTACGCTGGCGCGCATCATCAAACTGGTGCGTCAGGCGCAGAGCAGCAAACCGGAGATCGGCAAGCTGGCGGATCGCATTTCTGCGGTATTCGTCCCAACGGTGGTGGCCATCGCCCTGTTCAGCGCCGCAATCTGGTATTTCTTCGGCCCGCAGCCGCAGCTGGTTTATACGCTGGTGATCGCCACCACGGTTTTGATCATCGCCTGCCCTTGCGCACTGGGTTTGGCGACGCCGATGTCGATCATCTCCGGAGTGGGTCGCGCTGCCGAGTTTGGCGTGCTGGTCCGTGATGCCGATGCCTTGCAGCAGGCAAGCCAACTCGACACCCTGGTGTTTGATAAAACCGGCACCCTGACCGAAGGTCAGCCGCGGGTGGTGGAAATCCTCACGTTTAACCAGGTGAGCGAGCAGCAGGCGCTGCGCTGGGCTGCCGCATTGGAACAGGGTGCCAGCCACCCGCTGGCCCGTGCCATCGTTGATCACGCCGGTAGACAAGCGCTGCCGCAGGTTGAGCAGTTCCGTACCCTGCGCGGTGCAGGCGTCAGCGGCGAAGTGGACGGCATGAAGTTGCTGCTGGGCAATGCTGCACTGCTGCAACAGCATCAGGTAGCCACCGCCGAGCTGGACACACAGATGCAGCAACAGGCAGAGCGCGGCATTACGCCGGTGCTGCTGGCCGTCGAAGGTAAACCGGCCGCACTGTTCGCCATCCGCGATCCGCTGCGCGGCGACAGCGTTGAAGCGCTACAGCGCTTGCACCGTCAGGGCTATCAGTTGGTGATGTTAACCGGCGATAACCCGGTGACCGCCAACGCCATTGCCAAAGAAGCCGGTATAGACCGGGTAATTGCCGGCATGCTGCCGGAGGGCAAAGCCGAGGCGATTAAGCAGTTGCAGGCGCAAGGTCACCGCGTAGCCATGGTTGGCGATGGCATCAACGACGCACCGGCGCTGGCGCAGGCCGATGTCGGCATCGCCATGGGAGGCGGCAGCGACATCGCGATTGAGACTGCCGCCATCACCCTGATGCGCCACAGTCTGAACGGCGTCGCCGATGCGCTTGAGCTGTCTAAAGCCACGTTGCGTAATATGAAGCAGAACCTGCTCGGAGCCTTTGTTTACAACACGCTCGGCATTCCTATTGCCGCCGGGGTGCTGTATCCGTTGACCGGCACCCTGCTCAGCCCGGTGGTGGCTGGCGCCGCAATGGCCCTGTCCTCCATTACCGTGGTCAGTAACGCCAACAGACTGCTGCGTTTTAAACCCAAACGCTAAATACCCAAGGGGCGCAAATCATTGCGCCCCGTTTTCTTTGGGATAATTCCTTCACTCTTCAGGCTTTCTTGTCCGGCGGATAGCGTTTAGCATGGGGAAGGGTTTCGCCCCCTCACCTGTCACCCCAAAAGTGAACACGTTATTCAGGAGCCACGCTGTATGGGTCAACTGTTACGCCGCATCGCCGCCTTTCTCGGCCTGATATCCCCGATGACTTACGCCTACCCGGCGCTGGATATTCGGCTGCCCGGCGATCGTCAGTTCCATCTGGTGGGCAGCATCCATATGGGCACGGTAGATATGTCGCCGCTGCCGGCCAAACTGGCGGCACGCCTGAAGCAGGCGGATGCCCTGATTGTCGAAGCCGACATTACCGGTTCCGCCTCGCCCTTTGACCACATCGAACAGCAACCGGAACTTGAACAGCGGCTCTCCGAGTCGGAATTTCAGCAATTGCTGACGCTGTGCCAGGAACTGGGTGCCGACGCCGACAGTTTTTCAACCCTGCCCGGCTGGCAGGTGGCGTTGATGATGCAGGCCCGCCAGGCGCAGCGATTGGGATTACGCGCCGAATACGGCGTCGATTACCAGCTGTTGCAGGCGGCGAGGGTCCAGCATAAAAAAGTGATTGAACTGGAAGGGGCACAACAGCAGATGAGCCTGCTGGAGCAGTTACCGGAGGGCGGCATGGCGTTGCTGCGCGATACGCTGGAGCACTGGCACACCAACGCACGCTTGCTGCAAACCATGGTGAGCTGGTGGCTGGACGCAAAACCCAGCGGTATGCTCGAAACCCTGCCCGCCACTTTCAGCGCCGATCTGTACGATGTGCTGATGCATCAGCGCAACCGCGACTGGCAACAAAAGCTGGAGGCCTTACCGCCAGGTAACTACGTGGTGGCGGTCGGCGCACTGCATCTGTACGGCGAGGACAATTTGCCGACGATGCTGCAGGCGCAGTAAAAAAGTGGCCAATATCGCTACTGGCCAGTCAAAGAGGAATTTCTTGTATTTTAGTTATACGCATAGCAACCGTGTTAACGGTTACAACAGACAGGGTAGCAACCCAGTGAACATCTTGGCAACCCGCTTTACGCGCCTGCCACCCAGGTTGCTGTTACCGTTATATTTTTGTAATTTTGTTGCATCCGTTTGCAACCTCCCGCTGAACGGGAAAGAGGAAAACACATGACGCCCGCAGTGATCCTGCTCGAGAAACAAAAAGTCGCCTTTACCCTTCACCCTTATCATCACGACAGCGCGGAGACCAACTTCGGCGATGAGGCGGTGAAAAAACTGGGGCTGGATGCCGACCGCGTTTATAAAACGCTGCTGGTAGCATTGAACGGCGACGCCAAACATCTGGCGGTAGCGGTCACGCCGGTAGCCACTCAGCTGGATCTGAAAAAGGTCGCCCGCGCGCTCGGAGCCAAAAAAGCAGAGATGGCCGATCCGATGCTGGCACAGCGCGTCACCGGTTATCTGGTTGGCGGCATCAGCCCGCTGGGGCAAAAAAAGCGGCTGCCAACGGTGATCGACAGCCCGGCGCAGCAGTTTGCCACCATTTACGTCTCCGGCGGTAAACGCGGGCTGGACATCGAACTGGCGGCACAAGATCTTTGCCGGTTGCTGGCCGGCAGCTTTGCCGATATCGCCAAGCGCGACTGAAAAGCCATCAATACGCGGCCGGCGCCCCAGCATCGGCCGCGAGATCTCATTACTCCACCGGCTTATTACGCCCCCTCATTCGTGGCAACAACATTGGAACCTGTCGGCAATACTGCTGATAATCCTGCCCCAGTGCTTTAACCAGGCCGCGCTCTTCAAAATATACGCCCACCAAAATATATAATGTCATTCCTGAATTAAATAACAGGCGCCCAGTGGTCATCTCGGGAGTGAACCAAAAGGCCAATAACATTCCCGTCATCATGGGATGCCTCGTCAGTCGGTAAAATCCTCTGACCTGAAAAGGCAAGTCGGTATATTGCCGCTCTCTCCACTGCAACCAGGATTGTCGCAAGCCAAATAAGTCGGTGTGGCTGATCATACAGGTTGAAGCAAAGACCACTAACCAGCCCAGCACGCTGATGCCGTTAAGTCCCCATGCGGCGACACTTGCCGGCGGCAACCGCCACAAGGCACCCGGCAGTGGCTGCCACATGAGCGCCAGCAATGCCAACAACAAACCGGCAATCAATACATAGGTACTTCTTTCCAGCGCCGGGGACAACGCCAAACGAACCTTGAACCTTTCATGGGCCATCACCGAATGCGTCAGGCCAAACAACAGGAGTAAACCGGCATTCACCAGCCAGGGCCACATACTGCCCTCCCCTACGATGGCGACCATATTTCGTAGTCCCCAGCCGTTAAGCAACAAAATAAGCAAAATAAAACCGACCAATCCGCCTAAATAGCCGAATACGCCATATAAAAGTATCATTGTCCTGTGCATTTATTTTCCTTTTTAATCACGATAATTTCGCTGAGATTTCCCCCCTGGAAAATTATGATTTAAGAAAAATAAAATCATTAACCCTAAAGGTATAGACAAAGAAAATAGAAATACAACTATGCAAGACAAGGAAAACAATATTGAAATTAATAATATTAGAGTGCTTTTATTCAGAGGCGTGGCACTGCGGGGGAAGATAAACGGCGGCTTTTAACCGGTAAAAGCCGCCGGAAGATTACTGATAAACAATCTCGCCCTTCGGCTCATAGGCCGCGGCATCCAACGGAGAATGCTTCTCGATATATTGCTTCAGCACTTCAGCATCGATAAAACCGGTGTTGACGTAGCTTGGCAGGGTGTCCAGCTTCGGATAGCCGTCGCCGCCCAGCGCATTGAAGTTCAAGGTCGCCATACGGTAGATTTTATCCGCCTGCAACGGTTCACCCTTGATTTTGACGTTGCTGACGCCCTTACCGTCCGCCGTCAGGCTAACGTTGGCAAATTGCGCATAGGCACCGGAATCCACCTTCATATTGGCCACTACCGCCAGGTATTTTTCCACGTCGCTGCCTTTCATCTCGACGTAGACCAGCGTGTTGCCGAACGGCTGTACTTTCAGCACGTTTTTGTAGGTGATATCGCCGCCCTCAATCGAGTCACGTACCCCGCCGCCGCTCATCACCGCGAAGTCCGCCTCGGCACGTTCCATCTGCGCTGCCAACAAGACGCGCGACAGGTTGGTCTGTACGAAGCGCACCTTGCTGCGATCGCCTTCCAGCTTGCCGTTCACGCTGCCAATCTTGACGTCCAACTGCGCCTTGCCCTTTTCCTGGAACGGTGTCAGCAGCTTCATCATTGAAGCGTCTTCCGCGATCTGCTGGGTGTAATACACGCGCTCGCTGGTACCGTCGGCTTTTTCCACCTTCTTCTTCAGGTTGACCGGGATCAGTTGATAATGCACCAGCTTGAGTTCGCCATTACGGAACTGGAAATCGGCACGCCCCACGTACTTGCCCCACTCGTGCGCCTGCACGATCCAGGTTCCGTTCTGACGATCCGGCGAGCACGGCGTGCCCGGCACATAATCCACCTGTTTGTGGTTTTCGCCGGCCATACAGACCGGATCCTGCGAATGGCCACCGACGATCATGTCCAGGTAGCCGGCAGGCAGGCTGCGCGCCATCTCTACATCACCCGGCACGTTGGAGCCGTGATTGCCGTCATCGTAATGACCCATGTGCGTTGCGGCGATGATCACGTCCGGCTTTTCGTCCTTACGCAATTGCTCCACCACCTGTTTGGCTTCTTGTGCCGGGACGCGGAACTCGATATCGGTAAAATATTCCGGGTTGCCAATCTTGGCCGTGTCATCCGTCGTCAGGCCGATGACCGCAATCTTGATCCCCTGCTTGTCAAACAAGGCATAGGGCTTGAACAGACGCTGCTGGGTGCTTTTTTGATAAATGTTGGCCGACAGCAGCGGGAAAGTGGCCCATTTTTCCTGCTGGCGCAGCACGCTGAGCGGGTTGTCGAATTCATGGTTGCCGATCGCCATTGCGTCGTAACCCACCAGATTCATGCCGCGGAAATCCGGCTCGGCATCTTGCAGATCGGATTCCGGCACGCCGGTATTAATGTCGCCGCCCGACAGCAGCAACAGGCTACCGCCCTGCGCCGCAACTTCTTGACGGATGCTGTCCACCAGCGTTTTCTGTGCGCCCAAACCATATTCGCCATGATCGTTCTGCCAGAAATGACCGTGATGATCGTTGGTGTGCAGAATGGTGATATCGTAGGTCTTATCCTTTTCCCAGGCGTTGGCGGCTCCCGACAGAAAAGTCAGGGATACGGCCAGAGCGCATGCGGTGGTTTTTAACGAAAAGCGCATGGCGGAGCTCCATATGATCATTAACGTTTTTTTGAGATGGCCGAAATTGTAGCGCGAAACAAAGGCCTTTGATTTCAAATTTTTGCGATGTGCGTCAAATTATGTCGGATATGGCAAATATTGAGCAAGTTGCTAAGATATCTGCTCTGTCCTCTAAAACTTACCAGGCTAATAATAAAATGACCGACCGTAGCGATACTGCCATGCCACCGGCCAAGGGCAGCGCGGTTAAAGGGACTGCATTCTCGATTCTCGGGGCCATCAGCGTCTCTCACCTGCTTAACGACATGATTCAATCGCTGATCCTGGCGATTTACCCGATCCTGCAGGCTGACTTCAGCCTCAGCTTCGTGCAGATCGGCATGATTACTCTGACCTATCAGCTCACGGCGTCCTTATTGCAGCCGCTAATCGGGCACTACACGGATAAGCACCCGCAGCCCTATTCGCTGCCGATTGGCATGGGCTTTACCCTGTGCGGGTTGTTGCTGTTGTCGGTAGCCAATACTTTCCCGCTGGTGTTGCTGGCGGCGGCGCTGGTCGGCACCGGTTCCTCGGTATTCCACCCGGAATCCTCCCGTGTCGCACGTATGGCCTCCGGCGGGCGACATGGCCTGGCGCAGTCGCTGTTCCAGGTCGGCGGTAACTTTGGCAGCTCCCTCGGCCCCCTGTTGGCGGCACTGATTATTGCGCCTTATGGCAAAGGTAACGTGGCCTGGTTCTCACTGGCCGCGCTGCTGGCTATCGTGGTGTTACTGCAAGTCAGCAAGTGGTACCAGCAACAGCACCGGGCAACAAAAGGTCAGCCAAAAGCCGCCTCAAGGGTGAAACCGCTGCCAAAACGTACCGTAACCTATGCTCTCGGCATCCTGTTGATACTGATTTTCTCCAAATACTTCTACCTGGCGAGCATTAGCAGCTATTACACCTTCTATTTGATACATAAGTTCGGCGTTTCGGTGCAGAACGCACAACTTCACCTGTTTGCCTTCCTGTTTGCCGTAGCGGCCGGAACCATTATCGGCGGGCCATTGGGCGATAAGATAGGCCGTAAATATGTTATTTGGGGCTCAATACTGGGCGCAGCTCCTTTCACGCTAGTTTTACCCTACGCTTCTCTCTACTGGACCGGCATTTTAACCGTCATTATAGGGGTAATTCTCGCTTCGGCCTTTTCGGCCATTCTGGTTTACGCGCAGGAGCTGATACCGGGAAAAGTGGGCATGGTTTCCGGTTTATTCTTCGGTTTTGCTTTTGGTATGGGGGGATTAGGCGCAGCTGTTCTTGGTTATGTCGCAGATTTGACCAGTATCGAATTGGTCTACCAAATCTGTGCTTTCTTGCCACTGATCGGCATTATCACCGCATTACTGCCTAATATGGACCATAACTCGCAATAACCCTGATGTAACCCGGCTGAACCAATATGCTCAGTCGGGTTATCTCCCGAACAAACCAATGTTATTTGACTTATTTAGTGTTAAATCCCCTTACTGCCCCCCCCAAAGCGGAATCCTCTGCTTTTTCGCAAAAAAGCTCAATTTAGCTAAGCAAGGCACGAACAAATGCAATAAACTAAATGTATCTTTTCGTAACTTTGTTGCGTTTCCCCTCTGCTGCCATGCATAGCTAGAAGGAGTCTGGATGCATAATTCAACACCGCTAATCACCACCATTGTCGGAGGGTTAGTACTTGCCTTCCTCCTCGGTATGCTGGCGAATCGCCTGCGCATCTCACCGCTGGTGGGGTACCTTGCCGCAGGCGTGCTCGCCGGCCCTTTTACCCCCGGTTTTGTTGCCGACACCTCGCTGGCACCGGAACTGGCGGAAATCGGCGTGATCCTGTTGATGTTCGGTGTTGGCCTCCATTTCTCGCTTAAAGACCTCCTCGCAGTAAAACACATCGCCATTCCCGGCGCCGTGGCCCAGATTGCCGTCGCCACCCTGCTGGGTATGGGGCTGTCAAAGCTGCTCGGCTGGGATTTGATTTCCGGGCTGGTGTTCGGGCTCTGTCTGTCGACCGCCAGTACCGTGGTACTGCTACGTGCGCTGGAGGAACGCCAGCTGATCGATAGCCAGCGCGGGCAAATCGCCATCGGCTGGCTGATCGTGGAAGACCTGGCGATGGTGCTGACGCTGGTGCTGCTGCCCGCGTTCGGCAACATGATGGGCAATGACAACGCCAGCAGCAGTCAGTTGCTGATAGAACTGGCAATGACCATCGGTAAAGTCATCGCCTTTATCGCGCTGATGATTGTGGTAGGCCGCCGGCTGGTGCCGTGGATCCTGGCGAAAACCGCCAGTACCGGCTCGCGCGAGCTGTTTACCCTGGCCGTGCTGGCCCTGGCGCTCGGCATCGCCTATGGCGCGGTAAAGCTGTTCGACGTTTCCTTTGCGCTGGGAGCCTTCTTCGCCGGTATGGTACTGAACGAATCGGAGTTGAGCCACCGGGCGGCCCACGATACCTTACCGCTGCGCGATGCCTTCGCCGTGCTGTTCTTTGTTTCGGTCGGCATGCTGTTTGATCCGATGATCCTGATCAACGAGCCGCTGGCGGTGCTGGCAACGCTGGCGATTATCGTGTTCGGCAAATCGGCGGCGGCGTTCCTGCTGGTGAAAATGTTTGGCCACTCCAAACGCACCGCACTGACCATTTCCGCCAGCCTGGCGCAGATCGGCGAGTTCGCCTTCATTCTGGCCGGCCTTGGCATCACGCTGGGCATGATGTCGGAGCACGGCCGCAATCTGGTGCTGGCCGGGGCTATCTTGTCGATTATGTTGAATCCGTTGCTGTTCACGCTGCTTGAGCGTTATCTGGCCAAAACCGAAACCATCGAAGACCAGATAATGGAAGAAGCGGTGGAAGAAGAGAAACAGATCCCGGTCGATATGTGCAACCACGCGCTGGTGGTCGGCTATGGCCGCGTCGGCAGCCTGCTGGGGGCAAAGTTGGCCGAAGCCGGTATTCCGCTGGTGGTGATCGAGAACTCCCGCCCACGGGTTGAGGCTCTGCGCGAGCAAGGCATCAAAACGGTGCTGGGCAACGCCGCCAATCCTGAAGTCATGGATCTGGCGCGGCTCGACTGTGCACGCTGGCTGTTGCTGACCATCCCCAACGGTTATGAGGCCGGTGAAATCGTGGCCTCGGCACGCACCAAACGGCCGAACATCGAGATTATCGCCCGGGCGCACTACGATGACGAAGTGTCGTATATCTCCGATCGCGGTGCGAATCAGGTGGTGATGGGCGAGCGAGAAATCGCCAACAGCATGCTGAATATCCTCAAACTGGATACGCTGACCGACGAAGAGAAAATGGGTGGCTGCCCGATTTGATCGGCCATTCGATGTAAAAAAGGTCCGGCTTGCCGGACCTTAGTCTGATGGCAAACACCCGAAAAACGTGGTTTTCGGATGTTTGGGGTAAATCAGAAAACATTATCCTTTGTTTTTATTAGTTCCCAGATCGGAACTTTTAACTGCAAAGGACTTTGTCAGCAATCTGAGGTCCGGCTTGCCGGACCTTTCGCTTTTTACCGTTCCCAGTAAGACTCTTCGAGACTGTCTTCCCGCTCGGGCAAGCCGCGCGTCAGGCGCGGAGAATGCTGGTTCAGCACCTGATAGCTGACGCGGTTGGCGTATTTACACACCTGCGCCAGCGAGGAATAGGTCAGATAGCTGCGAACGTGCTTGCTGGAGTTAGGCACGTTATTGCGGTGATAACCGTTGGCGGCGATATCATGCAGCAACGCCGACAGTGCGCCATCGCCGGCACCGTTGGTGTTCATGATTTTCTCCGGCCCGCCCATGTAAGGCGCGATGTGCGAATAGATGCGGAACGGATTTTCACAGCTTTCACGGCGCATAGCGCGGCTGAACTCATAACGGTTGAATTCGGCAATATGCCCCGGCAGCAGCGGATGCTGAGTTTCCCGCTTATTCGACTCTTCGGTATAACCCGCCATATAAAGGCCGTTTGGCCCGGCGGTGCACAGCACCAGATCCACCCATTCAAGCGCCATGTCAGAGGCAGTCAAAGGATCGCTCAACCCGGTCAATTCCAGCGCTTCATCTTCGTTCATCGCCAGGATCGACACGTGTTGTTTCAGGAAGTCGCGCCACCATTGCGGGTTATCGGCGATCACGTACTTGGTGCCCAGCGTCAGTACCACCGGCACGTCGTGCTTTTTGGCAAACTCGATGGCCTGCATGGTGGCAGCCGGCATCGGCTCCCCTTCCTTGCAGCGCACCAAATATGACGTCAGTACCAGCGCCGACGCGCCGGCAATCACCTCTTCCTTCACGCTTTCCGGCCGCAGTTGGTTCATTTGACCGGGGCTGATGGCAAAGGTCCGTTCACCGCTTTCGCCGATCAGCGTAAAGCAGCGGCCAATAGCACCGTCAACCGCCTGCAGGTGGTTAAGATCGGTACGGCTGGAGGTGTTGCACAGATAACGATAGGCGTAGCTGCCAATCTTGATATTGCTGCACATCACGCCGAGCAGAACGGAACGGTCGTCCGCCAGCACGGAATAGTTGTGCAGGGTATTGCCGATGGTGCCGCCGGCAAACTGATGGGTGATCAGATTATTGTCGATCAATTCCTGATACAGCGCCTCGGCGACGTCATCCTCAATCACCAGGGAGTGCCCCAGGCTCAGGCCGTAACGCTGGACGAAGGCATCGTCCACTTTGGCTTCGATATCCACCAGCGTCTGGTCGATGCCGACGACATAGGAGGTGCTGATTTCATTTTCTGGCTGAGCCTGCTGCAAGAGCGGATCGCGGGCGTTCACCGGAAAATAGTGTTTGGACTTACGTTTACCAGGAAATTTCATTTAATTGGCGGCAGTGGCAGTTAACAGGCAGAGAATGTTAGCACATTCCTGCCCGATTGATGATGACTGTCACTATTTTGCGCTCTGAGGATCAGAGGTGCTGCGCCACCAGTTGCTGCATCATGTCAATGTGCGCCGGCTCGTCGTTCAGCGCCGAAATGTACTCAAACTTTTCGCCGCCGGCCTCGAGGAAGATCTCACGGTTTTGCTCTTTGATTTCTTCCAGCGTTTCCAGGCAGTCTGCCGAGAAACCGGGACAGATAAGCTGAATATGTTTAACGCCTTGTGCAGGCAGGCCTTTGAGGGTTTCGTCGGTATACGGCGTCAGCCAGGGCTCACGACCAAAACGCGACTGGTAGGTCATCATGACCCGATCCGGCGCCAGCGGTAAGGTTTCGGTCAAGGCACGTAACGTGTCTTCGCAGCGCTGCGGATAATCGTCGCCGAGGCGCGCATAGCGCTTGGGAATGCCGTGGAATGACAGCACCAGCCGGTCCGGTTGACCATGCTCGGCAAACGAACGCTCGACGCTTTGGCGCAATGCGGCGATGTAGGCCGGGTGTTCGGCATAGTCGCGGATAAAGCTGATCGACGGCAGGCGGCGATAGCCTTTCAATATCCGGGCCACGCCATCCCACACGGCAGCACTGGTTGAACAAGAATATTGCGGGTACAACGGCAGCACCACCAGATTGGTCACCCCCTGCGCCAGCAGCTTGTCTATCGCCTCAGCCAGGCTTGGAGAGCCGTAGCTCATGCCCAATTCGACCGGCGTGTTCGGCATGCGGGCAGCCAATGCGCGTTGCTGACGGCGGCTGTAGACCAGCAGTGGAGAACCTTCATCCATCCATACCGACTGATACAGCTTGGCAACCCGCGGCGAACGGATTGGCAGGATCACGCCATTGAGGATCGGCCACCAGATCAGCGGGGCGGTGTCCACTACGCGGTCGTCACTGAGGAATTCCTTCAGATAGCGTTTTACCGCCGACGAGGTCGGAGCATCCGGCGTGCCCAGGTTCACCAGCAATACCCCGTGTTTCTCTTGCTTCATCTCAGTTCCCCTTGATTCCTTGCAAGCTAACCCCCTGTTCTGGGTCAGGGGGTTAACGTCGATTAATGGCGCCTATTGTAACGGAAAAGCGCCTCGTCGGAACCGATATCAGCAACAGGCGTTGCCCATGATAAAGGGGAATGATATTAGCTCTGCGCCAACCGCCACACCGCCGCCACATTGCGCGCCGTCACCTCCAGGTTATCGGCCGCTTCTGCCAGTGCTTCCTCAAGCGAAACGACCCGATCGAGCACCGAAAATGCCGCGTCAATGCCGTGCTGGTGCACCACCTGATAATCTTTCGACAGGCTGCCGGCAATGCCGATCACCGGCAAACCATAGCGCTTGGCCACTCGCGCCACGCCAATCGGCGTTTTGCCGTGGATGGACTGACTGTCCAGTCGACCTTCGCCGGTGATCACCAGGTCGGCATCACGCAACGCCTCTTCCAATTGAAGGGTTTCGATCACGATCTCAATGCCGGGGCGCAACCGGGCGTTTAGCATGCCAAGCAACGCTGCCCCCATCCCGCCCGCCGCTCCGGCACCCGGTACGTTGATGACCTCACGGCCGGTAGCCTGTTCCAGCAACGTGCCGTAATGGCGCAGTGCTGCATCGAGCTGCGCGACGGTCTCCGGCGTAGCCCCCTTCTGCGGACCAAACACCGCCGAGGCTCCGTTAGCGCCGCACAAGGGGTTATCGACGTCGCAGGCCGCCGTTATGTTCACCTGCTGCAAACGCGGATCCATCCCGGAAAGATCGATATAGGCCAACTGTGCCAGCGCCGCTCCACCCGGCTGCAGGCATTGCCGCTGGTCGTCCAGCAGTTTCACCCCCAGCGCCTGCAGCATACCGGCACCGCCGTCATTGGTAGCGCTGCCGCCAATGCCAAGAATAATCGCCTTAACGCCGCGTTCCAGAGCAGCCAGGATCAGCTCACCGGTGCCATAACTGGTGGTCATGCACGGATCTCGCTGCGCCTTGGGCGCCAGATGCAACCCGGAAGCCGCCGCCATCTCGATAACGGCGGTTTCGCCCTCTCCCAGCAAACCGTAGAAGGCCTGTACCGGTTGGCCCAGCGGACCGGTGACCTCTGCCCTGACGATTTCCCCACCGGTGGCCGCCACCATCGAATCCACCGTACCTTCGCCGCCGTCCGCCATGGGCAGCTTCACATACTGTACCTGCGGGAAGATCTGGCGGAAGCCGCGTTCGATGGCTTCGGCCACCTCCAGCGCACTCAGGCTTTCTTTAAACGAATCCGGCGCAATCACCACTTTTTTCAGCGTTTTCATTACTCTTCCTTATCCCGCCAGATTAAATACGCCAAACATCAACGCCGAGACGGCCGCGATGGTAAAGCCGACCAGTGTTTCATAAGGCAGTAGCTTCAACCGCTGATGCACGGCCATATTGACGCTGCCGCCGGTGGCATGGAAGAAGCTGCCGTGCGGCAGGTGATCCAGCACCGTCGCCCCGGCATGGATCATCGCCGCCCCTGCCAGCCCGCTGACGCCCAGCTCCAGCAGAGTGCTGCTGAAGACCCCGGATGCCACGGCGGTACCTGCGGTTGTCGAAGCGGTGGCCATCGACATTAATGCCCCAGAAAGCGGAGCCAGCAGCCAGGCCGGCATGCCGGTGCTGGTCAACCCGCTGATGAGCACGTCCTTCAGCGAAGAGTTGGCGATAATGCCTGCCAGCGTACCGGTGCCAAGCAGCATAATCGCCACCGGCGCCATACGGGACAGCCCGGAAACCATAAACTGGTTGCACTGGCGGATGCGGCCCATCAGCAATGCGCCCACCAGACCGCCCAGCGGCAGCGCTATCAGCGGATCGATAGCGATGCCGGCGATCGGCCGCAGCGACAGCAGAACAATGGCAACCAAGGGTGCGCTGATCGCCGCCGCAAAGCCCGGACGAATGCCTTCGGCTTGCTGCGTCAGCTCTTCCGCCATCACCTTATCGCCCTTATCACTCAAACGGCGGGCCAGCAGATAGGCCACCATCAATCCGCACAACCCTGGCACGATACCGGCCATCATCACCGAGGTCAGCGGCACGTGGAAGTTGTCGGCTGCGGCAATGGTGTTGGGGTTTGGTGACATCACGTTACCGGCCTTGCCGCCGCCGATCATCGCCAGCAGTATCGCCGCACGCGAGATCCCGGCCTTCTGAGCGATGGAAAGGGCAATCGGCGCCACGGTGATCACCGCAACGTCGATAAATACGCCCACTGCCGTCAGGATCAGTGTAGCTACCGCCAGCGCTAACAGCGCACGGGTTTCCCCGACTTTGCGGACGATGGTTTCTGCGATGGTGTGCGCCGCGCCGGACTCGATCAACACCCCGGCCAGCACCCCCGCCGCCAAAATGCGCATCACGGCATTGGTAATGCCCTGCGCACCGGTGATCATCAGCGTTACGGTCTGCACCAGATCGGCGCCGCCGCATAATCCGCCCGCCAGCGCGCCGGCAATCATGCCATAGGCCGGTGGGACCTTGCGTAAAATCAGGACGATAGCGACGATCAATGCCACCAGCGCCCCCAGCGTGGATACCGTTGTCATTATTATTTTCCCCGTTGTTGGTGTGGGGAGAACATATCCTGAGCGCCAGGCATTGGCGTGAGAGAAAGCCACAAAAACCTCTGCGTCCGTACGCCGGAAAGTTGTGGTTTCATACAATTCAATCGTGCATCAGCATGCCGATATACAGCCGCAAGGAATCCGTTAACTGATTGATTTTCAATCCAGTAATGGCTTCAATACGCTGCAGGCGATAACGCAAGGTATTGACGTGGATATGAAGCTCGGCGGCAGTCTGCGTTTGATCACAATTTCGCGAAAAATAGTGTTTCAGGGTACTGCGCAACACCCCCTTGTCATCGTGATCGCCCAAAACCTGCCAGGGGCGGGAAAGCTCCTGCGCGCGCCAATCCTCACCCAGATCACACAACAGCGAAGGCAGCGGATAATCTTGATAGAACAGCGTCTTGTGGCGTAGCTTCAAGCGCTTTGCCATCGTCTGCGTCGCGCGGGCCGTCAGGTTTGAGCGGTGCAGCCCCGCCTCATCGCTAAAGAAACCGCCGATAATCAGCCGCAGGTTGAAACGCGGCTGAAGCTGACTTAGCAACTGCTGCGCCTGTTTGCGCTCCTGCTTCAAACTCCAGGATCCCTGCACCAGGCTGGCGGGGCGCAGCAGGATCATTTCGTTGAAGCCGGTGATAGCGATCAGCGCTTCACGCTGCGTGTGCTCCAGCTCTGTCAGCAGTTCACGCAGCAGATGCGGCTGAGCATCCTGTAATTCCACGATCCAGACAATGCGCGGCTGTTGCAGATCCAATCCCAGATAAGCAGCCATCGCCTCCAGCGAGCCCGATGCCGGCTGCGGCTGCAGCAACTGATTGGCCAACTCCTCGCGGTAGCGTTTTTCCCACTGGTTTTGATCCAGCAACGCCGCCTGCTCCACCATCATTTCGGCCGCCATTTTCACCAGCTCAGCATAGGCACGTACCTGCGCGGGTTCACCGGAAATGCCGATCACCCCCACCTGTTGGCTGTAAAAACTGAACGGCAGGTTGATACCGGGCTGCACGCCTTTCAGGTGCGCGGCGGTCACCGCATCGATTTCCACCACCCGGTTCTCGGTCAGCGCCAGCACCGCCCCTTCATGGCGCTGGAACAGGCGCGAAGGATTACCGGAGGCGATGATAACGCCGTTGTTGTCCATCACGTTGACAGAATGGCTGATGATGCTCATCGCCCGCTGCACAATCTGGCGCGCAGTGGATTCTGCCAGCAAATGGGTCGATCTGAGCATGCGGATTATCCCCAAGGGTTAAGATGGGGGAGTTATACGTCATTTCTAACGGCGGATTAAAGGGCACAGGCGCAACAAGCCACGGCGATCACAATTCGGCGGAAAAATAGCAAAAAAAAACGCCAGGCGGATGAGGCCTGGCGCTATGCACAGCAATGAAAAACCGATCAGCCGAGGATGTTCGCCAGTTCGGCGCTCACTTCGGTCACTTTGCGGGTGCCGTCGATTTTACGGTATTGGGTGTTGCCTGCAGCAGCTTCTTTGCTGTAGTAGGAAATCAGCGGTGCCGTCATCTGATGGTACTCGACCAGACGTTTACGCACGGTTTCTTCCTGGTCGTCTTTACGGGTCGTCAGTTCTTCACCGGTCGCGTCGTCTTTGCCTTCCACCTTCGGTGGATTGAACTTAATGTGGTACACGCGGCCAGAAGGGGCATGCACGCGACGACCAACGATGCGATCGACAATCAGCTCGTCCGGCACGTCAAATTCCAGCACGTAATCCACGTTGATGCCGGCTTCTTTCATCGCGTCAGCCTGCGGAATGGTACGCGGGAAACCGTCCAGCAGAAAACCTTTACGGCAATCTTCCTGGGTGATGCGTTCTTTAACCAGTGCAATGACCAACTCATCGGTCACCAGCTTGCCGGCGTCCATGATTTCTTTCGCCTGCTTGCCCAATTCACTGCCGGCCTTCACGGCTGCGCGCAACATATCACCCGTGGAGATTTGCGGAATACCGTATTTCTCCATGATGAATTGAGCCTGAGTACCTTTACCAGCGCCCGGAGCGCCCAGCAGAATGATACGCATTGCGTAAATCCCCTTGCTATGTAGTTTTTATAAAATTGCGAAAACGCTCAACCATACCATTTCAGGGGGGGCTGGCTCAAGGTACGCGAGGAAATCGATTGCGGGACAAAAGGAAGGAAACAGAGAATAAAGCACGGAAAATCGGCAGGAAAAACAAAAAAATACGCCCAAAATTCGCGGATTTTGGGCGTATATACTCGGAATTATGCGGACAACAGTTTATTCATACGACGGATAAACTGGTTTGGATCCTCCAGGGTGCCGCGTTCAGCCAGCAGTGCTTGATCCAATAACAGGTCAATCCATTCGGCGAATTGTTCGTTATCGCCCACATCGGATGCGCGTTTGACCAACGCATGCTCCGGATTCAGTTCGAAAATGTACTTCACCGCCGGCGCTTCCTGGCCCGCAGCGGCAAACAATTTCGCCATCTGGGTGCTCATTTCGTCGGCATCGGTGATAACGATAGCCGGCGTGTCGGTCAGACGGTGCGTCAGACGCACGTCCTTCACGCGATCGCCCAGCAGGGTTTTCACGCGGTCAACAAAAGGCTCCAGCTGCTTCTCGGCGGCCTTCTGCTCTTCGGTTTCGTCTGCCAACTTATCCAACGCGTCATCTGCCTTGCTGACGGACTGGAACGGCTTGCCGTCGAACTCGGTCAGGTAGCTCATCATCCATTCGTCGATACGGTCGGAAAGCAGCAGCACTTCGATGCCTTTCTTGCGGAACAGCTCCAGGTGCGGGCTGCTCTTGGCGGCGGCATAGCTGTCGGCAGTGATGTAATAAATCTTCTCCTGCCCTTCTGCCATGCGGCCCACGTACTCTTCCAGCGAGACGGTTTGCGCCGAGCTGTCGTTATGGGTGGAAGCAAAGCGCAGCAGCTTGGCAATGGCTTCTTTGTTGCCACCGTCTTCCGCCGGGCCCTCTTTCAACACCAGACCGAACTGCTGCCAGAACTTCTGGTAGCCTTCCGCATCGTCTTTAGCCAGTTTCTCCAGCATCTGCAACACACGCTTGGTCAGCGCACCGCGCAGGTTCTGGGTCACGCGGCTGTCTTGCAGGATCTCACGCGAAACGTTCAGCGGCAGATCGTTGGAATCTATCAGACCACGCACGAAACGCAGGTAGTTCGGCATGAACTGTTCAGCGTCGTCCATGATGAACACGCGCTGCACGTACAGCTTCAGGCCGTGCTTGTGGTCGCGGTTCCACATGTCCCATGGCGCCTGGGCCGGAATGTACAGCAGGCTGGTGTATTCCTGCTTGCCTTCCACCCGGTTGTGGCTCCAGCTCAGCGGATCGGTAAAGTCGTGCGCAATGTGCTTATAGAACTCTTTGTATTCTTCATCGGTAACGTCAGCCTTGCTGCGGGTCCACAGGGCCTGCGCCTTGTTGATTTTTTCCCAGGTGACGGTACCGTCTTCTTCGTTTTTGCTTTCAATTTCAACCGGCAGTGCGATGTGGTCGGAGTATTTGCCGATCACTGAACGCAGACGCCAGGCATCGAGATACTCATCTTCGCCTTCGCGCAGATGCAGGGTAATTTCGGTTCCGCGATCTTCTTTGCTGATGTCGGCAATGGTGTAATCGCCTTCGCCGACAGACTCCCAAAACACGCCTTGATCGGCCGGAGCGCCCGCTGCACGAGTACGTACAGTGACTTTATCCGCCACGATGAACGCGGAGTAGAACCCCACGCCGAACTGACCAATCAGCTGGCTGTCTTTGGCCTGGTCGGAACCGATGGATTCCAGGAAGGCTTTGGTACCTGACTTGGCAATGGTACCCAGGTTTTCAATCACTTCCTCACGGCTCATGCCAATACCGTTGTCGGCAATGGTCAACGTACGCTGCTCTTTATCGAAGGAAAGGCGAACACGCAGCTCGCCGTCACCTTCATACAGCTCAGGCGTCGACAGTGCGCGGAAACGCAGCTTGTCGGCGGCATCCGAGGCGTTGGAGATCAACTCGCGCAGGAAAATTTCTTTATTGGAGTACAGCGAATGAATCATCAAATGAAGCAGTTGTTTTACTTCAGACTGGAAACCACGGGTTTCTTGACCTTTCATACTCATTGATTACCTCAAAGACAATTTACCCGTCGCCTTTCAAGCCACAGCGTTGTTATCTGCACTCGCTTCCCCCAGTTACTTACCAAAGTAAGCGCCTGGGGGAAGCGAGCTGGCCGCCTAGCTGCAGCCTGAAATTCATAGGGTATTTTTAATAAAAGCGAACAATGAGGATCAAGTGGGGGTAAGGGCGTTGTTTTTCAAGCGGCTGGGGGAAAATTTTTGCAGGAAACTAACGGGGCCGCGATGGCCCCGTTAAAGATCAGAACTTGATGACGTGACGACCGGCCAGGGAATGCGACAACGTGGTGCCGTCGACCATTTCCAGTTCACCGCCCACCGGTACGCCGTGGGCAATGCGGCTGGCGACCACGCCATACTGGCCGCACATCTCGGCGATGTAGTTGGCGGTTGCCTCACCTTCCACCGTCGGGTTGGTGGCCAGGATCACTTCAGTGATGCTTTCTTTTTCCAGCCGTTGCTCCAGCCGATCCAGACCGATATCACCGGGCCCAATGCCGTCCATCGGCGACAGGTGGCCCATCAGCACAAAGTAGCGCCCGGCGAACTGGCCGGTCTGTTCGATGGCGTGAATATCAGCCGGGCTTTCCACCACGCAGATCTGGCCGTTTTGCTGACGGCGCGGATTGGCGCAGATGGTGCAAACGTCCTGCTCGGTGAACGTACGGCAATCGGCACAGTGGCCGATCTCTGACATGGCGCGGGTCAGCGCCTGCGCCAGGCGCATCCCACCGCTGCGATCGCGCTGCAGCAGCTGGAACGCCATACGCTGCGCCGACTTCGGGCCAACGCCCGGCAGGCAGCGCAACGCCTCCATCAGTGTTTCAAGGAGCGGGCTGGTCTGCATTAGAACGGCATCTTAAAGCCAGGTGGCAGTTGCATGCCGTTGGACACAGACGCCATCTTCTCTTTCTGGGTTTCGTCGATACGGCGCGCAGCATCGTTAATCGCAGCGGCGATCAGATCTTCCAGCATGTCTTTGTCGTCTTCCATCAGGCTCTGATCGATCTCCACACGACGGCAGTTGTGCGCACCGTTGATGGTGACTTTCACCAGGCCGGCGCCGGATTCGCCAGTCACTTCCAATTTGGCGACTTCTTCCTGCATCTGCTGCATTTTTTCTTGCATTTGCTGGGCTTGCTTCATCAGGTTGCCCAGACCGCCTTTACCAAACATAGTCGTCTCTCGTCGCTAGGGCCGCGCACTTTACGCGGCGTTTAAATGGGGCGAATACTCTCTTCATCCAGGTCTGCGTCGAAGAACCGGCGCAGCGTTTGGATATTGGTATCCGCAACGATCGACTGGCGCGCCTGCGCCAGTTTTTCTTCATAAATGGCTTGGCGCCACTCCAGCGGAGTCCGCTCCGCCGGATTATCGTCTTCCACCACGGTCAGCTCAACCGGACTGCCGTGCAGCTCGGTGAGTGCATCGGTCAACACCTTCTGCGCCGAAGGCGAGTTCAGATGGCGCTGCGACGACCGCAGATGGAGACAAATTTTACCTGGTTCCAGCACTTCTTTAACCGCGTTCAACGCCAGTTGCTGCACCAGTTTTGGAATTTTCAGCTTATCGATTTCCGCCGCCCAGGCATCGCGTTCCAGCGACTCCACCACCAGCTTGGCTGACAGTTCGGGCGTTTTTTCATGCTCAAGCGCAGTGCGCAGCGCTTTTGGCGTCGCCAGCGGTTCCGGCTCGGCCTCTGGCTCGGTCTGCGCGCGCCAGCGATAAGCTTCCGGCTTGGCCGGTTTTTGCTGAACCAGTTTTTCCGCCTGGCGCTGCTGGCTGCGCTCAGTCACGGAAGCCAACCGCTCCAGTGCTGAGTTTGCCGGCCGCGCTTTTCCTGGCGCCGCCGGTTCACTCTTTTTTGGTGTGGATGCTCCCTGCCGTAACAGCTGGGTGCGCGCCTTTAATAATTGCGCGGTGGCATCCGGTAAACTCGCTGGCGGATTGTTCTGCGGGGCGGCCTGCCCTAACGGCGGTGGCGCGTCCTGAAACTGTGGCGGCTGAGCCGATGGTGCCTGCGGCTGCGCCATCTGCGCCGGAGCAGTTTGCACCATCGCCACCGGCTCCGGGATCACCGCTTTCGGGTGAAACGCCAGCGCACGCAGCAGGGTCATCTCGACCCCCATACGGCGATCCGGCGCAAATGCCAGTTCTTTACGGCCGACCAGCAGCGTTTGGTAATAAAGCTGTACGTCCGTCGGCGGTAAAGTTCGCGCCAACTCACGTAGCCGCTGTTCAATGGTGGCGTAATGATTGTCCAGTACCGATGGCAGCAGTTGCACCATCGCGATCCGGTGCAGCAAGGCCAGCGTTTCGACCAGCAGGTTTTCCCAGTCAACACCGCGTGAAGCGGCCTGCGCGACCTGCGCCATCACCTTTTCGCCGTCGGCGCTCACCAGCGCTTCGAGGATCGCCAGCGGCTGTTCGTCGTCGAGCGTGCCGAGCATTTGGCTGACGGTGACGGTGGTCACCTGGCCCTGGCCCATCGCGATAGCCTGATCGGTGAGGCTCAGCGCGTCACGCATGCTGCCGTCGGCGGCACGCGCTATCAGCTGCAGAGCGCGCTGGTCGCTGGTGATTTGTTCTGCCTGCAGAACCGTTTCCAACTGGTTACGGATCTGCTCGACATCCAAAGCCTTAAGATGAAATTGCAGGCAACGCGACAAGATGGTGACCGGCAGCTTCTGCGGATCGGTCGTCGCAAGCAGGAATTTAACGTGAGAAGGCGGCTCTTCCAGCGTTTTCAACAGCGCATTGAAGCTGTGACGCGAAAGCATATGCACTTCGTCAATCAGGTAAACCTTGAAGCGGCCTCGGGCGGGGGCGTACTGGACGTTATCCAGCAGATCGCGGGTATCTTCCACCTTGGTTCTGGACGCGGCGTCGATCTCAATCAGATCAACAAAGCGCCCCTGCTCAATCTCGCGGCAGTTGTCGCATTGACCGCACGGTGTGGCGGTGATGCCGGTTTCACAGTTCAGGCCTTTGGCCAGCAGGCGCGCAATGGTGGTTTTACCCACGCCGCGCGTGCCCGAGAACAGATAGGCGTGATGAATCCGCCCCAGCGAGAGGCCGTTAGCCAGCGCAGTCAGGACATGTTCCTGTCCGACAACATCTGCAAACGTTTGAGGGCGCCACTTACGGGCAAGAACCTGATAGCTCATTAATACCGGAAAAGTCGAGTAATCTGGAGGGTCATGCTAACACAGCCCCGCGGCGTTCCGCGAGGCCGTTGTGGTAATGCAGATCAGTGGCCGGCGAAGTTGACCAGGCTGTAGCATTCAATACCCAGGGAGTTCAAACGCGCTTCACCGCCAAGATCCGGCAGGTTAATAATGAAAGCGGCGTCTTTGACTTCGCCGCCCAGACGGCGGATCAGTTTTGCGGTAGCTTCGATGGTGCCACCGGTGGCCAGCAGATCGTCCACCACCAGCACTTTATCACCGGCACTGATGGCATCGGTGTGGATTTCCAACTGGTCAGTACCGTATTCCAGCTCATAACTTTCGCTGAGCGTCGCACGCGGCAGCTTGCCCGGTTTACGCACCGGAACAAAACCCACGCCCAGCGCCAACGCCACCGGGGCGCCAAACAGGAAACCGCGCGCTTCGGTACCTACCACCTTGGTCACGCCCGCTTCGCGAAAACGCTCGACCAGCAATTCAATGCTGGCGGCATAGGCCAGCGGGTTTTCCAGCAGGCTGGTGACGTCACGGAACAGTATGCCCGGCTTAGGGTAATCCGGAATGGTTTTGATACTGTCTTTAATAAACTGAAGCTGCTGTGCAGTAGCGGTCATAATTATTGCCTGATAAAACTGCCTGATGACTTGCGCGCAGGTCGTCTGAAACCCGATCCCGAGATAAACAGGAAATGGGTAGCACCCCGCGCACGAAAACGCCCAAATCTATGCAAACTGGCGGACAAATGCAACTCTCCGCTGCATCTTTCAAGCCGCGCCCTGAAAGCTATTGGATATCATAAGCCACAATCAACGCTGTTTTTGTTGCGATAAGTCAACAACCGGCAGGCGCAACATAAAGGTCAGCAAAATAGCCAATATCAGTAACAGCACACCGCGCACCCACCAGATTTTCACCAGCCACAATGAAAGCGCGAATGTCAGCACAATCACCACCACCGCCTTCCATTTAGCCCCCGGCGGCAAAGCGCGATGCTGCTGCCAATGGCGCAGATAAGGCCCGAACCAGGAGCGATACAGCAGCCAACTGTGGAATCGCGGCGACGAACGGGCGAAGCACCAGGCGGCCAACAGCAGAAACGGCGTCGTCGGCAGCAGCGGCAAAACCACGCCCAGCGTCGCCAACACCACCGCCAACCAACCGAGGATAATCAATAACCAACGCGTCATGCGAGCCCTTGTCCATCAACCTGTCTGGCGTTACTTTATCACCGCCTTCCCCTGTGCCACCAGCCGCAACGGGCGGAATATAGGCACGGCGCTTGTTTCACGACGCGATCGCGGGCAAGCTGAGCCCACCATCCCCCCAATGGAGCCAACGTGAGCACCCAGCGTCTTTTAGAAGCGTTAGAACAACAAATCAAGGTATTGGCCAGCGAGATCACGCCACGCGGCGACGCGCCGATCCCTCAGGCACGCTTCGATACTGCGCTGTTCTCTAACCGCGGTACACGACTGCGCGATTATTTGACCGAAGTGCAAAAAAATTTCGCCCAGCTGCAGACGGCGGCCAACGACAACCGCACCAATCAGGTAGCCTTTCTGGCCGAAAAGTTGCTGGCGCAGCTGACCGCCCTGCAACGCGAGCTGGCAACCCAGGCGCTGCGCCGTAAGAATCAACCCAAAGAAGTGGCAGCGGTCGACTTGTATCACAAGCTGGCCGAACATCAGGATTACGAACGTCGGATCATTGCAATGATTCAGGATCGGGAAAGCCTGCTGGGAAGGCAGACGACGCTGGCGGCACAGCAAAAGCTTCAGCATGAGCTGGCTGCGTTAGAAGGCCGACTGACGCGTTGCCGTCAAGCTCTGGCGCGCATTGAGCGCAGTATTGAACGTAAAGAAAACGGTTTTTGAAGATTTATCACAATATTTTAATGATTATTCCCCCCAATCGGGCTTGTTCACTATACTCAGCCGAACGAAGTATCATTCATCTCAATTAAAACGTGGGTTTTATGTCTCTAGAAAATGCCTCACCAGAATTGCAACTGGCGGTAGATCTGATTTACCTGCTGGAATGCAATGAAATCGATCCCGCCACTGCGCTGGCGGCGCTGGATATTGTCAAACGGGACTATCAGGAAAAGCTGCAGCGCAACGGCGCCACCTCCCCTTACCTGCCTGTCGGGCAGTAAAAAGGGTTCAGCCTGCGCTGAACCCTGGATCCTCGTTCTACTCTCCTGCCGTTGTGCCGCCCTGATCCGGCGATAACGTCCGTTTCACTTCCTGCACCTCGTTGCCCTGCTGATTGTGCAAATAGACCTCGAGCTGGTTGAAAGCAATGTTGATGTCGTTTTCACGACACAGGCGTTCGATAGAGCGGTTCAGTTCGTCAACGGTGTAGCTGCGGTCGCGTAGCTCGCGCACGTAAAGGCGCAGCTCATGATCCAGCGTGCTGGCGCCGAAATTCAGGAAGAACACCTGCGGTTCCGGATCGCTCATCACCCGTGGGTTATCATGCGCCGCCTTCAACAGCACCGCTTTCACTTTGTCCAAATCGGAGCCGTAGGCCACTCCCACCTTGATTAAAACGCGAGTGATGGTGTCTGACAGCGACCAGTTGATCAGCCGTTCGGTCACAAATGCCTTATTCGGAATGATCACCTCTTTGCGGTCAAAGTCAGTGATGGTGGTGGCGCGAATGCGGATTTTGCTGACCGAACCGGAGAAAGTGCCAATAGTAATGGTATCGCCGATACGGATCGGCCGTTCGAACAGGATGATCAGACCGGAGACAAAGTTGGCAAAAATCTCCTGCAACCCGAAGCCCAACCCGACGGTCAAGCCGGCCGCCAGCCACTGCAGTTTATCCCAGGAGACGCCCAGCGACCCTAGCGCGGTGACGGCACCCACGGTGGTGATCAGGTAGGTGAGTATGGTGGTGACGGCATAAGACGTCCCCTGCCGCAGCTGCAGCCGCGACAGCACCACCACCTCCAGCAGACCGGGCAGGTTGCGCGTCATCACGTAAGCAACGATCACCGCCGCTATCGCCACCATCATGTTGCCCAACGTCACCGCCTGCGCCACGCTGCTGCCGGCGACCGTGGTGGTGTAATGCCACAGCGTAATGCTGTCCAGGTACGAAATGACCGTCACCAAATCTGACCAAATGCCATACAGGGCGCTGGCGAAGATAATAAACAGCACCATGGTGGTCAGACGCAGCGACTGCTGGTTGATCTGATCGAGCGCCAAAGGCGGCTCCTCAACCGGTTCAACCCCTTCGGCTCCCTCTTTCTCTTTCGCCAGGCTCTGACGACGAGCTATCGCGCGGCGGTAAGCCAGACGGCGCGCCGCGACGCTCAGCCCGCGAATGGCGGTCAGATACACGATGTTCCACAGGAAGAACAGATACAGGCTGTCGATCCAGCGGCCGGCTAACCGCAACGTGGTATAGAAATAGCCGGCGAACATCAGCCCCAGCAGGATCAGCGGCGTGGCGGCAATGGCGGTAACAATGATCAGCCGTACCGCGTGCGAGCCTTTTTCACGCCAGCTGTCGCGGCACAACGGAAACACCAGCACCGCCAGCAGTGCCAACGTCAACATCACCACCACCTGGCCGATAACGTCTTCCACCAGACGCAGTGGCGCTTTCTCACCCAACACCGACCAGAAGATCAGCGGCAGCAACGCCAACCCCAAACGCATCGTCTGACGACGGTAATGCGCACAAAGCTCGGCGGCGAAGTTGAAATGCCGTTCGCAGATGCCGCCAGGCGCCAGCGTGCGGTAGGTAAAGCCGAAAATCAGCCAGAACAGCGCCAGCTGTTGCGACAATGCCCAGAGAAAATCGCTGAGGCCGATTTCGGCACGGTAACACCAGAAACCGGCCCCCAGCAGCAACGCCGAACCGGGCAGCACCTTCAGCAGGGTCAACACAATGGCCTTGGGGGTGTGCATCTGGCTATCACGCTTTAACTGCCCCACGTCATTGGCCAGCTTCTGCAAATGGGTGTCTATCAGCTTGTAACGCCAGCGCAACAGGCCGATCAGCAACAGCAGCGGGATCAGCATGACCAGTGAATTCAGTCCGCCCTGGAGTATTTTGCCGAGATCGACTTTGAAATCGAGCGCAGCCAGTTGATCTCTCACCGCCCCCGGCAAGGCTTTCAACCACACCAGATCGACCGGTTTGTTGCTGTTTACCCAGAAAATCTGCTGGGTCAGGGTATCTCGCAGCGAGCTGTTAACGCTGGTTAACTGCTGTTGGTTGATCTGCAGGCTGATCGATTGCGCCAACTGATTACTGAGCTGTTTGTTTAACTGATCCAACAGCTCGCGTCGCATGTCGACGATTTCATTCAGGGCATCCAGCACGTCGGCGCCGGCTTTTTCTTTGCTGTCGGCGACCAGCTTGTTGATGTAATCGTCACCCTTGAACAGGTCGTCGCGCTGTTGGTTGATATCAAACTGTTCCAGGCGCAGATCGGCGATGCGCGTGCCCATATCCGCCACCAAGGTGCCCTGCGGCAGGCTTTGTTGCTGCTGATACAGAATGCGCGACAGCACCAGGCTGCCTTTCAATACCTGGATCTGCTCCTTCAGATTGCGTTCCGCCTGCAGGCCGCGATCCAGCCAGTTCTTCACCCGAATATTCTGCTGGAACAGGACGTTGCTCTCTTCCGTGGCGGCAATCAGCCGCTGGCTGAGCTGGCGGTTAACGTCCAGCTCTTTGCTGACCAACTGGTCGTGCTGGATGTCCGTGGCATCTTCCGGATTCTGCGCCTCTTTGGCGGTTTTTTCCGACAGCGTAAGGCGCTTGCTGTT
Organism: Serratia sp. OS31; assembly: GCF_014164835.1. NCBI lineage: Bacteria > Pseudomonadati > Pseudomonadota > Gammaproteobacteria > Enterobacterales > Yersiniaceae > Serratia > Serratia sp. OS31. The sequence goes on along the minus strand of NZ_JACJFQ010000004.1, from coordinate 174,609 downwards.
GACTACTTCTTGCAACAGTTGCACGTTGTGGTCGAGCGCATCGATATGCCCGGTCGTATAATCGCGCTGCTTCTGCAGCAGATCTTGTAAGGTAGTGTTGGCTTCCAGACTTTTACGTTGCAGGTCGATCTGCGCATTGAGCAGCGTTTGCTCGGTGGCCAGCATCACCAGCTGACTGTCGCGCAGTGAGTTTTGCCCCGGCGTCTGATCGTTGATTTGGTTCCGAATTTCCTGCAGTCGTTGGGAAGCGGTATACATGCTGCTCTGCACCCGTTCCGGTTGAGTCTGCAACGAAACCAACTGGCTGTTATAGGTGGAAAGGTTCTCCTGCGCCGTCTGCAGGTCGTCGAGCGTCTGGTAGAGCCGGGTTTCCAATTGGCGCAGGGAAAGCGGCAGCAGTTCGGCCCTGGCGGCAGCGCTGTCGACCGGCGTTTTGAGCGCCGCCAGGTCGTCGGTCACCTGACGCAGCTTGCCCGGTGCCAGCTGCAGCTGTTGCTTAAGCTGCGCTCCATCCTGCCTGGTGCGTTCAATCGCATCCAGCAACTCGAGCGTACGGGTGAGATCCTGCTGCGTGAGTTTGTTGACCGGCGTCAGCGTCTTTTGCTTGTTCAGCGCATCAAGCTGGCTTTGGATTTCGCTGCGTGAAGGCAAATCGCCATTGAGCGTGGCATAGGCGGCTGGTGGGCAGATCGCGCAAACCGCGATCAGCAAAAACAGGGCAAAGGCGCGGGAGAACTCCACGCCGAAGAACGAGAATAGCGGCAGAAAAAGACGTTTGGCTAACCTGCGATGCATGATTTGGCTTCGAATCAATAAAGAAGCCTAAAGATTATCACGATCGCAGAGAGCCAAAGAATAAGAAAAGCGTTGCGGGTGATGTACAAATGTCGCGGACTTAGAAGGTCAATACCTTCTCCGCCGCCAGCGTCCACTGCGCCAGTTCCACCAGCGTACCGATTTCCACCCCATCCGCCAGTGGCAGCCGACTGACTCCGCGCGCATCGGCACAGGTTTTACACAATTTTACCGGTACCTGCTGAGCGGTGAGAATTTCCAGCATTTGCTGCAGATGGTAGCCTTCGTGTGGCTGCTGCCCGGCAATACCCGCGACCACCGCATCAGACATCAAAAACAGTTTCAGATTGAGATCGGACTGCTGTTCTTTCAACGCAATAGCCAGACGCAGCGCGTTAAACAGCGATTCGTGGCCATAAGCGGCGCCATTGGCGATCAAAACAACGGATGACATGGTGTTTCTCCTATAAATGATGATGTTCTGCACTCAACGGCGGTGCCGCCAGCTCCCCCTCCTCCGGTTTTATCCGCAGGGTGGGACTGAATTGGGCCATTTCGATAAATGAGTCGATCAACACTGCCGCTTCGGCTTTCAGATCAAAACTTTCCGGCATAAAAAGCCAGTTTTCCATCAGGCCGGTAATGTAGGCTCGCAGGATGATAGATGCGCGGCGGGTATGTAGATCGGCTGGCAGTTGGCCGTGGCGCATACTGTTGCGCAGCACGGACTCAATACGGTCGTAACCTTCCAGATAGAGGACTTTACGGGCATCTTGCAGCGGGAGCATCTCACCGACAAATTCACACTTATGAAAAACGATCTCCATCAGGGCACGCCTGCGTGCGTCATCTACCGTAGCCGTCAGAATATAAATTAGAATTTCGCGTAAAATACGCAGTGGATTCTCAGGGTACTTTGCCTGATACTCTAGTTCGAGATCGCCTATTTTCGACTCTGATAATTCCCAAACTTCGTTAAACAGGTCTACCTTATTCTTGAAGTGCCAGTAAATTGCGCCACGCGTAACCCCAGCAGCGGTGGCAATATCGGTGAGGGACGTTGCAGAAACGCCACGTTCAGAGAATTCTCGCACCGCAGCGTCAAGAATGTGCTGTCGAGTTTCTTGCGCTTGCTGTTTGGTTTTTCGTGCCATGGCGTTGTTTTTTCGGGGAAGTGAGATTTACATACATTCGTGTATGTATGTACCATAGCACGCACTAATAATTAACGCAGCAATGGGTTTTAAAGCTTGTGATCCATTGATCATTTTGAAATCGGACACTTGAGGTTTTTCTATGAACAAAAACAGAGGGTTAACGCCTCTGGCGGCAGTTCTGATGCTTTCAGGCAGCTTAGTGCTAACAGGATGTAACGATAAAGAAACCCAACAGCAAGGCGCCCAGGCACCGGCTCCCGAAGTGGGTGTAGTGACATTGAAGGCAGAACCTCTCAACATCACCACCGATCTTCCTGGCCGCACCGCTGCGTATCGTATCGCCGAAGTTCGCCCTCAGGTTAGCGGCATTATCCTGAAACGTAACTTCGTAGAAGGCAGCGATATCAAGGCAGGGACTTCCCTGTATCAAATCGATCCTGCTACCTACCAGGCGGCCTATGACAGCGCTAAAGGCGATTTGGCGAAAGCCCAAGCCAGCGCGTCTATCGCACGCGTGACGGTCAACCGCTACAAACCATTGCTGGGTACCAACTACATCAGTAAGCAAGATTACGATAACGCCGTTTCTACTCTGCAGCAGGCTGACGCCGCCGTGGTCGCCGCAAAAGCGGCCGTTGAAACTGCCCGCATCAATCTGGCTTACACCAAGGTGACTTCGCCAATCTCCGGCCGCATCGGCAAATCTGCCGTGACCGAAGGGGCTCTGGTTACCAACGGCCAAGCCACTGCTCTGTCCACCGTGCAGCAGCTTGATCCGATGTACGTCGACGTGACTCAGTCGAGCAACGACTTCCTGCGTCTGAAGCAAGAACTGGCAAGCGGTGCGCTGAAGCAAGAGAACGGCAAAGCCAAAGTGAAACTGCTGCTGGAAAACGGCGCGCAATACGCTCAGGAAGGCACGCTGGAATTCTCTGACGTCACCGTTGATGAGACCACCGGTTCCATCACCATTCGTGCGGTGTTCCCTAACCCGAACGATACGCTGTTGCCGGGCATGTTCGTTCGCGCCCGTCTGGACGAAGGCGTGCGCAGCGACGCATTGCTGGTGCCGCAGCAGGGTGTGACGCGTAACCCACGTGGCGATGCTACCGCACTGGTGGTAGGTGCTGACGACAAAGTTGAATTGCGTACGCTGAAGGCCGATCAGGCTATCGGCGACAAATGGCTGGTTACCGACGGTTTGAAAGCCGGCGACCGCGTGATTGTCACCGGCTTGATGAAAGTCCGTCCGGGCGCTCAGGTAAAAGTGCAGGAAGTTGACACTCAGGCGCAAAAGCAGCCGCAGTCTGAAGCGCAGAAGTCATAAAAAGGAGCCGGTAAGACATGGCTAAGTTCTTTATAGATCGCCCGATTTTCGCCTGGGTAATCGCCATCATCATCATGTTGGCGGGTGTGTTGTCAATAATGAAACTGCCGATTGCGCAGTATCCTACTATTGCACCACCGGCGGTCAGTATTTCCGCAAACTATCCAGGCGCGGATGCCAAAACGGTGCAAGATACCGTCACTCAGATTATCGAACAGAACATGAACGGTATCGATAATCTGATGTACATGTCTTCCACCAGCGATTCCTCTGGTAGCGTCACCATTACTTTGACGTTTGAATCCGGTACCGACCCTGACATTGCGCAGGTTCAGGTCCAGAACAAACTGTCGTTAGCCACCCCGTTACTGCCGCAAGAAGTGCAGCAACAGGGTCTGAAAGTAGAAAAATCCAGCAGCAGCTTCCTGATGGTGGCCGGCTTCGTTTCCGACGATCCGAACATGACCCAGGATGACATTGCGGACTACGTAGCTTCCAACATCAAAGATCCTATCAGCCGTTCATCCGGCGTGGGTGAAGTGCAGCTGTTCGGTGCCCAGTACGCCATGCGTATCTGGCTGGATCCGAACAAACTGAATAATTTCCAGTTAACCACTTCAGATGTCACCTCATCCATTACCGAGCAAAACAACCAGATCGCCGCAGGGCAGCTGGGGGGGATGCCACCGGTACCGGGGCAACAGTTGAACGCCTCGATCATCGCGCAGACTCGCCTGACCTCTCCTGAAGAGTTCGGTAAAATTCTGCTGAAGGTGAATAGTGATGGTTCTCAGGTTCGCCTGAGCGATGTTGCGCACATTGAACGCGGTGCAGAAAGCTACGCGGTAACCGCACGTTACAACGGTAAACCGGCAGCAGGTTTGGGGATCAAACTCGCCACCGGCGCCAACGCCCTGAATACCGCTAAAGGCGTAAAAGATGCACTGACCAAAATGGAACCGTTCTTCCCGCAGGGGATGAAAGTGGTTTACCCATACGACACCACCCCGTTCGTTAAAATCTCCATCAACGAAGTTGTGAAAACGCTGATGGAAGCGATCTTGCTGGTGTTCCTGGTTATGTATCTGTTCCTGCAGAACTTCCGTGCGACGTTGATCCCAACTATCGCGGTACCGGTAGTATTGCTGGGGACCTTTGCGATCCTGGCGGCGTTCGGCTTCTCGATCAACACACTGACGATGTTCGGTATGGTGTTGGCGATAGGCTTGTTGGTGGATGACGCCATCGTGGTGGTGGAAAACGTCGAGCGCGTAATGTCCGAAGAGGGACTGTCGCCGAAAGAAGCCACCCGTAAATCGATGGGCCAAATTCAGGGTGCGTTGGTCGGTATCGCCATGGTGCTGTCAGCGGTATTCGTACCTATGGCGTTCTTCGGTGGTTCAACCGGTGCCATCTATCGTCAGTTCTCGATCACCATCGTTTCCGCGATGGCCCTGTCGGTTCTGGTAGCGATGATCCTGACGCCGGCACTTTGCGCCACCATGCTCAAACCGGTTCCGAAAGGCGATCATGGGATTAAAACAGGCTTCTTCGGCTGGTTTAACCGCATGTTCGAAAAGAGCACCAACCACTACACCGACAGCGTAGCCAATATTCTGCGCAGTACCGGGCGTTATCTGGTGATCTACCTGCTGATCGTCGTTGGCATGGGCCTGTTGTTCCTGCGCCTGCCGTCCTCGTTCCTGCCGGAAGAAGACCAGGGCATCCTGTTGACCATGGTTCAGCTGCCGGCGGGTGCGACTGAAGCGCGTACCGCTAAAGTGCTGGAAGAAGTCACCGACTACTTCATGACCAAGGAAAAGGACAACGTGGTCTCGGTGTTTACCGTAGCGGGCTTCGGCTTCAACGGTAACGGCCAGAACAACGGTCTGTCATTCGTCAGCCTGAAAGACTGGTCCGAACGTTCCGGTGAGCAGAATAAAGTGCCTGCGATTGCCGGCCGCGCGATGGGTGCGTTCTCTCAGATTAAAGAAGGCCTGGTGTTCCCGTTCAACCTGCCGGCGATTATCGAACTCGGCACCGCGACAGGCTTCGACTTTGAACTGATCGATCAGGGCGGCTTAGGCCATGAAAAACTGACCGAAGCGCGTAACCAGTTGTTGGGTATGGCGGCCGAACATCCGGACCTGCTGGTGGGCATGCGTCCTAACGGCCTGGAAGATACGCCACAGTTCAAACTGATCATCGATCAGGAGAAAGCCAAGGCGCTGGGCGTGAGCATCACCACCATCAACAGTACGCTGACTACCGCGCTGGGTGGCACCTACGTTAACGACTTCATCGACCGCGGTCGTGTGAAGAAGGTCTACGTTCAGGCTGATGCGCCATTCCGTATGCTGCCAGAAGACATCAATAAATGGTTTGTTCGTGGCGGCACCGGCCAGATGGTTCCTTTCTCCGCGTTCTCTACGGCGAAATGGGAATACGGTTCTCCGCGTCTGGAACGTTATAACGGCCTGCCATCCATGGAAATTCTTGGACAAGCAGCACCGGGTAAAAGTACCGGTGAGGCGATGAACATGATGGAAGAGCTGGCATCCAAACTGCCAAGCGGTATTGGTTACGATTGGACCGGTATGTCCTATCAGGAACGTCTGTCCGGTAACCAGGCGCCTGCACTGTACGCCATTTCGATTCTGGTGGTGTTCCTGTGTCTGGCAGCGCTGTATGAAAGCTGGTCGATTCCGTTCTCGGTCATGCTGGTACTGCCGTTGGGGGTTATCGGTGCTCTGCTGGCAGCAACCATGCGCGGCATGAACAACGACGTTTACTTCCAGGTGGGGCTGTTGACCACCATAGGTCTGTCGGCGAAGAACGCCATCCTGATAGTGGAATTCGCCAAGGATCTGATGGAGAAAGAGGGCAAGGGTCTGATCGAAGCGACGCTCGATGCGGTACGTATGCGTCTGCGTCCAATCCTGATGACCTCACTGGCCTTCATCCTCGGGGTACTGCCGCTGGTTATCAGTAACGGTGCAGGCTCCGGCGCACAGAACGCGGTCGGTACCGGCGTTATGGGCGGGATGATTACCGCCACCGTGCTGGCCCTGTTCTTTGTTCCGGTGTTCTTCGTGGTGGTTCGCCGCCGCTTCGGCAAGAAGTCTGAAGACATAGAACACAGCCATCCGGTCGAGCATCACTGATAACTCAGTGCTGTTTCCCTCCTGAAAAAAGGCCGCTTATGCGGCCTTTTTCTTTTGCTTCATCTGCTTAATGCAAATCACTCTCATTAAATTATCTGCGGGTGCATTTTGTACTTGATCCTCTGAGCCGTGCGGCGCATAATTATTGTTATAGTATAACATTACATGAGAGTGCATCATGAAAGCAGGTATCCATCCAAATTATCGTACCGTGGTGTTCCACGATCTGAGCGCCAATGCCTACTTTAAAGTGGGTTCGACCATCAACACCGACCGCACCATTGAGCTGGACGGTGAAAACTGGCCGTATGTCACTATCGACGTCTCTTCCGCTTCGCATCCGTATTACACCGGCAAGCAGAAAGAGTTCTCTAAAGAGGGCAGCACTGCACGTTTCCAGCAGCGTTTCGGTCGCTTTCTTGGCAAGAAGTAAAAGGGAATCAACATGCAGGTTTTGAGTTCATTGCGTTCGGCGAAAAATCGCCATCCGGATTGCAAAGTCGTGCGCCGCAAAGGTCGCATCTATGTGATCTGTAAAACCAACCCGCGTTTTAAAGCGGTACAGGGACGTAAGAAAAAGCGTTAACTTCCGTAGTGTCATCTGTCGCAAAGCCCCGTTGCTGCTCAACGGGGCTTTTTTTATGGAGAAAGCCGGAGTGTCATCAGTGTCCCCGCCTTCATAACGGGGACACGAAGGTTTATTTCATACTGCTCAGTAAGGTATCGACATTGTGTTTGAATGCCTGCACGTAGTTCGCTGCCGGCCCCTGCGGCTGGGATAGCGCCTCAGGATACAGCTCACCACCGGCTTTTGCTCCGGTCGCCGCAGCAATCTGCTTCACCAGGCGCGGGTCGGTCTGGTTTTCAATAAAATAGGCGGTCACTTTTTCCTGTTTGATCTGCTTGATCAGACCGGCCACGTCGCTGGCGCTGGCCTCTGCTTCGGTAGAGAAACCGACCGGGGCAAGGAAGGTGACGCCATATTCTTGCCCAAAGTAGCCAAAAGCATCGTGGCTGGTCAGCACCTTACGCTTTTGCTGCGGTACAGCGGCAAACTGCGTTTTGGCCCACAAATCCAGCTTCTGCAACTGTTGGATATACTCTGCGCCGCGCTGGCGGAAATAATTGGCGTCTTCAGGATCGGCGGCAATCAGCGCGTTCATCACGTTAGTGGCGTACTGCGCACCATTTTTCATGCTGTTCCAGGCATGAGGATCGGTGATCTCTTTGCCGTCGTCTTCCATCTGGCGCGAGTTTATTCCCTGTGATGCGGTGATAACCTGCCCTTTATATCCCGAGGCGCTAACCAGCCGATCGATCCAGCCTTCCAATCCCAAACCACTGACGAACACCACGTCGGCCTGTGACAGCACCTTGCTGTCCTTAGGCGAAGGCTCAAAGCTGTGCGGATCGCCGTCCGGCCCCACCAAGGTGGTGACCTTAACGTGCTCCCCCCCTACTTGCTTGACGATATCGCCCAGGATGGAAAAACTGGCAACGGCATCAACGGTTTTCGCCATCGCCAACGGGCTGGACAGCAGAGCAGCGACTGCCAGCGTAATAGGTAAACGTTTCATACTTTCTCCTTGCACATGACACTTCTCAACGGCGCGCCAGGGAAAAGATCCCCCCACGCGTCCCAAACAGAATCGACCCAAAAAAGATCACGCTGGCACTGAGCACAATAGCCGGGCCGGCAGGCAACGAGGCGTAATATGACCATTCCAGGCCGATCAAACTCGATAGCATGCCGATGCCCATCGCCACCGCCAACGTATGTGGCAGATTACGGGCCCAAAAACGAGCGCTGGCGGCGGGCAGCATCATCAGCCCCACCGACATCAAGGTGCCGAGGATTTGGAAACCGGCCACCAAATTGATCACGACTAGCGCCAGAAATAGTCCATGGATCAGTGCCAACCAGCGCGGTGCGCTAACGCGTAAAAAGATGGCGTCGAAAGATTCAATCACCAGAGCGCGATACAGCGCCGCCAGTGCCAACAGCGAAAAACTGGCTATCGCCCCAACCATGAAAATAGCCTGTGTATCTACCGCGAGGATCGAACCAAACAGCACGTGCAGCAAATCGACACTGGAGCCGCGCAGCGAAACCAACGTGACTCCCAACGCCAAGGATCCCAGATAGAAACCGGCGAAACTGGCATCCTCTTTCAACGGCGTGCGGCGGCTGACCAGCCCTGAGAGCATCGCCACGGCGAGCCCGGCGATAAACCCGCCTACGCCCATCGCCACCAGCGACATACCGGAAATCAAATACCCTATGGCGGCACCGGGCAGTACCGCATGCGACAGTGCGTCACCCACCAGGCTCATGCGCCGCAGCAACAAAAAAACGCCCAGCGGCGCGGCGCTGATCGACAAGGCGAAACAGGCCACCAGCGCACGCCGCATAAAGCCAAAGGAAGCAAAGGGATCGATTAATGCCTCAAGCAACATCATTACGCTCCCCACTGCGGCAGAGCGGAGCACTGGCGATATTCAACGCGGGAATGTGTTCCAACACGTTCTCGGCAGCGCCCCAGTGGCAGCACTGTGGCGTCAGCAACAAAGCCTGGGGAAAGTGATTCGCCACCATCGACATATCGTGCAGCACGGCAATCACCGTCTTTCTCTGTTGGTGCAGACGATCAATCACCTGCAACAGCAATTGAATGGTGGCGCTGTCAATGCCGGTAAAAGGTTCATCCAGCAAAATAAGCGGCGCCTGCTGCACCAACAAGCGGGCGAACAATACCCGTTGAAGTTGACCACCGGAAAGTTCGCCGACGGGGCTGCGTGCCATCGAGGTCATACTCACCGCATCCAGCGCCTCGGCAATTTGCCGCGCAGCTCGCTTGTTCAATCCGCCGAACATGCCGCTCAACGGCCAGCTCCCCATGGCCACCAAATCGCTGACCAGGATCGGAAACTGGCGATCCAGCTCCGCCTGTTGGGGCAAATAAGCCATACGCGGTAATTTATTGCCGCTAAAACGCAGGCTCCCGCCCTGCAACGGCAAAAGCCCCGCCACTGTTTTCAGCAACGTAGACTTGCCGGCCCCGTTAACACCGACCACGGCGGTCAGCGATCCCACGGCGAAATGTCCGCTAAGCGGGGGAAACAACGGCGCTCCGCCATAGCCGACTACGGCTTTTTGCAGGGTTATCATGGCAATGCCACCGCCCAATGGATGCCCAACCAAAGCAATGCCAGTAACGCAGCGGCAATGCCGCAACGCAGCCCTGCTGAAGCGGTGAACAGCGAGTTCAATGACGGCAGATCGCCATCTTGTGGTGTGGATGTCAGTTTCATGGCCAAACGAGAGAGGATTTATTGTTACAATATAACATCACAATCATTTCATTCACTCAAGCGCCCGTTCGGGGATTAATGCAACTGAACGTAACAATCAAGCTCTGCTTGCACCGGCAACTCACCGAATTTGACACTCAGGGAGTACTTCTTTCGAGATAGACAGAGAAACATCAGGGTTATTAACCGGTAAACAACGTTGAGATACTGTAAAAAAGCCTCCAGTTAACGAAAAGTTTACCGACGAAGTGATAAAAAAGGAGTAAGATTAATAGATAGATCGCGATACGCTCAGGCATTAAATGCACGTAACTCTTAGCTGCAGCACAATGACGGAAGCACTTTCTGTTAAAAAACTAAAGAAAGTGATTAATGATAAAATATCAGAGCTGGTGCCGGCATTGACCAGCGGATTGAGTTTTTATTCTGAAAACGCGCGCTATACCGAAGGTTCATTAGAAATATTTGATATTCATGAATTGAGCGACAGCCAGTATTCAATGAGTTACCGCTATAAATGGACAATTTTCAATGCCTGTCTGGATATCAGCGCCGAGGAATACATCAGAGAGAGTGTCACTTTCAGCCTGGCCGAGTCGGGGCTAATCTTTGACATCATCGATAACTCCCGCCCATCTACCGCAGATGAATTGTAAGTTTACGTAATAACAGCAGGCCAGACGCGGAGAAATGATTTATATTCATTATATGAGAAGTTTATTTTACCACCGTCATTAAGCTACCTCTGTCCATGATGTAAATCAGCTTACTCACAGAGTGTTATCAACACTGAAATTAAGACTTACGGAGGGGATGATATGGATGAGTATTCGCCTAAAAGGCACGATATTGCTCAGCTGAAATTCTTGTGCGAAAATTTGTATGATGAAGGCATTGCCACGCTGGGCGACAGCCACCACGGCTGGGTGAACGACCCAACGTCTTCCGTCAACCTCCAGCTTAATGAGTTGATTGAACATATTGCTTCGTTTGTGATGAGTTATAAAATTAAATACATGGACGAAAGTGATTTATCGGAGTTAGTCGAGGAATACCTCGATGATACCTACACGCTGTTCAGCAGCTACGGTATCAATGATTCCGATCTGCGTCGCTGGCAAAAAACCAAGGCGCGATTATTCAGAATGTTCTCAGGAGAGGGCGTCTGTACGACAATGAAAACTTAGGGGATAATTATCCCTAAATTGATTCTATTCTACGGTTTATTACACCAAAGGTTATCATGACTAAAATTGATTATCTGATGCGTTTACGTAAATGCACCACGATCGACACCCTTGAACGCGTTATTGAAAAAAATAAGTATGAGCTTTCGGATGACGAGCTGGAGCTGTTTTACTCCGCAGCCGATCACCGTCTGGCTGAGCTCACCATGAATAAGCTATACGATAAAATCCCAACGGCCGTGTGGAAATTCGTTCGTTAATCCTGGCTGAAGCTGCGTTGAGCCGATACATTTGTCGGCCTCAATGTAAAACCTATTCCCGTATTTATCTCATTGACTTACTGCACTTTCATCCGCTGTTGAAAATCCTGCAATAACAATTGGAAACACGCCTCAATTAACACCGGACGATTAGGTTGCGCGCTGCGCATTAACGCCACTGTGCGGCTAAGCATCGGCTGCTGCAGTTGAACGACGGTTAATTCGTCGTCTTTCAAATGAGTGGTGTAAAGCTCGGGTAAAATAGCGACCGCTAATGCGGAACGTACCAATCCGTATAACGTCTCCAGAAAATCCACCTGATAGCGTGCGGTTAAATCCAGACGATGGCTTTCCGCCAAAGCCAATACCAACCGACTGATGTTCCCCTTGGAAAAAACCGCGATATCGCGCCGGGCTAATTGCCGCCACGGCAAATGGTGTGATTCCGCCAGAGGATCGTCACGGCGCATGACCACCACAAAGGGATCTTCCTGCAGGGGGTATATTTCCAGCGACTGCGGCACTGAACTGTCGAGCGCACCGATACCAAAATCAATCAGGCCGTTCTCCAATTGCAGTAGCAGCGAATCATTGGTTTGATCGTGAAACTCTACCCGCAGCCGTGGAAAGTTCGCCGCCAGCAATTGCGGCACGGCCGGAAACAACAGGCGACTGACCGAAGGCACCAACCCGATACGTAAAGTCCCGTCGCCCCCCGCCAACATAATGCGCTGCATATCGTCAAAAGACGCCTGCGCCACATTCAGCAACCGCTCGGCATGCGGCAAAATTGCCGCGCCCTGTTCGGTCAGGGTCACTGCGGAAGCGGTACGGTTCACCAATTTACCGCCCAGCACCAACTCTATCTGCCGCAGCGCGCTACTCAGTGCCGGTTGGCTGATCGCCAAACGGTTCGCGGTATCGGTAAAATGCCGAAGCCGCGCCAGAGTAACGAAATATTGGATCTGCTTCAGAGACAGCGCGGGCAAGCGGCGCCAGGGTTCAGACATGTCAGGTTTCCATTCGCCAACCAAGTAAACGTTTGCGACAGCATAAACGTTTCTTATCAGGCAATAAATTAAATCATCTGTGCAAAGCCTGCCCTCCCCCCTAGAGTAACAACCCTGTCATCATGCCGGGTAATTACCATGACCACTTCTTGTACCAGCGCGGTCGAACGCCGACGCGCGGTGAAGGCCGCATTAGGCCAACTTCCTTTTGATTTATTGCTGACAAACGCCTCGCTGGTCGATATGGCCACCGGTGAAATCCGCAGCGCTGATGTCGGCATCGTTGGCGCACTGATTGCCAGCGTCCATCCCTGCGGCACAATGACCGAAGCCTTGCAGACACAAGATTTGGCCGGCGCTTATCTGAGCCCCGGTCTGATCGACACCCACGTACATGTTGAAAGCTCGCACCTGCCTCCGGAAGGTTACGCCGAAATCGTCGTTGCCCAAGGCACCACCACCATTTTCTGGGATCCGCACGAACTGGCCAACGTGCTCGGCGTTGAAGGCGTGCGTTACGCGGTCGACGCCAGCCGTGGTCTGCCGCTCAGGGTGATCTGCGCAGCACCTTCAAGCGTCCCTTCCACTCCAGGGTTGGAAATGTCCGGCGCTGATTTCGGCGGCCATGAAATGGAAACCATGCTGGCCTGGCCGGAAGTCGGCGGAGTTGCCGAGGTCATGGACATGCACGGCGTGTTGAACGGCAGCGAGCGCATGCTGGATATCCTCAACGCCGGGCTGAACAGCGGCAAGTTAATCGAAGGTCACGCACGTGGGCTGAATGGCGCTCAGCTTCAGGCCTATCTGGCCGCGGGCGTGACGTCCGACCATGAGCTGACCTCCGGAGCCGACGCGCTGGAGAAACTACGCGCTGGACTGACGCTGGAGATCAGAGGCTCTCACCCTTACCTGCTGCCCGAGATCGTTGCAGCGCTGAAAACGTTGCCACACCTGTCCTCGCAGGTCACCGTCTGCACCGACGATGTGCCGCCGGATATGTTGCTGCAAAAAGGCGGCATTGTGGCATTACTCAATATGCTGATCGAGCAGGGGATGTCGGGAACCGACGTATTGCGGATGGCGACACTCAACGCCGCTATTCGCTTGCAACGCAACGATCTCGGGTTGATTGCCGCGGGCCGCATTGCCGATCTGGTGGTCTTTGATTCGCTCACTCAACTGAGTGCAAGGCAGGTCTACGTCGCAGGAAAGCTGATGGCGCAGAACGGAAAAATGCTGACACCGCTCAGTGCAAACCCGAAAGTAACGGTGCCGCGCGATACGCTGCGGCTTCCCCCGCTGGCTGCAACAGATTTCATCTTGAAAGTCCCGGCGATCCGCCACGGTAAAGCCACCCTGCGCCACATTAAAGGCGCGCGTTTTACCCAGTGGAACGAAACCACCGTCGAGGTTCGCGACGGCGAAGTGCAGATTCCGGACGGCTTTAGCCTGATCTGGGTGCAACATCGCCATGGTCGCCACCAGGCCACCCCGCAACTTGCGCTGTTGGAAGGCTGGGGGGAACTGCGCGGTGCCATCGCCACCAGCTACTCACACGACTCGCATAACCTGGTGGTTCTGGGCCGTGACGCAGCCGATATGGCGCGGGCGGCCAATGCCCTGATCGCCTGCGGTGGCGGCATGGCCTTAAGTCAAAACGGGGAAATCCTGGCCCAGGTGGCGATGCCGATTGCCGGCATGCTTTCCGATCTGCCTGCCGCAGAACTGGCACAACAATTTAAAAAACTGCGCGATCTGAGCGCACAAATCGCCGACTGGGAACCGCCCTACCGGGTTTTCAAGGCAATTGAGGGCACCTGCCTGGCGTGCAACGCCGGGCCGCACCTGACCGATCTCGGCCTGACCGACGGCACCACGCGCCAAATTGTCGATCCGCTGATCGCCTGCTGGGAAACCCCGGCGTAAAAATAATCATAATAATGAGATAGCAACGGAGATTGTCTATATGGCTGAAAACTCAGTAAATGCTCCAACACCAGGGGGCTGGCTGCAACGGCGTTTTCAACTGCATGCGCGGCAAAGTAATGTCAAAACCGAATGCCTGGCCGGTATCACCGGTTTTCTGGCTGCGGCCTATTTGTTGGTGGTGATCCCCGGATTGCTGGCCATCGGCGGCATGGATAAGGGGGCAGTGACCACCGGTACCATTCTGGTGTTTGTGATCGGCACCCTGCTTATGGCGTTTTACGGTAATCTGCCGTTTATCGTTGGCCCGGGTATCGGCGGTTCGGTGTTGGTCGGCGTGACGCTGGCGGGCAGTGAAGGCATAGGGTGGCAGATTGGTCTGGGTATCGCCTGCTGGTCCGGCATTTTGTTTTTTGCCCTGACTCGTCTTGGGCTGCGCGAGGTGGTTACCCGCTCGGTGCCGCAGTCCATCAAGCTGGGGCTGACCGCCTCTATCGGATTATTTGTTGCGGTGCTGGGATTTCGTAACGCCGGGCTGGTGCTGGCCAATGCCAAATCCAATGCGCTGATGCTGGGTGACTTCACGGCACCCGGTGCGCTGGTTGCCCTGTGCGGCCTGTTTCTGGCCATTGCCCTACAGGCTCGACGCATCCCCGGCGCGATTTTGTGGGCGATCCTAGTCGCGACCCTGGTGGGGATTCCATTCGGCGTCACGCACCTCCCCGCCAGTCTGATGGCAATGCCACACTCATTGGCCCCAGTGCTCGGTCACGTCGATATGATTGGTGCATTGAATATCGCCTTCCTGCCCTACCTGTTTGTCTTTTTCGCCTCGGAGTTTTTCTCCACCATGGGGACCACGCTCGCCGTCGGCGGTGAAGCCGGATTACTTGACGAACACGGCAACATGCCGCACATCAACCGGCCCTTTATGGTGGATTCTATCGCTGCAGCACTGGGGCCCTGGGTTGGTATACCAGCCGCCACGGCGCTGATCGAATCGTCAGCCGCCGCCGAAGCCGGTGGCAAGACTGGATTAACAGCGCTGGCGGCAGCCATCATGTTCTTGCTGATGCTGCTGTTTACCCCCATTGCCCTGATGATCCCGAAAGAGGCCACTGCACCGGCATTGATCCTGATCGGCCTGAATATGTTCAGTGGATTGCGCAAAGTCGATTTGGCCAACTTTACCGACGGCCTGCCTGTACTGATGATGGTGATGATCACGCTGATTGCCAACAGCTTCGGTACCGGTATCGCCGGTGGACTGCTGTTTTATATCATCATCAAGGTGATTGCCGGCAAATGGCGTGAAGTCCCGGTCGGACTTTATCTGTTGGCTATCCCGCTGGCGTACTACTTCGCTACGTTGGTGAAGCACTGAGGTTAAAGGTTCAAGAGATGTGCTTGCAATATATTAGCACATCTCTTGAATAGTGATAAAACGCCCTCCCACCTATTAAATTTTATTACTCCCCCTCCTTATACATCAAATTCAAACAAATTATTTCACCTATCCACCACACAGCATCGAAAACTAGACGAACAACACCTAATTAATTAACATTTTAACCACTACAAATAAAGGCTTCTAATTAAAACCTGAAATTAAGGGATGGAATATATATTTCCTTAGTAAAAAACAATCTAGAGCAAAGAGGTACTTATGACACAGCAACTCATTTCCAGCATAGAAAATTTAAGAATTCTTGAGCCATCACTGACCGGGCAGCGTGTATTCCTATGTTCTTATTATGACGATAGCAAGACACCTTTTGGTGGTGGTGATTTCTATTATGATGAGACAGATACAAAAACACCTGATGATGCGGGCACCACTATCGTAACTGCAACAGGGAAAAGGTGGAAACGAGTCGAATCACAAAAGAGAGAGTGGTACGCTTCATGGTTTGGCCTGGATCCGAGCTTGCAAGATTGCTCGCCTGCATTACAACGAATTGCCTCCAGCGCGCGAAAAAGAACAGTCATTCTTCCTCAGGCACCCAGAGCCAATCCCATGCGATTGATGAGTCCCATTTATTTTCAGAATAACTGCGGTATTCATCTAATAGGGCATGGAGCAAAAGACAGAACTGTATTTTCTGACATGAGAGGAACTGATAATGAAAACCAAGCATTGCTAAATTTTCCATCTAAAAACAATCCCCTATGGGGCGGATCAGAACAAGGCTATGCTGGCATCATTCTTGAGAATTTTAGTCTCTTGGGTAACCCTTTATACTTGGGTGATGGCCTTTATCTGCAGGCGCAGTATCGCGCAACATACCGCAACATAACCATTGAGGACTTCAATGGTTGCGCATTGTTCATAGATAAATGCCAAGACAGTGTGTTCGATGCGGTCGATATTTGGGGGAGCGGCTCCAGTTCAGGAGATAGGAAAAATCCTGTAGATAGTTTCAATATTTCAAAAACACTAAAAAACCCTATAATGATTAGAAGTAGTTACGGCAGCGATAGGGCCAACTTTCTTCGTTTTAATAACTGTCAGTTTGAAGACAACTGGGTTTGCCCCGTCTTTAGTACTATTGGCGGAATTTGTTGTGAGTTCAACTCTTGCCACATTGAATACAATGCTAACGTTGATGTCACTAATACCAATGGAGGAACTTTCTTCCAAGGAAGTGAAGGAGTTTATACATTTAACGATGGAGGCATAGCTGAATACAGAGTTATCAGCATCGGTCATTGTGAATTATATATGTACAATGTCAGATGCACACCAGGAATTGATTTATCCATGACATCAGGAAGCAATAGTAGAGTTTACATTCATCGTACAAACATCTCCAGCCTATCAGCATTAGCCACCAGCTCATTTAAAGTATTTGATAACTGCATTTTTACCAAAGATATAGCAATTAGTTACCCAGACAACCTTACTTACTTCGACAACTGTGAGTTTCGGGGGAAAGTTACAGGCACAAGTTCATCCAATGGTAATATTGGTGTTTATTTTAAATCCTGTCATTTCTCTAGCGAAATTAACTTTAATAGTGCAGCAAGAAATATTTTCATAATTGGTGGTTATGTCATTGGTGATGTATCCTTTGGTTCTGGTGGTGGGGTATTCAATCCAACAAAACACAATGGGGCTTTGATCCAGAGCAGCGTGGATCCCTACTACATTCAACCCACTAGAAAACAATCCATCGGAGCCAACGCACCGGCTTCCGGCACCTATCGTATTGGAGATATCAGATATAATACAGCACCAACAGCTGGAGCATTTATAGGCTGGATTTGTATCAGCGCTGGTTCACCTGGCGTCTGGAAAGGGTTTGGTGCCATAGCTGCATAATGTGCAACTGCAAGTTATCGCAGCAAGCGGACAATAAGTTTAAAAGTGAGTTCTTTCAGCTATTTCCATCCAAGGGGACTATGCCAAGGCAAGGGCTAGGCTAGAGAAAAGTATGGTGTGACGCTGAAATTGGTGGAGGCCCTGCCAGCTACATCCCGGCACACACGTCACCTGCTGCGGCTGCTTCCTTCCGGATCTGACCGAGTTCACAAGTTAGTGTTGCGGGAGAACCAACAGGGCCCCCATTGACGGCTTCTGGTACTGCGAAGCGGTGGGCATTATCGGTGATGCCCAGCCAAATAGCAAGCCAACCGGGGCCAACCGCTGTTTTCTTACCCACCTCGGCTGTGGCACACTTTGATCTTGGGATTTCGCTGCAGCAGGAACACAGAAATGGAACCAGAAGACGCCTCGTTCAGCCAGCGCGTGTTTCACGTGGTGGCCGCCATTCCTTATGGCAAAGTGACGACCTACGGTGAGGTAGCGCGCCTGACCGGTTCACCACGTGCGGCACGTCAGGTGGGGGGCGTATTGCGTCGCCTACCGGAAGGCAGCAGCCTGCCCTGGCATCGGGTGATTAACCGCCACGGGCAAATTTCGCAGCAGGGGGAGGATTTCCAACGCCAACGTCAGGCATTGCTTGCGGAAGGGATCATTTTTGGCGCCCATAGCACGGTGGATCTGTTGGTTTACGGCTGGCGCTGGTGATAAAAAAACAGCCTTTGGCCGGAGCACAAAGGCTGTTGATAGCTTACGGCTTCAGGACCACCGGATTACGGCATCGCCGTTGGTGTCGCCTGAACCGGAATGCCTTGCACCGGAACCAGCAGCAGGTCGGCACGGGTGCCGTTACGGTTCACCACTTCCTGGATAGTGTCGGTAATAAAGATCAGTTGCCCATTAACCGTGATTGCCGCGCTCAGGATAATGCGCGCATTAGGCTGAATATCGGCCGGGTTGAACGGCAGTACAAAATTAAACGGCGCTTGTTTGCCGTCGGTACGTACCGCACGCTGGGCGATCACTTTAGACGGAGCGTCCGCCAGTGAAGCATCAGAGAGCGTGACGGTCAGTATCGCATCCGGCGGCAGCGCAATGCGCTGGCGAATGTTAACCGAACCAGTCACCGCCGGGCCCTGAATCTGCGTTTGTGCAATCGCCGCGCTTCCCGCCGTTGGAGTAGGCACATTGGCACTCTTCTGGGCACAGCCAGCCAGAGTGAGGGTTAATGCTGCAGCTCCACCTACGATTTGCCAGAGTTTCATGGATCGGTCTCCTTTTTTATTATCAACACGTTGGTGGCTTCCACCACCCCACTCATTAAACTTAGCACAAAACACTGAAAAATCCATTTAACACTGCCTATTAATCACTTACCTCCCTAATAATGTTCAGCATTCAGCCAATTTTCTCTGTGCCATAACGCAATATATTGACGTCTTACCGTGATATTCCGCACACTGAACAAAATGATTATTATAAGGGTAGTAACTTTATGAGCCAGGCACTGCAAAACCTCCTTGATCTGCTGGATCTGGAGAAAATCGAAGAAGGGTTGTTCCGCGGCCAAAGCGAAGATCTGGGGCTCCGTCAGGTATTTGGCGGTCAGGTGGTTGGTCAGGCACTTTATGCCGCCAAACAGACAGTTCCGGCAGAGCGGAGCGTACACTCGTTCCACAGCTATTTTCTGCGCCCAGGCGACAGCAGCAAGCCGATTATCTACGACGTGGAAATCCTGCGCGACGGTAACAGTTTTAGCGCCCGTCGCGTCAGCGCCATTCAACATGGCAAGCCGATTTTCTATATGACCGCCTCTTTCCAGAGCCCGGAAGAAGGGTTTGAACATCAGAACACCATGCCGGATGTGCCACCGCCGGAAGGGCTGATGTCCGAATCGGACATTGCCCAAAAGTTGTCGCACATGCTGCCGGATAAAGTGCGTGAAAAGTTTATCGGGCAGAAGCCGATCGAAATGCGCCCGGTCAAATTCCACAACCCACTGAAGGGCAGCGTGGAAGAGCCGCACCGCTACGTTTGGTTCCGTGCCAACGGCACCATGCCGGACGATCAGCGCATCCACCAATATTTGCTGGGTTACGCGTCAGATTTTAACTTCCTGCCGACGGCGTTGCAGCCACATGGCGTAGGCTTCCTGGAGCCGGGCATGCAGGTGGCAACGATCGACCACTCAATGTGGTTCCACCGCCCTTTCCGCATGGATGACTGGTTGTTGTACGTGGTCGAAAGCACCTCCGCTTCCGGCGCCCGTGGATTTGTACGCGGACAATTTTATACCCGTGACGGTGTTCTGGTCGCCACTACGGTGCAGGAAGGCGTCATCCGCCAGCGCGAAGCCTAAGTAACTCCCCTTCAATGGCATGCCAGCCCGGTTGGCTGGCATTTTTGCTTTGTACCTTCACAAATGGGCCGGTGCCCTGATCAGGCAAAGGCTCCCGGAGCCTAATCCCGCTGGTCTTGCAGCCACTTGATGACTTCAGCGGCCGCTCTGTTCGCAGGGAAAACGGGATAGAACACGTGTTCAATCGTGCCATCCTTGATGATCAGCGTTAAACGCTTAATCAGCCGTATGCCTTCCACGTTCATCGTGGGTAAACGCAAGGCGTCGACCAATACAAACTCAGCATCGCTCAAGATGGGGAAAGTCAGCCTGAGTCGGTCAGACAGCTCTCTCTGATAATCCGTGGTTTGCGTGCTCAACCCAAAAATCCTGATCCCGAAGGCGGCAAACATATCCTTTTCGGCCTGAAACGATAAAGTTTGCGCTGTACAGCCGCGGGCACCAGGGATAGCGTCCCAACCTGCCGGTAAATTGACGTGAGGCACACCGGTCCTCGGATAGGCATAGACGACCGTACGCCCCGGCAAGACTGACAGGTCGACCCTCTCACCAAACGTGGAGTGAAAACGCAGGGCCGGCATTGGCATGCCAACCAGATGATCGGCCGCACCGTCATCCAAGGGGCATGGCAGGTCGTCTGGCAAGAACCCGGGATTGTCCAAGTGATGTATATTCGCCATGCTCTGGCTCCCTATTCAAATAAAAATACTTCCTCATAGTCGGCGAAGCGTTAACGCTTACTTTTTCATCACCGTGGCAAAAGCGTCAGAAAACTCAACCTTATCCCCTTGATTTACCCTACTGAAATCAAGATCCCAGCAGGAATCAAACAGAACTATGACAGTTGACCCCATAGTGAAATAGCCTATCTCGGCACCTTTTTTATAAAACAGACAGTCATTATAAAAAGACTCATGGGTGTAGAGACGGTTATAGTTGACCTTTCCTCCCCAGGCCGTGACTATCCCCCCTACCATAAATGCGCCTACAAAAATAACGGCCATCCTGCCATATTCCGTCATAAACTCACAAATCAGCCGTTCGTTGCCAACATATAACTCTTTATCATTTTTTACATTTTTCTCCCTGACCGATTTAAAATCTCCGGGACAATAAATGGTATTAATCAAGAAACCGTCGAACGGCATATGCACCCTGTGATAATCCTCCGGTGCCAGGTATATATTCGCGAAACTGCCGCCATTGTAGCCCTGCGTCATTTCATTGTTAAAACCAAAAAGCCTGAAGAGGGAATACTCAACTCCCTTGGCTTGCAGTAACGTATTCTCTTTTATCTCGCCCAGGGCCCCCATACGCCCGTCGCAAGACATACAAAGCTCCTTTGAGTTCAATAAATTGACTTTACTCTTTGTTTCCTCGCTGAGCTCTCTGCAAAAAAAGTTCTGGAAGCTGCTGTAGTCCCTGATGTTTTTCTTCTGATATCTTGACAGATCGATTGACTTTGCCTTGCACAGGATGAAAATAAAAAAATAGTGAACGTTAAAAAAACTGGCCTCACTGAGGTGCCGCCCAATAGTGAAGAATGCCGTACGTAACAGCGATAAAAAATCAACGCGTCCTTTCATTTTAACCTTTTCTGCCATGCAGCCTTGGCGACCAGTCTTCAACAGTCCCAGTGAGCAATCTTTTCATAAATAGTTTCCGCCAAGAGGCAACCAAGGGTAATTCCAACATACTGGTCAGGGTTTCTTCATCAAGAGATTTGGTAAAAATAACTTTCATTATCTCCTGCAAACTCCATTTATCATTGGTCCTGTTAATCAAGGTAATTTCATCGCCCAGACCGACATTTCCTTGCTGAATCACCCTGAAATACCAACCTGTGCGGTAGTTAATTTGTAGCATTTCCGAAAAATAGGGAATGTCGAATCTGTCATTTAACTTCCAACAGGGTAATCGACCTTGTGAAACCTCCACTACCGCCGTCCCTATACTAAAAATATCGCCGACAAAGACCTGGCTTTCATCCAAACCGAGCGTACTAAAATTCTCGCCAAATGCGCCGGCATTCTCGAAAAAAGGACAGTCGGGAAATTCTGCCTTCCACTTTTTATAATGTTCCAATGGATAAACGTGTATCGCCTTTTCCGGTCCACCATGTACCTTCAGGTCGCCGATCTCATCACCCTCAATGCCTTCATAACCTACTGAAACCAGATGATTAACCTCTTTTTTGAATATGCCGGTAAAGCTGTCAGGACGAGTGAAAGGAACCACTTTTCCTACGTAAACAGAATTCACTATTCCTTTCATCGCTATCTCTCATAATTACGTATTAATACAAACAAATAAAACAAACAGTACAAACCAAGGCCATTATAGAAAAAGCACTTGATAATGCAATTAATATAAGGTCAATAAAAACAATGCATTACTTAAAAATGGGAAATATCGTTAAAAAAGAAAAAGGGCGATGTCTCCATCGCCCTTTCTGCATCATCATTATTTTTCGAGTTATTTAGCGCACTGCCCTTCTTCAAGGCTTATTGGTTGTAGGCACTCTCACCATGGCTGTTGACGTCCAGACCTTCGCGCTCCTGCTCTTCCGGTACGCGCAGCCCGACGATAGCACCTGCCACTTTGAAGGCAATGAAGGCGGCCACTCCGGACCACACCAGCGTGATCACCACGCTCAACAGCTGGATCCATACCTGATGCCCCATGGTAACGCCTTCCGCGTACCCGGTTCCGCCCAGCGAGGCGGAGGTGAACACGCCGGTCAGCAAGCAGCCGACGATGCCGCACACGCCATGCACGCCGAACACATCGCAGGTGTCGTCCACTTTCAGCCATTTCTTCAGCGTGACCACGCCCCACAGACCGGCAATACCGCCGACCAGGCCGATAATCAACGCCCCGCCAACCCCTACGGTACCCGCAGCCGGCGTGATGGCAACCAACCCGGCGATACAGCCGGAACAGGCACCCAGCAGAGAAGGTTTACCGCGCACAATCCACTCGGCAAAAGTCCACGAAAGAATAGCGCCAGCGGTCGCCACTACGGTGTTCAGGAAAGCCAGGGCCGCAATGCCGTTAGCCGCGCTGGCGGAACCGGCGTTAAAGCCGAACCAGCCGATATACAGGATGGAAGCGCCGGTAAATACCATCGGCAGGTTATGCGGTTTGAAAGCTTCCTTACCGAAACCGGCACGCTTGCCCAGCAGATAAGCGCCAACCAGGCCGGCACTTGCCGCATTGATATGCACCACGGTGCCGCCGGCAAAGTCCAGCGCGCCATCAGCGGCCAGGAAGCCACCTCCCCACACCATGTGGGCAATCGGCAGGTAGGAAATGGTGAACCAGATAGCGGCGAAGATCACCACCGCCGAGAAACGGATGCGTTCGGCAAAGCCCCCCACCACCAGCGCAACGGTGATACAAGCGAATGAACACTGGAACGCCACGTGGATCATCTGGCTAAAGGTTCCGGTAACGCTGTCGATACCTATGCCTTTCAGCATTGCCGTCTGGAAACCGCCGAAGAAGGCATTGCCTTCGCTGAAGGCCAGGCTGTAGCCGTAAAGGACCCACAACACGCACACCAAAGCAAAGGTGACGGTGACCTGGGTCAACATGGAGAGCACGTTTTTGGAACGCAGCAAACCACCGTAAAACAGAGCGACACCCGGCAAGGTCATGAACAGCACCAAAGCGGTGCAAATCATCATGAAGGCGTTGTCAGCCTTGTCTGCGACCGCCGGAGCGGCCAGGGCCAAAGAAGGAACCATGGTTACCGTACTCAGGCCCAACATGGATAAAAGTTTTTTCATTATCAATCCATCCCCATTACTTTACTGAGCCTGTGATTACAGTGCTGCTTCGTCTGTTTCGCCGGTGCGAATGCGAATGACACGTTGCAATTCGGCAACGAAAATTTTGCCGTCACCGATTTTGCCGGTGTAGGCCGCTTTGCTAATCACATCAACCACTTCATCCAACTGATCGTCGGCGATGGCGATGTCGATTTTTACTTTAGGTAAGAAGTTGACGCTGTATTCGGCTCCACGATAGAGCTCAGCGTGTCCCTTTTGGCGACCAAAGCCTTTTACTTCGCTTACGGTCAGCCCCTGAATGCCTACAGAGGATAGGGCTTCACGCACGTCCTCCAGCTTGAATGGTTTAATCACCACGGTCACCAGCTTCATATTGCCCCTCCACGAATTAAGCCCAAACTCACCCCGGTACGAGACTTATAAAGCAAAGGCTATGCCACAAATGGTTTTGTACGCAGATTCAGCAAATTAACCGGCAGGATAGGGATCTGACATGCAGCGATCGGCTGGGAACGCGCGAACATCTGATGAACTGATTAAATATTGCGCACTATTTTGGTGCGTGACGCGTCGAAAAAGTGCAGTGAAAGGGATTTAAAAAGGATCTGTGCCTGTTTGTGGTGCGTGGCGCTCAAGAAATAAGGGGGCCGTGGCCCCCTGAGATCATGCGGTTGGTATTTCTTCGCGACTGGCAGCGGCCAATTCTTCGCCCACCAGTTGCAGCTGGTACATCTGGAAGTAACGCCCCTGCTGAGCCAACAGTTGCTGATGATTGCCCTGCTCGACAGCCTGGCCCCGATGCAGAACCAGAATAGAGTCGGCATCCACAATGGTCGACAATCGGTGAGCGATCACCACCAGCGTGGTATGTTCACGGATCAGGCGCAGTGCACGCTGAATCGCTTGTTCGGTGCCTGAATCGATGTTGGCGGTCGCTTCGTCGAGGATCAGGATTTGTGGCGCCTGCACCAACACCCTGGCCATCGCCAAGAGCTGTTTCTGCCCCACCGACAGGTTGTTCCCCTGCTCGCCCAGCCGGGTGTGAATACCCTGCGGGAAACCACGTACCAGCTCAGCCAATTGCACCGTTTCCAGCGCCTGCCACACTGTCTCTTCACTGATGTTACGGCCCAGCGTCACGTTGGCCAGCACCGATTCGGCGATCACCACCGGATCCTGCTGCACCATTGCCACCCCCTGCCGCAACGTGCGATGCGACAGGCTGGCCAACGGACGACCATCAAGACGGACTTCGCCCTGGTTGACCGGGTAATATCCCATCAGCAGGTTGGCCAGCGTGCTCTTGCCGCTGCCGGTATGGCCCACCAGCGCCACAAACCCCCGCGACGGCACCGACAGCGAAATATGCTGCAGCACCTTTTTGTCATCGCGGTAGGCAAAGCTCAGGTCTTCAATATCGATGCGGCCACTCTCCAGCGGGCGATCGTCCGTTCCATAGCTCTGTTGACGGCGATCCATCAGTTCGAAAATACGCTCGCCGGCCACCACCGCCTGCTGCAGAATCGACTGCTGCGACGTCAGTTCGATCAACGGCTCATTCAAACGCCCAAGGTAGTTGATAAAAGCATAGAGCACGCCCACGCCAATGGTGCCCTCGCCGCTGAAGCCGAACAGCATCAGCAGGCCGCACAGCACCAACGCCGAAAACAGGCTGAGCAGCGGACGCAGCAGGAAACCATCCAGCCGCAGAGTCTGCATACGTGCAGTGTAGTGCGAACGGCTGGCGGCACTCATGCGTTCGCCAAAGCGGATCTGCTGGCGGAACTGCTGGATCACGCCCATGCCGTTGATCACTTCGTTAAAGCCGTCGTTGATGTCTGCCAGATAGCTGCGTACCCGACGCACAATCGGGATGCTGTAGTATTGGTAAATGCCCATCACCACAAACACCGCCGGGAAGATGCAGACTGCCACCAGCGCCATGCGCCAGTCCAGGCTGAACATCGCCACCAGCATGGCGCCAATCAGCGCAGCGCTTTTCAGTACGGTGGACACTACCATGACGTACAGGTCTTTAATCACCTCGGTGTCATTGGTCACTCGCGAGATCAACTGCCCCACCGGTTGCGTATCAAAGGCGCTAAGCGGCTGACGCAACGCGGCGTCCATCACGTCGGTACGCAGGCGTTGAACCACTCCGACCGCGGCCTGGTTGAACAACAACGCTTGAAAATAGTGCAGCGCCGCCGCCAACAGCTCCAGCAGAACATAGGCCGCCGCCAGTCCGCAGACAATCATCAGCGGTAACTGGCCTTTAGCGACGTAGTTATCGATAAAATAACTGACCAGGATCGGCCCGGCGACTTCCGCCGCTGCCGCAACCCACAGCATCAACACCGCCAGGCCCAAAGGTTTGCGGTACGGCGATCCATAAGCCAGCAACCGTTTCAACGTCGGCCACAGCTTTTGCATCTTATTCATTGGCTAGCATCTCCTCGCCGCTTTCCGGTGCCTCATCCAGCGCCGCTTCCAATTGCTGATAGCGGTACATATCGCGGTACCAGCCCGGTTGAGCCGCCAGAGACGCATGTTCGCCACGCTGAGCCACGCCGCCGTGTTGTATCACCAGAATTTCGCTGGCTTCGGTCAACGCCGAAAGCCGGTGCGCGCTGATAATCACCGTCCGGTTTTGCCCCCAACTGCGCAGGTTGTGCAGGATCTGATGTTCGGTTCGACCATCTACCGCCGACAACGCATCGTCGAGGATCAGGATTTCTGCATCCAGTAACAATGCACGGGCAATAGAAATACGCTGTTTCTGGCCGCCGGACAGCATCACGCCACGCTCGCCCACTTCGGTTTCATAGCCTTGCGGCAGGCGCATAATGTCTTCATGCACGCTGGCCAACTGGGCCGCACGCTCAATCTGTTCCTGCGTCGCCCCCGGATTCCCCAGCGCAATATTGTTGGCCACGCTGTCCGAGAACAAGAATGGCGTCTGGCTAACCACAGACAGTCGCGAGCGCCAGTCGTCGAGCTTCACCTGGGTCAGCGGCAGTCCCTGATAGCTGATCTGGCCATCATCCACATCAAACTGGCGCTGGATCAACGACAGCAACGTCGACTTACCGGCACCGGTTGGGCCGCACAGGCCGAGCATCTGGCCCGGCTCCAGCTTCAACGTGACATCGTGCAGCGCCGGGTGGTGATTGCCAGGATAGTGGAAGGATCGGATATCGACGGCCAGGCTGCCACGCCCCGCCGGCAATGGATGCTCGCCGTCGGTCACTGCCGGCGCTTCCTCCAGCAAGCTGCGAATGCGACCGTATGCCGCACTGCCGCGCTCAACAATGTTGAACATCCAGGCCAGCGCCAGCATCGGCCAAATCATCAGGCCGAGGTACATTACAAAGCTGGTCAGTTGCCCAAGCGTCAGGGTGCCATTGACCACCATCCAGCTGCCACCGCCAATAGCCAACAGATTGGCGGTACCGATAGCGATATAAATCGTCGGGTCGAAACGCGCATCCACCCGCGCTACGTGCATATTTTTGGCACCGGTTTGGGCGGCCACTTCGGCAAATTGATTGGATTGGTGATCCTCCAGACCAAACGCCTTGATCATGCGGATGCTGGTCATGCTTTCCTGCGCCTGATCGTTCAGGCTGGAGAACGCCGCCTGTGCCGATTTAAAGCGCTGATGCAACTGATCGCCGTAATACTTGATAACGATCGCCATGATAGGCATAGGGATCAACGACAGCAGGGTCAGCTGCCAGCTAATTTGGGTGCTCATCACCACCAGCACCGCCAAGCCCATCACCAGCGAATCGACCAGTGTCAGCACCCCTTCACCGGCAGCGAAAACGACCCGATCGACATCGTTGGTGGCGCGAGCCATCAGATCGCCGGTACGGTGGCGCAGATAAAAAGCCGGGTTCTGGCGGCTGAGCTGGCGATAGAAATTTTCACGCAGTTCGACAGCAAGCTGATAAGACGCGCCAAACAGCAACACTCGCCATACGTAGCGCAGCAGGTACACCACTACGGCTGTGCCGAGCATCAGCCCCAACCATGCCATCAGCACGCCGCCGGACATCTGTTTTTCGGTAATCCCGTCGACAATGATCCCCACCAGCTTGGGTGGCAACAGCTGCAGAATGGCAATGATGATCAGCAGCACCACTGCCCCCAGGTAGCGGCGCCACTCGCGGCGGAAGTACCAGCCGATTTGAGTAAATAATCTCACGCAGTTTTATTCCAGGATGTAGATGTAATAGTTTTTTCTCTCGATCTGCCTCAGCAGAGTAGGATACCACCGTTACTTTGCCAGTTTGGTGAACTTTTCACTCAGGAACCGGCAGGGCGGTGGTGTATTTGATTTTTTCCATCGCGAAGCTGGAAGTGACGTCAATCAACCCCGGAACCCCGTTCACCAGTCGCTTGTAAAAGCTGTCGTAGCTCTTCATATCCGCCACTTCCACCTGCATCAGGTAATCGTACTCCCCCGCCATGCGGTAAAATGCCAGCACCTCCGGCATCTGCTTGGTCAGTTGCACGAACTTCTGATACCACTCGCTGCTGTGCTGCTGGGTTTTGATCAGCACAAATGCCGTCAGGCCCAACCCGAGCTTTTCATTATCCAGCAGCGCGACCCGCCCACGGATATAACCTTCTTCTTCCAGCCGCTTCAGCCTTTTCCAGCAAGGCGTCGACGTCAGATTGACCGCATCGGCCAGCGCCTGCAGCGGCTGGGTGCAGTCCTGTTGCAGCATGCACAGTAATTTACGGTCTGTTTTATCTAACATATCGTCAACCAGGAGAAAATTTTTCTCTCATTAAGCGATTAAACAGGAAAAATGGCAATCCTTTTTTCCCGGCGGCAGGCTATATTATGCAGCAAATAAGCCCCCTATTCTGAGACCAGACGATGACAAACTCTTGGGTAAAATATGCTATCGGTGAAATAGAAGCGGATTTCCAACGCTCCGCCGACACGCACCTGATCCGCCTGAACCTGCCTGAATTTCCCGGCGTCTGTTTGTACCTGAAGGATGAAAGCACTCATCCTACCGGCAGCCTGAAACATCGGCTGGCACGCTCGCTGTTTCTTTATGGCCTGTGTAACGGCTGGATCACCGAGAACACCACGATTATCGAGGCGTCTTCGGGCAGCACCGCCGTGTCCGAAGCTTACTTCGCCCGGCTGATTGGCCTGCCGTTCATTGCCGTGATGCCTTCCTGCACGGCACGCCGCAAGGTTGAGCAAATTGCGTTTTACGGCGGCCGCTGCCATTTCGTCGATCACGCGGCGCAGATTTACGCGGTTTCCGAACAGTTGGCGCAAGAACTGAATGGCCACTATATGGATCAGTTCACCTACGCCGAACGCGCCACCGACTGGCGCGGCAATAATAACATCGCCGACAGCATCTTCCGCCAGATGTCACGCGAACCCTTCCCGATCCCGAAACATATCGTGATGAGCGCGGGCACCGGCGGGACCTCCGCAACGCTGGGACGCTATATTCGCTATCAGGGGCACGACACGCATCTGACGGTCGTCGATCCGGAGAACTCGGTATTCTATGATTGTTTCCACCAGCGCGATCGTACCCTGATCGGCAGCTGCGGCAGCAGAATCGAAGGTATCGGCCGCCCGCGCGCCGAACCCTCGTTTATCCCGTCGGTGGTCGACAGCATGTTGCGCGTTCCGGACGCGGCCAGCGTTGCTACCATTCATTGGCTGGAAACGGTGCTGGGCCGTAAAGTGGGCGCCTCCACCGGCACTAACGTGTGGGGGGCGCTGCAATTGGCGAAGCAGATGCGGGAAAACGGCGAGCAGGGTTCTATCGTCACCCTACTGTGCGACAGCGGTGAGCGCTATCTGGATACCTACTACAACCCTGAATGGGTGAGAAACAATATCGGCGATCTGACCCCGTATCTGGCGCAACTGGCAGACTTGTGATCGCGCCCGTCAGGCGAAAAAAAGCCGGGTAAGTCATACCCGGCCGGCTGCCAATAAAGCCTCATAATTCGGGGGAATAGGTGAGGTAAGGTGAACGCAGCCAATGTTGCAAATAGTGGGCCACCGCCTGCTGTTCGCAGTGGCCGATAACCTGTAGTTGTGGCAGTGAAGACTTCAGTTGCGGCAGGGCATTGCCCATCACCACGCCGTGCCCTACCGTCGCCAGCATTTCCTTGTCGTTCATGGCATCGCCAAACGCCATGCAGTCCGCCATCTTCAGTCCCAGATGGCGGCTCAACGTATCCAGCGCGGTGCCCTTGTTACACCCCATCGGCAACACCTCCAGGCATTCGTAGGCAGAGAAACAGAGATCAACGCGTGTTCCAAACTGTTCTCGTAGCTGAATCTGCAGCTTAAGCAGTTCCACATGTGGTCCAACAAAGCACACCTTGCTGTTGCCGAATGCCGGTAAACGACGCACTTCGGTAAGCTGATAACGGAAGCCGCTCAGATGGTGAGCCCGCAACATTTCTTCCGGTACCGCGAACTCGGTCATCCAGCCTTCGTCACGGAAGACGTGCATACTGGCAACCGTGCGCCAATGGGTGTGCAGCACCTCTTCGGCAATGTCGGCTGGCAAATCGGTGGCGTGAAGCTGTTGCCCCTGATAATCGTAAACCCTCGTACCGTTGCCGGTAATCAAATAGCCCTGCAGGCCCAGCTGCGCCATGATCGGCTGCGCGTCCAGGTAGTGACGCCCGGTAGCGAAGGTGACAACCATCTGCCGTTCAACCAGTTGCTTTAGCACCGCCAGAGTTTCCGGCCCGACCCGGTGATCCGGTGTCAACAATGTGCCATCCATATCAAAAGCCGCCAGGCGATACATAAAGACCTCATGAATGTGAACGCGATTACAGTCCCTGCAGTATGAGATGGTATTTGCGGAAGTAATAGTGAACAATTCTGGAAAACTGTTCCGGATTTCCATCATGCGCCTGACCCATCGTCTCAGCCAGTATCAACGCCTGTATCAACAGCTCGGCGCTGCGCCGGTGGCCATCACCATCGGCGAACTGGCAGCCCTGTTCTATTGCAGCGAACGCCATGCCCGCACGCTGGTACAACAGTTGCAGGATCAGGGCTGGCTAAGCTGGCAGTCACAGCCCGGTCGCGGCAAGCGGGCACGCCTGCAGTGCTTGAAAACCCCAGACGAGCTGCGCGCCGCCCACTTGCAACGCTTGCTGCATGACGGCGATCACCAGGGCGCGTTGGAAATGGCGCAGCTGGCGCCGCAGCATTTGCAGGAGTTGCTCAGCCCGCATCTCGGCGGCCAGTGGCAGGCAGGTAGCCCGACGCTACGTATCCCCTATTACCGTACGCTGGAATCTCTGGATCCACTGACCCTGACCGGCCGCGCTGAACAACATTTGGTTGCCACCCTGCATGCCGGCCTGACACGCTTCATTACCGGCAATCCTGAACCACAATCCGATCTGGCCCATCACTGGCAAATCAGCCATGACGGCCTGCGCTGGCAGTTCTTCCTGCGTAGCCAATTGCGCTGGCATAACGGTGAAATGCTGACCGGCCAGCAGCTGTTGCAAACGCTGGAAAAGCTGCAACGACACCCTCGCAGCCGCCCCAGCCTGGCCAACGTTACGGTCATCAGCCTGCCGCATGCACTGTGCCTGCAGTTTGATTTACAGCATCCCGACTACTGGTTGGCACATCGACTGGCAGAGTTACCCTGCCTGCTGACCCACCCGGAAGCCGCAGGCATTGGCGCTGGCCCTTTCAAACTGACGCTGAACGAGGCGCATCTGGTACGGCTGGAACAGCACCCGTTTTACCATTTGCAGCATCCTTATCTTGAGAGCATCGAGTATTGGATCACCCCGGAGCTGCAGGTCGACGCAGCTTACACCAGTTGCCAGCACCCGGTGCGCATAACCATCGGCCGGCAGGAAGAGATGGCGCTGGCACGGCCGGTGCAACGCAGCATGAGCCTGGGCTGGTGCTATCTGGCCGTGAATTTGAAACACGGCGTGCTCAACGAAGCCCAGGGCCAAAAACTGTTGATGTTGATCCAGCAATCTGGCCTGTTGGCCAATCTGCCGGTACCGAACAGCGTCATCACCCCCAGCCACGAAATGCTGCCTGGCTGGGCCATCCCTCGGCATCAGGTCGATGATGAGATAGCCCTTCCCGCCAAATTGACGCTGCTTTATCGGCCACCGGTAGAACTGGAAACGGTCACAGTAGCTCTGCAACAACTGCTGGCGCGCCACGGCTGCGAGCTGGAACTGCGTTATTACGCGGGGAAACGCTGGCAAAGCGCCGAACAAATCGAGCAGGCCGACCTGCTGCTGGCGGATAACCTGATCGGTGAGTCACCGGAAGCGACGCTGGAAAGCTGGCTGCGGCAAGATACGCTGTGGCGAGGTATTCTGCCCGACGATCGCTGGCGACATCAGCAGCAGACGCTGCAGCAGATCCAACAGTTGCCTGCGCAGCAACCGCGTTATGAGCAGTTGAAAGAGTATTATCAGCAGTTGATGAGGGCGGCGATCATCACGCCCCTGTTTCACTATCAGTATCAAATCAGCGCACCGCCGCGCATTCATGGGGTTACCCTGACCGCCCATGGCTGGTTCGATTTCTGCCAGGCCTGGCTGCCGACGCCGCTGGACTCGACCGAGCCGCTTTCCCCAGACTTAATGGGCCCGGCCCAGCGGTAACCCGCTATTTCTGCTACCATTGCTGCCGCAACGCATTTTTATCCTACCGCCCGAGTGTTCATCGGGTAGGGTCTCAGCAATAAATTGAGGTAATTTTATGAAACGCGCGGTTGTCGTTTTCAGCGGTGGACAAGATTCCACGACCTGCTTGATTCAGGCATTGCAACAGTACGACGAAGTTCACTGCGTCACCTTCGATTACGGTCAGCGCCATCGCGCCGAGATTGAGGTGGCTCAAGCGCTGTCGATAGCCCTCGGGGCCAAGGCGCATAAGCTGCTGGACGTTGGCCTGCTCAATGAACTGGCGATCAGCAGCCTGACCCGTGACAATATCCCGGTTCCGGCTTACGGCAGCACCGAAGCCAACGGGTTGCCGAGCACCTTTGTGCCGGGCCGTAATATTCTGTTCCTGACGCTGGCGGCGATTTATGCCTACCAGGTCGAAGCTGAGGCGGTGATCACCGGCGTTTGCGAAACCGATTTTTCCGGTTATCCCGACTGCCGCGACGAATTTGTCAAAGCGCTGAACCAGGCAATAGTGCTGGGCATTGCCCGCGACATCCGTTTTGAAACGCCACTGATGTGGCTGAACAAGGCTGAGACCTGGGCACTGGCAGATTACTACCATCAGTTGGATCTGGTTCGGCAGGAAACCCTGACCTGCTACAGCGGTATTAAAGGCGATGGCTGCGGTGAATGTGCCGCCTGTCACCTGCGCGCCAACGGCCTGAAGCAATACCAAATCAACAAAGCGGAAGTGATGGCGAGCCTGAAACAGAAGACCGGCCTGCTCTGAGTGAATAACGGCGGCAAAAATGCCGCTCGTTGCGTTACCCTTCTTCCGACAGCGTGAGCACCTGCAGGTGTTCGCGCAGTTGCCCTTCAATCGGCAACGCCCGCTGAGTTTTCAAATCGACGCAGACGAAGGTCAGCATCGCATCCGCGACCGGCGCGCCCGTGGCATCCTGCGTCACCTTTTGGCTCAGCACGCCGCTTTTACCGTTGAGCTGCACCATCTGGCTGTCGATGCGCAGCTTGTCCCCCAGCACCGCCGGCGTGCGGTAATTGATATTGATGTTGACCACGATAAAGGCGATGTTGTTTTCCGTCATCCAACGGAAGCCTTCCTGGTTCTCCAGCCAATCCCAGCGCGCCTCCTCCAGAAACTCCAGATAGCGTGCATTATTAACGTGTTGATAAACATCGAGATGATAACCACGAACTTTGATAAAGGTCTGGTGCATAGGGAACGGCCGCTCCTGCCTGGTGATTACAGAAATAAGGAGCCGCTGGCGGCTCCTTCACTCGTTTGGTCAAATCGCCAAACTGGTAAGACCTGTAAAATGTAGCAGAGGAAAAAGGGCTGCATGGGCACTTTGCCACGCAGCCGTGACCGATATCACATTTTGAGCCGAGCACGGTTCCTTTCAAACAGTGCCGGCCCAATGCCTGGCACCTCCTGTAGCTGCTCAATCTGTGTAAAGGGACCATTTTGCTCACGGTAGCGCACGATGCTCTCCGCCTTCTTCAGCCCTACGCCCTTCAACACGCTGGCCAACTGCTCGGCATCAGCCTGATTGATGCTGACCGATGCCTCATCATGGGCGGCAGCTTCAGCGCCTTGTTCAGCATTCACCGCCGGCGCTGATAACACCGTCTGTGCGGCAGGACTCTTTTCCTCAGCGGCAGCCGATGGCCCGGCCAAACAGATCAGGGCCGCTGTCAGCAGGACCTTGAGGCTGAACCCATACCCGTTAACCGCTTTTATTTCTGTAAGTTGCATGCTGTATCCTCCTTGTGTTTAACAGCAAGCTCACCTTGCCGCAGCCAGGGAACTTCAGCAATTGGCGGATAGCAGATATGGAAAAGGCCGCGAAAGCGGCCTTTTAGCATTACATTGCGTTGCAGAAAACTGCGGTGCGTTACTGAGGCTGTTGCTGCTCAGCGGCACCCATGGTGATTTTGGCTTCTTTGCGCAGGCTGGCCAGCAAAGAGTCAAAGGAGACGCCCGTCGCGCCTTCTTCCATTTTGCTGACGAAGGTTTTCATTTCTTCCGCCGACAGGCTGCCTGGCGTCACCGCATCAAGTGCAATCAGTACCACGTTGTCCTGACGGTCTTGCGACATGCCGTAAACCGGTTTGCCTTCCTGCGGGTGCGGCAGCGCGAACACGCTCTGCACCAGCTGGCTGTCTTCCGGCGCACGCGCCATCTTCTGTACGCTGCCAAAGCTCAGGCCGGCCGCTTTCATCGCTTCGTCGCCCTTGCCCTGCTTCAGCTCAACCAGCAGCTTCTCGCCCTGCAGTTTCGCTTCCTGTTCGGCTTTGTTGCGCTTGACCAATTCCGCCACGCGATCTTTGACCTGATCGAACGGCTCAATGCCTTCCGGCTTGTGGCCTGATACGCGGATCACGAAAGCACGGTCACCATCAACGGTGATCACATCGGAGTTGCTGCCCGGAGAGCCGCCTTCGCCAATCAGTGAACCATCGAAAATCGACTGGACGACAGGTTTGAAGTTCAGCGCAGCCGGAATGTTGTCGCGGGTGAACCAATCGGTCTGGGCTGCTTTCACACCAGCGGCTTCTTCGGCTGACGCCAGAGATTCGTTATCGCTGGTTGCCGCTTCACTCACCTTTTGCTGCAGCGCGTAATACGCGTCTACCGCCTTCTCCTGCTTAACCTGCTTGGCGATGGCATCACGCACTTCGCTAAGCGGCTTCACTTTTTCCGGCTCGATGTCGTTCAGACGTACGACCAGATAGCCCACAGAGGACTTCACTGCACCGGAAAGCTGGCCTTTTTCGGTCAGGTTGGCCTGTTTCAGCTCGTCTGCCGTGGTGTCCGGCTCCAGCCAGCCAAGCTCGCCACCGGTACGGCGTGAGATAATGTCGGTGGATTTTTCTTTCGCCAGAGTGGCGAAATCGCCGCCTTTTTTCAGCTCGTCCAGCACCGCATTGGCTTCCGCCTCGGTTTTCAGTTGGATCACGCTGTAATTCTTGCGCTCAGGCTGGCCGTAGCTGCTTTTATGCTGGTCGTAATAGGCGCTGATATCCGCATCGGCTACCGTCACCTTGTCTTGCATCGAGGCGGCGTCCATCGGGATGTAGCTTACCTTGACCTGCTCTGGCGCAATAAAGCTGTTCTTGTTCTGGCTGTAGTAGTCTTTCAGCTCGTCTTCGGTCACGGTTTGCTTGGCCTGCAACGCTTTCAGATCCAGCGTAGCCAGGCGCACATCGCGCTGCTGCAGCACCAGTGACGTCATCCCTTGCGCTTCGGTTGGCAGGATGAAACCTGACTCGCCGAAGGCCTGGATCACCTGCTGGTTAACCAACTGCTGACGCATTGACTGCGCAAAGTTATCGGCGGTGTAACCCATGCGGCTAATCAGATCGAGATATTTGGCGTTATCGAACTGGCCGTTTGTCTGGAAGTAAGGCGCTTTACGGATGGCTTCTTTCACCTGATCGTCACTGACGCTCAGGCCTAATTTCTTGGCATATTGGTCCAGCAGCATGTTGTCGATCAGCTGTGACAGTGCCTGATGGCGCATCTGCTGCATATAGCCTTCGTTGCCCGCCAGTACGGAGAACTGGTCACCCAACTGTTGCTGCATGCGGCTGCGTTCGCTTTGGAAAGCTTGTTCCAGCTGAGCACGCTCGATCACCTGGCCATTGACCTTCGCTGCATAATCACCGGCACTCCCCTGATAGCTGACCACCCCTGTCAAAAGAAATGACAAAATGATCAAGCCCAGGATGATTTTGAGCACGACGTGATTAGCTGCCGCGCGTAAATTGTCCATCATAGTGTGACAACACTCCGCTGTGATGTGGATTAAAAACACCCTTGTGCAGGCGCGTTCCCTGCGACAAAAATAAAAAAAGCGCATCAATCTGATGCGCCTTATATCTTACCTTACCAGCACCGTTGCGTCAGGTGATTGTTTATTGCTAAACCCTGCAACGCTAAACGGTTAGACGCAAACAATCAGTTTACTGCGTCTTTCAGCGCTTTCCCTGCACGGAAGGCCGGAACTTTGGCTGCCGCGATTTTGATCTCTTTACCGGTTTGCGGGTTACGGCCAGTACGGGCTGAACGCTCACGTACGGTGAAAGAACCGAAACCAACCAGCGCCACGTCATCCCCTTCCTTCAAGGATTCGGTAACAGATGCAATCACTGCATCTAAAGCACGCCCAGCTGCCGCTTTGGAAATATCAGCACCTGCGGCAATTTTGTCGATCAGTTGTGACTTATTCACTCTATCATCCCCTCTAGAATTCAATCGTCGCACCGAAAAATCCCTACGGTTGCGACAGCGCAGCTGTTATATCAATCCCATCGAACCTTGGCAAGCCACCGAAAGCGTGACAAAACGTGGGCCGACAGCTTTCTAACTTAGCGGTACAAAAAAAGACTGGCAAGTCCGAAATGACTTGCCAGCATAAGTTTTATCAATGGTTTTTGCGATTCGTCACTATTTTGCCGCTACCGGCAGTGCGCCGAAGGCCGGATTCTGCAAGGCAAGGTTCAAAACCTCATCAATTCGCTGCACCGGATGAATGTCCAGATCGGCGATAACATTGTCCGGAATCTCTTCCAAATCACGCTTGTTCTCATACGGGATCAGCACGGTTTTGATGCCGCCGCGGTGCGCTGCCAACAGTTTCTCTTTCAAGCCACCAATCGGCAGTACCTGACCACGCAGCGTGATCTCGCCGGTCATTGCCACATCGGCACGAACCGGGTTGCCTGTCAGACAGGACACCAGCGCGGTACACATGGCGATACCGGCGCTCGGGCCGTCTTTCGGCGTAGCGCCTTCCGGCACGTGAACGTGAATATCGCGCTTCTCGTAGAAATCGGCGTTGATACCCAGCTTATCCGCACGCGCACGTACCACGGTCAGCGCTGCCTGAATCGATTCCTGCATCACTTCACCAAGGGAACCGGTGTAGGTCAGCTTACCTTTGCCCGGGACGCACGCGGTTTCGATGGTCAACAGATCGCCGCCCACTTCCGTCCAAGCCAGGCCGGTGACCTGACCCACGCGGTTTTCGGTATCGGCACGACCATAGTCAACACGCTGGACACCCAGGTAATCTTTCAGGTTGTCGCCGTTGATCTCGATATGCTTGATCTTCTTGTCCATCAGCAGCGTTTTCACCGCTTTACGGCACAGC
The DNA here is from genome assembly GCF_014164835.1 of Serratia sp. OS31. Classification (NCBI taxonomy): domain Bacteria; kingdom Pseudomonadati; phylum Pseudomonadota; class Gammaproteobacteria; order Enterobacterales; family Yersiniaceae; genus Serratia; species Serratia sp. OS31. Next base: position 137,143 of record NZ_JACJFQ010000004.1, on the reverse strand, counting down.
TTGGAGATTTCACGCTCCAGGCTACGCACCCCGGCTTCGCGGGTGTAGTAGCGGATAATGCCAATGATGGCGCTGTCGTCGACCGTCAGCTCACCTTTTTTCAGGGCGTTACGCTCAAGCTGCTTCGGCAGCAGGTGCTGTTTGGCGATATTGAGCTTCTCGTCCTCGGTATAGCCGGACAGGCGGATCACTTCCATACGGTCCAGCAACGGCGCAGGAATGTTCATCGAGTTCGAGGTAGCAACGAACATCACGTCGGACAGATCGTAATCCACTTCCAGGTAGTGATCGTTAAACGCCACGTTCTGTTCCGGATCCAGCACCTCAAGCAGGGCAGAAGCTGGATCGCCACGCATGTCGGAAGACATCTTGTCGATCTCATCCAGCAGGAATAGCGGGTTTTTCACCCCGACCTTGGCCATTTTTTGGATCAGTTTACCCGGCATCGAACCGATGTAGGTACGACGGTGACCGCGAATTTCCGCTTCATCACGCACGCCGCCCAGCGCCATACGCACGTACTGGCGACCGGTCGCTTTGGCGATCGACTGCCCCAACGAGGTTTTACCTACGCCAGGAGGCCCCACCAGACACAGGATAGGCCCTTTGATTTTGCTTACGCGGCTCTGTACTGCGAGATACTCAAGAATACGGTCCTTGACTCGCTCCAAGCCATAGTGATCGATATCGAGCACTTCCTGCGCTTTAACCAGGTCTTTTTTAACCTTGCTGCGCGCATTCCACGGCACCTGCAGCATCCAGTCGATGTAACCACGGACCACGGTCGCTTCCGCAGACATGGGTGACATCATTTTTAGCTTTTGCAGTTCCGCTTCGGTTTTTTCACGCGCGTCTTTCGGCATTTTCGCCGCTTCAATCTTGCGCTTCAGCGCTTCATGCTCGTCCGGCGCATCGTCCATCTCGCCCAGTTCTTTCTGAATCGCCTTCATCTGCTCATTCAGATAGTACTCGCGCTGACTTTTTTCCATCTGCTTTTTGACGCGGTTACGGATACGTTTTTCAACCTGAAGCAGGTCAATTTCCGATTCCATCATCGCCATCAGGTATTCCAGACGTTCGGTGATATCGAACATCTCCAGTACCGACTGCTTGTCGCTGAGTTTCAGCGGCATGTGCGCGGCAATGGTATCGGCCAGGCGTGCAGCGTCGTCGATGCTGTTTAATGACGTCAGCACCTCCGGTGGGATTTTCTTGTTCAGTTTGATGTAGCCTTCAAACTGATTGATTGCGGTGCGCACCAGGACTTCCTGTTCACGCTCGTCAATCGCCGGTGACTCAAGATATTCTGCCTGGGCAGCAAAGTGCTCGCCGCTGTCGGAAAGCGTAGTAATACGCGCCCGCTGCAGGCCTTCTACCAGCACTTTTACCGTGCCGTCCGGCAGTTTCAGCATCTGCAAAATCGACGCTACGGTGCCGACAGAGAACAAGTCATTAATGCCAGGTTCATCCGTTGAGGCCTCTTTCTGTGCCACCAGCATGATCTTTTTATCATGATCCATTGCTGCTTCGAGGCACCGAATCGATTTTTCCCGGCCAACAAATAACGGGATCACCATGTGCGGATAAACCACCACGTCGCGCAACGGCAAGACGGGGATTTCAATGCGTTCGGAACGCTCAGGGTTCATAGAGCTCTCTCTTAAGTTTAACTTCCGCCAGGTTGAGGGGAATCTCATGAGACGCAAGCATCAAACGTTTCATAAAATCTGGTTAATGAGTATATGGGGATGAATCTCTTACATTCAACGGCAAGAATGCAGGAAAAAGAAATGGGGGATAAAATCCCCCATTTTGACATTAACTTTCTGGTTTGACTGGCGAATTATTCGCCTGAAGCCTGTGCTTCCGGTTTGCCGTAAATCAGTAAAGGTTTGGACTGGCCGGCGATAACCGATTCATCGATCACCACTTTGTCGACGCTGTCCATGGACGGCAGGTCATACATGGTGTCCAGCAACGCGCCTTCTACAATGGAGCGCAGACCACGTGCACCGGTTTTACGCGTCATGGCCTTCTTGGCGATGGCGTTCAGCGCTTCTTCACGGAACTCCAGCTCCACGCCTTCCAGATTGAACAATGCCTGATACTGTTTGGTTAAGGCATTTTTCGGCTCTTTCAGGATCTGGATCAGCGCATCTTCGCTCAGCTCACTCAGGGTTGCCACGACCGGCAGACGACCGATGAACTCAGGGATCAGGCCAAACTTGATCAGATCTTCCGGCTCAGCCTGCAGCAGCAGTTCGCCTTCGGTCGCCTTCTCGGCTTCCCCTTTCACGGTAGCACCGAAGCCGATACCGGAACCGGTATTGACGCGCTGACCGATCACTTTATCCAGGCCGGCAAATGCGCCGCCGCAGATAAACAGGATTTTCGAGGTATCAACCTGCAGGAATTCCTGCTGAGGATGCTTACGGCCACCCTGAGGCGGAACCGCAGCAATGGTACCTTCGATCAGCTTCAACAGGGCCTGTTGCACGCCTTCACCCGACACGTCACGGGTGATGGACGGATTGTCTGACTTACGGGAAATCTTGTCGATTTCATCGATGTAGACGATGCCGCGCTGCGCTTTCTGCACGTCGTAGTCGCACTTCTGCAGCAGCTTCTGGATAATGTTTTCCACGTCCTCACCCACATAACCGGCTTCGGTCAGCGTGGTGGCATCGGCCATGGTGAAAGGTACATCCAGGAAGCGCGCCAGCGTTTCCGCCAGCAGGGTTTTACCGCTACCGGTCGGGCCAATCAGCAGAATATTGCTTTTGCCCAACTCGATACCGTTGCTGGTATCGCCGTTACGCAGGCGTTTGTAGTGGTTATACACCGCTACCGCCAGCACTTTTTTCGCCTGCTCCTGGCCAATGACATAGTCATCCAGGTGGTGACGAATTTCGTGCGGCGTCGGCAGCGCACTGCGCTCACGATGCGGGGCAACTTCTTTAATCTCTTCGCGAATAATGTCGTTACACAGGTCAACACATTCATCGCAGATATACACTGACGGACCGGCAATCAGCTTACGCACTTCATGCTGGCTTTTGCCGCAGAAAGAGCAGTACAGCAGCTTTCCTGAACCGTCTTTGCGCTTATCTGTCATCAGTAAACCTCTTCTTTAGTCTTTGTCCCGCAGGAATATCACGGCGGCAGTGCGCCCAAAACGCATACCGGGAACGCCGATTATGCTCACCAGAGCGAGCTGCGCCCGCTCTGATTACTATAGCCTATCGGCTCGCACATATACCTCGCCAGCCGCGTGGTACTTACTTGCGGTGCGTCAGAATGCCGTCAACCAGACCGTATTCTACCGCTTCTTCCGCGGTCATAAAGCGATCGCGCTCGGTATCGCGTTCGATCTGCTCCAGTGACTGGCCGGTATGCTCTGCCATCAGCTCGTTCATGCGCGCCTTCACCTTCAGGATTTCACGCGCGTGGATTTCGATATCCGTCGCCTGGCCCTGATAACCGCCCAGCGGCTGGTGGATCATCACGCGTGAGTTCGGCAAGCAGAAACGTTTGCCCTTGGCACCTGCGGTCAGCAGGAAGGAGCCCATCGAGCACGCTTGGCCCATACAAATGGTGCTGACGTCCGGCTTGATGAACTTCATGGTGTCATAGATTGACATGCCGGCGGTGATCACGCCACCCGGGGAGTTAATGTACAGGTAAATGTCTTTTTCCGGGCTTTCCGCTTCGAGGAACAGCATCTGCGCCACAATCAGGTTGGCCATGTGATCTTCAACCTGGCCGGTCAGGAAAATAATGCGCTCTTTCAGCAGGCGGGAATAGATGTCGTAAGAACGCTCCCCGCGTGAAGTCTGCTCTACCACCATCGGCACCAGGGCCATGTTAGGTGCAAATTGATCTCGTTCGCCACTGTATGACATTACCGTCTCCTAATAGAAATTGCCTTGGCGGCCAGGGTTACACCCTTTTACACCGATTCTACTTGAGAACGGTCATGATGACTATGCTCAAGCATTCGACCCGCGCCACACGTACCCGACGGTTTTTCTGATCCCGCGCACTCTGGCAAACAGCATAAATAACTACATTTTACAGATTGGGGCCGCTGGCAGAATTTCAAGCCCGACTGCGTATTTTTACGCGGCCGGCATGTCGACGATGACCATCATGCCAGACTGTCCCAAGAGCAACAGGGTAAATATAGTGCATATTGTCACGCTTAACCTGAGATTAATCAGCAACGTGGCAAAAAGAAAAGCCCGCAACCGAAGGTTACGGGCTTTTTTAACGCCGGGACCGGCAAGCCAGCCCCGAAGGCGCGTCAGATTGCGCCCTGGCGTACAGACATTACGCCTGTTGAGTCTGGTTCATCAGCTCGCTGAAGGTGGTGGCTTTCTCAGTCACTTTCGCTTTTGCCAGCAGGGCTTCAACCGCTTGTTCTTCCAGAGCAACGTTGCGCATGTTGTTCATCAGCTCTTTGTTTTTGCTGTAGAACTCAACAACTTCACTTGGATCTTCGTAAGCGGAAGCCATTTCTTCGATCAGCGTCTTAACGCGATCTTCGTCAGCTTTCAGATCGTTGGTGCTGATCACTTCGCCCAGCAGCAAACCAACCACTACGCGACGCTTGGCCTGCTCTTCGAACAGTTCGCGTGGCAGTTCCAGCGCTTGCTTCTCGTTGCCGCCGAAACGTTGTGCAGCCTGACGGCGCAGAACGTCAACTTCGCCGTCGATCAGCGCAGCAGGTACGTCGATTTCGTTAGCGCTGACCAGGCCGTCGATTGCCTGAGTCTTGATGCGGTTACGCACTGCGCCTTTCAGCTCGCGCTCCATGTTTTTACGCACTTCAGCACGCAGGCCTTCGATAGAACCATCAGCCACGCCGAAACGTTTGATGAATTCTTCAGTCAGCTCTGGCAGCTCACGCTCTTCCACTTTCTTCAGAACGATAGCGAACTTAGCCGCTTTGCCCTTCAGGTTTTCAGCGTGGTAATCTTCCGGGAAGTTAACGTCGATAGTGAATTCTTCACCGGCTTTATGACCGACCAGACCTTCTTCGAAGCCTGGGATCATGCGGCCCTGGCCCATCGCCAGAACGAAGTCAGAGGCTTTGCCGCCTTCAAACTCTTCGCCATCGATAGAACCGGAGAAATCTACGGTTACGCGGTCTTCAGCTTGCGCTGCACGATCGCTGTCTTTCCAGGTCGCCTGCTGCTTGCGCAGGGTGTCCAGCATGGTGTCAACGTCGGCGTCGTTAACTTCAACAACCGGCTTCTCAACTTCGATGCCATCCAGGCCTTTCAGCTCAACTTCCGGATACACTTCGAATTCAACCGCGAAAGTGAAGTCTTCACCTTCTTTGTACTCGCCCGGCACGTAGTTTGGTGCGCCAGCCGGATTGATCTTTTCTTTGATGATCGCATCAACAAAGCTGCGTTGCATCGCTTCGCCCAGCACGTCCTGGCGAACGGAAGCGCCATAACGTTGCTCAACGATGTTCATCGGTACATGGCCTTTACGGAAGCCATCGATACGAACGCTTTTTGCCGCGTTGATCAGCTCTTTTTTAATAGCCTGCTTGATAGTATCAGCGGGTACAGTAATAGAGAGACGGCGCCCAAGGCCTTGAGTGGTTTCTACTGAAACTTGCATCTTGTTACCTCAAAAAAATCACAGTGCTCGGTCAACTCCGTTCCAAGAACCAGGACGGCTACATTACAGAACCGAGTTTCCTGATGACAGAAGCGTCCCGAAACCATTCCGGAAAAATAAGACGCGACATTATAGCGGCGCAAGCGGAGCGAGTCGAGGAAAGCAAGGCGGCGGCGGCGCGCTAAAACTCACACTTTTGCCGATTTGATCGCCAAAAGGCCGCCGAAGCCGACCTAGCCTTCGCTGCATTACGCATCGGCTATGTCGTCGTCAAAAACAGAAACGGCCCGCAGGCCGTTCCAAAATTCGTCTGTAGTAATACCCCAAATCGTGGTCAAAGTTCCACTGATACCGCAAATTTAGCCGTCAGGCCAAGGTTCCGGCCCCACGGCAAGGCGGGGAAGCCGGTACGGTATCCTGCAGCCCTTCCCACTCTTTCAGGGTGTAGGTGTGCAACGCCAGCGCATGTACGCCATCCGCCAACTCCTCTGACAGCACGCCGTAAATCGAACGATGCCGCGTCAGAAAACGTTCGCCGACGAAGCGATCGCTGACCAATACCACCTTGAAATGGCTTTCTGAACCCGCCGGAACGTTATGACGATAACTTTCATCAACGACTTCCAGATACGCGGGCTCAAATGCCGCCCTTAACTTTGCTTCTATTTGCTCGCGAATCATAGGATCTCCTTACTACACCGGCAGAGGACCGCCCCCATCTATTTCAATCTTAGCCGCTTTCGTCCCTTTTAGACCATTCCTCAGGTAAATTTCTCTTTTTTGCGGACAAAAAACGGTCAACATCCGCCGTCGCTTGGGGTTTATCCGATTGAGACGGGCAAAAAAGCATGTTTTTATCAACGGCAGGTAAAAATTTGTCACTCCGGAGCGTTCTGCGCTTCCTCCGGCCGGCGGCGATGCTATGATGTCGACAATTTGTTGTTGGCTATCCCGCTCTGATTATTACAGAAAGCCTGCTCAAACCCGCTTCGTTAATCTTGGCAGTTTGCGGCAGCTTAAAATCCATCGAGAATGAGACAGTAACTATGTTAAAAAAACTTTGCCTTCCACTGTTGGCCGCACTGATGCTGGCCGGCTGTGCCACCAGCAGCAATACTCTGAACGTGACGCCAAAGATCGTCCTGCCACAGCAGGATCCGACCCTGCAGGGCGTGACCATCAGCATTAACGGCGCGGATCAGCGTCAAGACCAGGCGCTGGCGAAAGTGAACCGCGACGGCCAGTTGGTGACGTTGACGCCATCACGCGATCTGCGCTTCTTGCTGCAGGAAGTACTCGAGAAACAAATGGGCGCGCGCGGCTACATGATTGGCGCTGACGGCGCGGTTGATCTGCAAATCGTCGTCAATAACCTGTATGCGGACGTCTCTGAAGGCAACCTGCGCTACAACATCACCACCAAGGCCGATATTTCTATTACCGCCCAGGCGAAAAACGGCAACAAACAGGTGAAGAACTACCGTTCAACCTATAACGTGCAGGGTGCCTTCACAGCAACCAACGAGAAAATCACTAACGCGGTCAACACCGTGCTGGGTGACGTTATTGCCGATATGGCGCAAGACACCAGCGTCAACGACTTTATCAAGCAAAACGCGCGTTAATCCGCGAACGCCTTGTGCCGCCCGGATCATCGGGCGGTGCAGACAGGGAACTCATGTCGAAACAGTATCTGAATATCTTTACCCAGCGTAATTCCGCCATCCTCCTGCTGCTGGGCTTCGCGTCGGGTCTGCCCTTGGCACTGACCTCCGGCACGCTGCAAGCCTGGATGACCGTCGAAAATATCGATCTGAAAACCATCGGCATTTTTTCGCTGGTCGGTCAGGCCTATGTGTTCAAATTCCTGTGGTCGCCCTTTATGGACCGCTACACCCCGCCCTTTCTCGGGCGGCGGCGCGGCTGGCTGCTGATCAGCCAACTGTTGCTGGTGGTATCGATTGTCGCAATGGGCTTTATGCAGCCGGCACAGCACCTTTGGTGGCTGGCGGCATTGGCGGTACTGGTGGCTTTCTGTTCCGCGTCGCAGGATATTGTTTTTGACGCCTATAAAACCGATCTGCTGAGCGCCGAAGAGCGCGGCACCGGTGCCGCAGTTTCGGTATTGGGTTACCGGCTGGCAATGCTGGTGTCCGGTGGGTTGGCGCTGTGGCTGGCGGATCGCTATTTAGGCTGGCAGTCGACCTACTGGCTGATGGCCGGGCTGATGCTGATCGGAATTGTCGCCACCCTGCTGGCACCTGAACCCGACGACAGCATTCCGGCACCGCGCACCATGGAGCAGGCGGTAGTCGCTCCGCTGCGTGATTTCTTTGCGCGTAACAATGCCTGGCTGATTTTACTGCTGATCGTCATGTACAAGATGGGCGATGCCTTTGCCGGCAGCCTGAGCACCACCTTCCTGATCCGTGGCGTCGGCTTCGATGCCGGTGAAGTCGGGCTGGTCAACAAAACCCTCGGCCTGTTCGCCACCATCGTCGGTGCGCTGTTTGGCGGCGTGCTGATGCAACGCCTCAGCCTGTTCCGCGCCCTGATGCTGTTCGGCATCCTGCAGGCGGTTTCCAATCTCGGTTATTGGATCCTGGCGGTCACCGATAAAAACATCATGACCATGGGCAGCGCCATCTTCCTGGAAAACCTGTGTGGCGGCATGGGCACCGCGGCCTTTGTCGCGCTGCTGATGACGCTATGCAACAAGTCATTTTCCGCCACCCAGTTCGCCCTGCTGTCGGCGCTGTCCGCCGTTGGGCGGGTGTATGTCGGGCCCATTGCCGGTTGGTTTGTTGAAGCACACGGCTGGCCGTTATTCTATTTATTCTCGATCGTCGCCGCGGTGCCGGGCCTGCTGCTGCTGCACCTGTGCCGTCAGACGCTGGAATATACCCAGCGCACCGATGACTTCATGCCGCGCACCGAATTCCGCCAGTTTTACCGGTGGGCATTGCGCCTGCTGACGCTGGGCTGTACCTTGCTGGGCCTGTGGCTGCTCCTGCTGATCACCAATGCGCTCGACTGGACCCTATTGCCGAACCTGGCCGATCGGCTGCTGCAAATGGGTGCCGCGCTGAGTCTGGTGGGCATTGCGATGGGCAGTTTGCTGGACTATCTGGCACTGCGCCGTACCAAACTGGCCTGATAATCGCCGACCGGTCATCGTGCCGGTCGGCAAAAATGCATCAGGGTGATGTATTTATTTAGTTAAAAAATATAATTCCCGCCCAAATTATTTTTTTATTCGAATAGCGAGATCGGGAAATAAAATTAAATTCACCTTTAAGACACAATTATTTTACATTAAATAAACCTTTCACTCGTATTTCAAAAAAGCGTTTTCAGCTGCAAGATTCATCATACCTTTAGTTTTCCTTAACATACGGATTGCTCGGCACGATTCAGCGCGCCAACGCGTTGTTGCCATTGGTAAATTGTCACGTAGCGTGACATCTGTGACACCCTTAACAGAAAGTGTCAACAAGGCGCTGACACTCCCTTAAGCATGTTTACAGTACTGCAACCTTCCCGTAAAATGCCCGCACACATGAAACGACAATAGAGCCTTTGTAATTGAGGTCGTTAGATGAGACTTAAGAAATACAATAAAAGTATTGGGATGTTGTCATTAATTGCCTCCACTGTAATGCTCAGTGGTTGCAATATGGTATTGATGAACCCCAAAGGAGCAATTGGTGTTGAGCAACGGACACTGATTATCACTGCAATCGCGTTGATGCTGATCGTGGTGATACCAGTTATCTTTATGGCGTTCGCCTTTGCCTGGAAGTACCGTGCTTCCAACAAAGACGCCAAGTACAGTCCGAACTGGTCACATTCCAACAAGATCGAAGCGGTCGTCTGGACCATTCCTATCATTATCATCGCCATCCTTGGCACCATTACCTGGAAGACTACCCACGAGCTGGATCCGTTCAAGCCGATTGTCACTGACAAGAAGCCGATGACGATCGAAGTGGTGTCGCTCGACTGGAAATGGCTGTTTATCTACCCGGAACAAGGCATCGCGACGGTTAATGAGCTGGCTTTCCCGAAAGATGTTCCAGTCGAATTCAAGATCACCTCTAACTCGGTAATGAACTCGTTCTTTATTCCTCAGTTAGGTGGGCAGATTTATGCGATGGCCGGGATGCAGACCAAACTGCACCTGATCGGCAATGAAGCAGGCAAATACGACGGTATTTCAAGCAGCTTCAGCGGTCGCGGGTTCTCCGGCATGAAATTCACCGCCATTGTCACCCCAACCGAAGGCGACTTCGATCAGTGGGTTGCCAAGGTGAAAGCATCGTCGAATAACCTAAACGCCACCAGCGACTTTAACAAACTGGCAGAGCCGAGTGAAAACAACCCGGTCGAGTACTTCTCCAGTGTCAAACCGAATTTGTTCAAAGAAACTATTGGCAAATTCATGGGTGATATGGACATGCACAAAGGCGCTACCGCGCACGAAGGCATGGACATGAGCCAGGGTATGGACATGGGTGAACATGCTCACGCCGGAGCCGAGGAATAAACTGATGTTGGGAAAATTAACGATTGATGCGGTTCCGTACCACGAACCGATCATCATGGTCACCGTCGCTGCAATTGTTATTGGGGGCCTGGCACTGCTGGCGCTGATAACCTATTTCGGCAAGTGGAAATGGCTATGGAGCGACTGGTTGACTTCGGTTGACCATAAAAAAATTGGTATCATGTACATCATCGTGGCAATGGTTATGCTGCTGCGTGGTTTTGCCGATGCCATCATGATGCGTAGTCAGCAGGCGCTTGCGTCCGCCGGCGAGGCCGGATTCCTGCCGCCGCACCACTACGACCAAATCTTCACCGCCCACGGCGTTATCATGATCTTCTTCATGGCGATGCCTTTCGTGGTAGGTCTGATGAACGTAGTGGTACCTTTGCAAATCGGTGCGCGCGACGTTGCCTTCCCGTTCCTGAACTCCCTGAGCTTCTGGTTCTTCGTGGTGGGCGTAGTGCTGATCAACATCTCTCTGGGGGTTGGTGAGTTCGCGCAAACAGGTTGGCTGGCGTATCCGCCGCTGTCGGGTAAGGAATACAGTCCTGGCGTCGGGGTCGACTACTGGATCTGGAGCCTGCAGATTTCCGGTATTGGTACCCTGTTGACCGGTGTGAACTTCTTCGCCACCATTCTGAAGATGCGTGCTCCTGGCATGCCTCTGATGAAGATGCCGGTGTTCACCTGGGCGGCACTGTGTACTAACGTCCTGATTATCGTTTCTTTCCCAATTCTGACCGTAACCATCGCGTTGCTGACCCTGGATCGCTATCTGGGCACCCATTTCTTTACCAATGATATGGGCGGCAACATGATGATGTACATCAACCTGATTTGGGCCTGGGGTCACCCAGAGGTGTATATCCTGGTTCTGCCGGTGTTCGGTGTGTTCTCCGAGGTCACCGCGACCTTCTCGAGAAAGCGCCTGTTCGGCTATACCTCACTGGTATGGGCAACCATCGCGATTACCGTTCTGTCGTTCATCGTATGGTTGCACCACTTCTTTACCATGGGGTCCGGCGCGAACGTAAACGCCTTCTTCGGTATCGCCACCATGATCATTTCCATCCCTACCGGGGTGAAAATCTTCAACTGGCTGTTCACCATGTACCAGGGCCGCATTCAGCTCAACTCCGCTATGCTGTGGACCATCGGCTTCATCATCACCTTCTCCGTGGGTGGGATGACCGGCGTTCTGCTGGCCGTGCCGGGTGCGAACTTCGTGCTGCACAACAGTCTGTTCCTGATTGCCCACTTCCATAACGTTATCATCGGTGGTGTGGTGTTCGGTTGCTTCGCAGGCCTGACCTACTGGTTCCCTAAATCCTTCGGCTTCACGCTGAACGAAAAATGGGGTATCCGCGCGTTCTGGTTCTGGATCATCGGCTTCTTCGTGGCCTTTATGCCGCTGTATGCTCTGGGCTTTATGGGTATGACTCGTCGTATCAGCCAGAACATCAACCCAGAGTTCCACCCACTGCTGCTGGTAGCGGCGGGCGGCGCGGCTCTGATTGCCTGCGGTATCCTGTGCCAAGTGATTCAGGTGTTCGTCAGTGTGCGTGACCGTGAGCAGAACCGTGACCTGACCGGTGACCCATGGGGTGCTCGTACGCTGGAGTGGTCGACTTCGTCTCCACCGCCGTTCTATAACTTTGCCGTAGTGCCACAGATTCATGACCGTGATGAATTCTGGGACATGAAAGAAAAAGGCGTAGCTTATAAGAAACCGGCTAAATACGAACCGATTCATATGCCGAAGAATACCGGTGCCGGTGTGATTATTGCTGGCTTCAGCCTGGTATTTGGTTTCGCGATGATCTGGGACATCTGGTGGATGGCGATCGCTGCCTTCGTAGGTATGATCGTGACCTGGATTGCCAAGAGCTTCGATGAAGATGTTGATTACTATGTGCAGGTTGATGAGATCGAGCGCATTGAAAACCAACACTATGAACAAATCAGCAAAGCAGGCGTGAAACATGTCAACTGATACTCTGACTAACCATAACGCAGCCCATGCAGAGCATGGGCACCACGACGCAGGAGAGACCAAAGTCTTCGGATTCTGGATCTACCTGATGAGCGACTGTATTTTGTTTGCGAGCTTGTTCGCGACTTATGCAGTACTGGTGAACGGGACCGCTGGCGGTCCCTCTGGCAAAGACATCTTCGATCTGAAGTTTGTCCTGGTTGAAACCTTCCTGCTGTTGTTCAGCTCCATCACCTACGGTATGGCGATGATCGGCATGAACAAAGGCAAGGTTGGCAGCGTTAACACCTGGCTGTTCCTGACTTTCCTGTTCGGTCTGGGCTTCGTCGCGATGGAGATCTACGAATTCCATCACCTGATCGCTGAAGGCTATGGTCCGGATCGCAGCGCGTTCCTGTCCAGCTTCTTCGCGCTGGTTGCGACCCACGGTCTGCACGTGACTACCGGTCTGGTCTGGATCATCATCATGATGATTCAGGTCAGCAAGCGTGGCCTGACCGCAACCAACAAAACCCGTTTGATGTGCCTGAGCCTGTTCTGGCACTTCCTGGACGTGGTCTGGATCTGCGTCTTCACCGTTGTTTACCTGCTGGGGGTTATGTCATGAGTCATTCATCCCATGAAACTTCTCACGGCGGCGCAAGCCACGGTAGCGTCAAGACCTATCTGATCGGCTTTATTCTGTCGATCATCCTGACGGTGATTCCATTTGCGATGGTGATGAGCGGTACCGCCTCTCACTCCACCATCCTGGCGGTTGTAGTTGGCATGGCCGTGATTCAGGTGGTTGTTCACCTGATTTACTTCCTGCACATGAATACCTCATCGGAAGAGCGCTGGAACCTGGTGGCATTGCTGTTCACCGCTATGATCATCGGTATCGTTGTTGTGGGTTCACTCTGGATTATGTACAACCTCAACATCAATATGATGGTCAGTTAAGAGTCGAGCTGCACGTGATGATTAAGCAATACCTGCAAGTAACTAAACCAGGAATTATTTTCGGCAATTTAATTTCTGTCGTCGGGGGATTCCTGTTGGCTTCCAAAGGAAGCATCGACTATCCCCTGTTTCTCGCCACCCTGGTGGGTGTCTCGTTGGTTGTCGCTTCGGGCTGTGTGTTTAACAACTACATTGACCGCGACATCGACAAGAAAATGGAGAGAACGAAGAATCGGGTGCTGGTGAAAGGCCTGATCGCGCCGAGTGTAAGCCTGGTTTACGCTACCGCCCTGGGTATTGCGGGCTTTGCGTTGCTGTATATTGGCGCCAACCCGCTGGCCATGTGGCTGGCGGTGATGGGCTTTGTGGTTTATGTCGGCGTCTACAGCCTGTACATGAAACGCCACTCGGTATACGGCACGCTGATCGGCAGCTTGTCGGGCGCTGCGCCACCGGTTATCGGTTATTGCGCGGTCACCAACGAGTTCGATGCCGGTGCGTTGATCCTGTTGGCTATCTTTAGCCTGTGGCAGATGCCGCATTCCTATGCGATTGCCATCTTCCGCTTTAAAGATTACCAAGCAGCCAACATTCCGGTACTGCCGGTCGTCAAAGGCATTTCGGTGGCGAAGAACCACATCACCGTCTACATCGTGGCGTTTATGGTTGCTACGCTGATGCTGACTTTGGGCGGCTACGCCGGCTACAAATACCTGATCGTCGCTGCGGCGGTAAGCGTATGGTGGCTGGGGATGGCGCTGCGTGGTTACAAAGCCGAAAATGACAGCGTTTGGGCGCGCAAACTGTTTGTGTTCTCGATTGTTGCCATTACCTCGCTCAGCGTGATGATGTCTATCGATTTCAGCGCTTCGGCCTCGCCGGAAACGTTGATGACTTACGTCTGGTAAGCCAAATCATCTGTGAATGGGCCGCTTAGCGGCCCATTAAATTGATGAAAACACCCGAAAAACGTGGTTTTCGGATGTTTGGGGCAAGGCAGAGATATAATCCTTTGTTTCTATTAGTACTCAATGTATTACTACTAGCTACTGAGGTCTTTGTCCGCTCTCTATGGGCCGCTTAGCGGCCCATTTTATTTGTCTCGCAGAAAAACCGACGAACTGTAATATCTGCTAAACAACATTAGATTTACCCCCCCTGCCCTTCACACTAAAATGACGCAGTTTTAACAGAAGCTATCCCATCAGGCGTTATCACCGATAACCTGACGGAATGGCTTTTAATGAGGTTTTAATGAACGATAATGCAATGACCCCGCTGGAACGACGAGCGACCTGGGGGCTAGGAACGGTATTCTCACTGCGCATGCTCGGCATGTTTATGGTGCTGCCGGTACTGACGACCTACGGTATGGCGTTGAACGGCGCCAGCGAAACGCTGATCGGCATCGCCATTGGCATTTACGGCCTGGCGCAAGCGGTGTTCCAAATTCCCTTCGGCCTGATTTCCGACCGTATCGGCCGTAAACCGCTGATTGTCGGCGGACTGTTGATTTTCGCATTGGGCAGCGTGATTGCCGCGGCTACCGATTCCATCTGGGGGGTTATCCTCGGCCGGGCATTGCAAGGTTCCGGCGCTATCGCTGCGGCAGTGATGGCGCTGTTGTCCGATCTCACCCGGGAACAGAACCGCACCAAAGCGATGGCATTCATCGGCGTCAGCTTCGGTATTACCTTCGCCATCGCCATGGTGGTCGGCCCGATCGTCACCCACGCTTTCGGCCTGCACGCACTTTTTTGGATGATTGCCGTGCTGGCATTGGCCGGTATCGTTATTACCCTGGCGGTCGTGCCTTCCGCCAGCAGCCACGTGCTGAACCGTGAATCCAGTATCGTACGCGGCAGCTTCAGCAAAGTGTTGAGCAACTCCCGCCTGCTGAAACTGAATTTCGGCATCATGTGCCTGCATATCTTGTTGATGTCCAGCTTCGTGGCGCTGCCTTTGGCAATGGAAAAAGCCGGTCTGGCCCCCAGCGAACACTGGATCGTCTATCTGGTCACCATGCTGGTGTCTTTCGCCGCCGTGGTGCCCTTTATCATCTATGCCGAAAAGAAGCGCCGCATGAAGCAGGTCTTCATGGGCTGCGTGGCGGTCTTATTCTGTGCCGAAGTGCTGCTGTGGCTGTCTGGCGCGCACCTGTGGGGCATCATTGCCGGCGTGCAATTGTTCTTTATGGCGTTTAACGTGATGGAAGCAATCCTGCCGTCGCTGATCAGTAAAGAATCTCCGGCGGGCTACAAAGGCACGGCCATGGGGGTTTACTCCACCAGCCAGTTTATCGGCGTGGCGATTGGCGGCAGCCTGGGCGGCTTTCTGTACGGCTTGCAGGGCGCGGGATTGGTCTTTATCGCCGGGGCCGTTTTAGCCGCAATCTGGTTCATGGTCAGCAGCACCATGCAGGAACCACCGTACGTGAGCAGCCTGCGTATTACGCTGTCGGAACTGGCAGTGAAAGACTCCGCGTTGGAAAGCCGCCTGAAGGCCCAGCCGGGCGTAGCTGAAGCGATTGTGGTACCGGAAGAACGCAGCGCCTACGTGAAGGTCGACACCAAGCAAACCAACCGCGGTCAGTTGGAAGCACTGGTGAATTCGCTGTAAAGAAATGGGCCGGCAAGCCGGCCCCCAGATTGCTGACAAAGTCCTTTGCAGTTAAAAGTCCTGAGCTTGGAGTTAATAAAACAAAGGATTATATCTTCTGATTTACCCCAAACATCCGAAAACCACGTTTTTCGGGTGTTTGTCTCAGACTAAGGGCCGGCAAGCCGGCCCCATCAATATATTGGTCTTCGCGAAAGGATCAGTCGCGGAAGTTTTTGAACTGGAAAGGCTGTCCCAGATCGGCACCGCGCACCAGCGCCATCACGCCCTGCAGATCGTCACGTGATTTACCGGTTACACGCACTTCATCCCCCTGGATCTGTACCTGCACTTTCAGCTTGCTGTCTTTGATCAGCTTGACGATTTTCTTCGCCTGGGCGGCTTCAATTCCCTGCTTCAGCTTGGCTTCCACGCTGTAGGTTTTCCCGCTGTGGGTCAGCTCCTCCGGGATCTCCAGCGCGCTGCCGTCAATGCTGCGCTTGCTGAGCTTTTCACGCAGGATATCGAGCAGTTGCTGCACCTGAAAATCAGATTCACTGGCAACCTTGATGCTTTCGTTCTTTTCGTTCAGCTCAAAGCTGGCCGGCACGTTGCGGAAATCCCAACGGGTGCCAAGATCGCGCGTGGCGTTCTCAACGGCGTTACGTACTTCTTGCATATCAATTTCGGAAACAATGTCGAAAGATGGCATACTTCTTCCTCCTGAATTAGAGCCTAATGCGATAGGCGATTTCGATGCCGAGCATGATAACCGCTTTAGCGCCTCAGACAAAATTTGCCGGCCCCGCCGCGCAGCAGAAAAGTCTATAATTATAGGATAGATACTGAGCGTTTTTCCCGTTACCCCAAGGAGTCTGGATGAAAATAACTGTTCTTGGCTGCGGCGCGCTCGGACAACTGTGGCTCTCCCGGCTTTATCAGCAGGGCCACGACGTGCAGGGATGGTTACGAGTACCGCAACCCTTTTGCGCAGTGAACGTCATCGAGCCTGAAGGCCTCTCGTTCAACCGTAATTTACCCACTAACGATCCTGAACATCTGGCCCAGAGCGAACTGTTGCTGGTCACGCTGAAAGCCTGGCAGGTTTCCGGGGCGGTCAGTGCCCTGTTGCCTAAGCTGAACCCGCGTTGCGCCATCCTGCTGTTGCATAACGGCATGGGCACGCAGGACGAGCTGCCGCCGAACAATCAGCCGATATTGCAGGGCACCACCACCCATGCCGCACGCCATGACGGCAGCACCATTATCCATGTGGCCGGCGGTACCACCCATATCGGCCCGACATCCCCGGCGGCGACTTCGCTCAGCCATCTGGCGGAAGTGCTGCATCAGGCGCTGCCTGACGTCGCCTGGCATAACAACATTACTTCGGCGAACTGGCGCAAGCTGGCAGTAAACTGCGTGATTAATCCGCTAACGGCGCTGTATAACTGCCGCAATGGCGATTTGCAGCGCTATCCTGAGCAGATTGAGGCCATCTGCCGTGAAGCCGCCAGCGTGATGGCGATGGAGGGTTATTCGACCTCCTGTGAAGGCTTGCAGCAGTATGTGATGGAGGTGATCCAGAGCACTGCGGACAACGTCTCTTCGATGCTGCAGGACATCCGTACTCAGCGTCACACCGAGATCGACTACATTACCGGCTATCTGCTGCGGCGCGCACGCAGCCACGGCGTGACTCTGCCGGAGAACGCGCGACTGTTTGAATTGATTAAGCGAAAGGAAAATGAATATGAGCGTATCGGCGCTGGTCTGCCTGGCACCTGGTAGCGAAGAAATCGAAGCCGTCACCACGATAGATCTGTTGGTGCGGGCGGGCATCAAAGTCACCACCGCCAGCGTGGCCGGCGACGGCAACCTGACCATTGTCTGCTCACGCGGCGTCAAGCTGCTGGCAGATGCGGCGCTGGTGTCGATTGTCGATGACCCCTTCGACGCGATAGTGCTGCCCGGCGGCCTGAAAGGTGCCGAGTGTTTCCGCGACAGCCCGCTGCTGGTGGAGAAAGTGCGCCAGATGCATCTGCAGGGTAATATCGTCGCCGCCATCTGCGCTGCGCCCGCGTTGGTGCTGCAACACCACGATCTGTTCCCCGTCGGCAATATGACCGGCTTCCCTGGGCTGAAAGAACAGATCCCGGCCGACAAATGGATGGAACGACGTGTAGTGTACGATGCGCGCGTCAACCTGCTCACCAGCCAGGGGCCGGGAACCTCAATGGAGTTCGCGCTGAAGCTGATTGATTTGCTGCTGGGTAAAGCAAAAGCGGCGGAGATCGCCGCTCAGTTAGTCTTGATTCCAGGGATGTACGATTTCCGCGATTAAATCACAGGGGCGGTTAATCCGCCCCTTGATCGATTACGGGCGGTAGACCTTCACGTTGCTGTAGCCCTGCTCCAGCAAATACAACGCCTGTAGGCGGCTCATCACGCCACGCTCACAGTACAGCAGGTAGGTTTTGCTCTGGTCCAAATCGCCAAACTGGGTGCTGAGCTTGTAGAACGGCAGCGGTTTCACCTCAACCTGATCCAGCTTCAGCGGCTTGTCTTCCTGCTCGTCATTAGAGCGAATATCCAGAATCACCTCGTCAGCGCCAAACGCCGCCACGGTTTCCACTTCGGTAACCTGTTCCTGCGTCTGCTCGGCGATGGTGCGGATGTCCACGTTCTTGGCTTCGCTGACCACGCGGTCGAGAATGCTGAAGTCAAAATTAGCTTCTTCTTCTTCGATTTTGGCTTTAACCGCCTTCACAGTCGGGCTTTTCGAGATCACGCCGCAGTATTCCGGCATGGTCTTGGCGAAGTCTTCGGTGCCAATCTCACGCGCCACTTTGATGATGTGCTCTTTATCGTGGGAGATCAGCGGACGCAGAATCAGCGTATCGGATGCGTTGTCGATCAAACGCAGGTTAGTCAGCGTTTGGCTGGAAACCTGCCCCAGCGCCTCACCGGTCACCAGAGCCTGTACACCATAACGCTCAGCTATCTGTGAAGCGGCGCGCACCATCATGCGCTTAAGCACCACGCCCATTTGACCGTCTTCGACTTTCTCGAGGATCTCGCCGACCACGGGTTCAAAATCGATGGCGATAAAGCGCACCTTGTGCGAACTGGCAAAACGGTTCCACAGGTAGTGAGCCACCTGCCGCACGCCAATTTCATGCGCGGCACCGCCCAGATTGAAGAAGCAATAATGCACGCGGCAACCGCGACGCATCAGCATATAGCTGGAAACGCCCGAGTCGAAACCACCGGAAATCAGCGACAATACGTCTTCCTGGGTCCCCACCGGATAACCGCCGATACCTTCACGACGGGCTTTGACCAGCATCAGCTTGTCATCTTCGATTTCCAGGTTAACCGTCACCTGTGGATGCGACAGCTTAACGCGCGCGCTCTCAATGTGCTGGTTCAGACCGCCACCGACGTAACGCTCCACGTCCTGCGAATTGAAGTCCTGTTTGCCGCGGCGCTTCACACGCACGCAGAAAGTTTTCCCCTCCAGTTGCTCGCGGTAAGCTTCCAGCGTCTGCTCGAAAATATGGTGGATATCAGTATAGTCGCGGTCTTCCACTTCCAGAATATGATGAATACCGGGGATGCGCGTCAGCGCATCGGCAATCACCGGCCGCTGGTTTTCATCTTTGGCGCGAACTTCGATATGATCCCAGTGACGGACGACCGCCAGTGTTTCATCATACTGCTTCAGGACGTTGCGGATACTGGTCGAGAGGATCTTGATAAAGCGCAAGCGCACAGATTGGCTCTTGATGGTGATTTCCGGGAACAATTTAATGATAAACTTCATGGCGGTCTTTATTGTCAGAATTACGAGGGAAAAGGATTTACAATGTATATGCGATTGATAAAACCCACGGTACTGCCGAATGTTTTATCAATCGCATTTGCGGCGCAGAGTATACCACTATCTGGTGGAGCCCGGTGCACAAAACCACACATGCGCGCCATGATTTGCTAATCAAGATCCGCTAGGATAGGCTCTAGCGCTACTGTTCACATGATGATGTAAAAAGAAAATTATGCCGAAAAAACCTGCACAATCAGACAGTACAGAGCAAAGCGTCAGCTTTGAAAGCTCCCTCAGCGAGCTGGAAAATATCGTGACGCGTCTGGAATCGGGTGAATTACCGCTGGAAGACGCATTGAATGAGTTCGAACGCGGCGTACAGTTGGCGCGACAGGGCCAGCAGAAACTGCAACAGGCGGAGCAACGCGTACAAATTTTGCTTAACGACAGCGCCGATGATGACGCGCTGACGCCTTTCACACCGGATGCCGAGTAATCACCATGTCCGAAACTGTCCAACAGACCGCTTTTTCTGACCAGTTGCAGGCCTTGCGCCAGCGGGCCGACCGCACGCTGCTGGATTTTATCGCACCGCTGCCGTTCAACGATGGCAATATGGTGGCGGCAATGCGTCACGGTGCGCTGCTGGGCGGTAAACGCCTGCGCCCGTTTCTGGTGTACACCACCGGGCAGATGTTTGGCGTATCACTGAATAATTTGGATGCGCCCGCGGCTGCGGTAGAATGCATTCACGCCTATTCACTGATCCATGACGACTTACCGGCCATGGACGACGACGATCTGCGTCGCGGTCAGCCAACCTGCCACATCAAATTTGGCGAAGCCAATGCCATTCTGGCCGGAGATGCGCTTCAGACGCTGGCATTCACCATTCTGGCCGATGCGGAGATGCCCGAGGTGGCGCTGCGCGATCGGCTGGCGATGGTCTCCGAACTAGCTACCGCCAGCGGCGTGGCCGGCATGTGCGGCGGGCAGTCGCTGGATCTGGAAGCCGAAGACAAGCAGATAGGTCTGGAGGCGTTGGAACAGATCCATCGCCACAAAACCGGCGCGTTAATTCGCGCGGCCGTTCGCCTTGGGGCCTTGGCCGCCGGTGAACCCGGCCGTAAAGCCCTGCCGCAGCTTGATCGTTATGCCGCCGCGATAGGCCTGGCGTTTCAGGTGCAGGATGATATTTTGGACGTGGTCGGCGAAACCGAAAAAATCGGTAAACGCCAGGGGGCGGACCAGCAACACGGAAAGAGCACCTATCCAGCTTTGCTCGGGCTTGACAGCGCGAAAGCAAAAGCGTGGGATCTCTATCAGGAAGCTTTAGCTGCATTAGACACTTTGGCAGCACAATCTTATAACACAGCGCCATTGCGAGCGTTAGCCAGCTTCATTATTGAACGCGACAATTAACGTGTGACGTTAACTCCTCTGATATGAGTATCGAATGAGTCTTGATATAGCCAAATACCCGACCTTGGCGCTAGCGGAAAATCCCGATGAACTCCGCTCGTTGCCGAAAGAGAGCTTGCCGAAGCTGTGTGACGAACTTCGGCAATACCTGCTGGACAGCGTCAGTCGTTCCAGCGGCCACTTTGCGTCCGGGCTGGGTACCGTCGAACTGACGGTGGCGTTGCACTATGTGTACCACACCCCCTTCGATCATCTGGTATGGGACGTCGGTCACCAGGCCTACCCTCACAAAATTCTGACCGGGCGCCGCGACAAAATTTCCACCATTCGCCAGAAAAATGGCCTGCACCCTTTCCCTTGGCGTGCGGAAAGTGAGTATGACGTGTTATCGGTTGGCCACTCCTCTACCTCGATCAGTGCCGGTCTCGGCATGGCGGTAGCGGCCGCGCGCGAAGGTAAAAATCGCCGTACCGTTTGCGTTATCGGCGATGGCGCGATCACCGCAGGTATGGCGTTTGAAGCCATGAACCACGCCGGTGATATCGACCCGGATATGCTGGTGGTACTGAACGATAACGAAATGTCGATTTCGGAAAACGTCGGTGCGCTTAACAACCATCTGGCGCAGCTGCTGTCCGGCAAGCTTTACTCCACCCTGCGTGAGGGCGGGAAAAAAGTGCTGTCCGGCCTGCCGCCAATCAAAGAGCTGGTCAAGCGTACCGAAGAACACCTGAAAGGCATGGTAGTACCGGGCACGCTGTTCGAAGAGCTGGGCTTTAACTACATTGGCCCGGTCGACGGCCACGACGTTCAGGGGCTGGTCGCTACGTTGAAAAACATGCGTGACCTGAAAGGCCCGCAACTGCTGCATATCATGACCAAAAAGGGCCGCGGATACGCACCGGCAGAAAAAGACCCAATCAGCTTCCACGCGGTACCCAAGTTCGATCCGGCCAGCGGTACGCTGCCGAAAAGCGCCGGCGGCCTGCCGACCTATTCAAAAATCTTTGGCGATTGGCTGTGCGAAACCGCCGCCAAAGACAGCTCACTGATGGCGATTACCCCGGCAATGCGCGAAGGCTCGGGCATGGTGCAATTCTCGCGCGACTATCCACAGCAATATTTTGACGTGGCGATCGCCGAACAGCACGCGGTAACCTTCGCTGCCGGGCTGGCGATTGGCGGCTACAAGCCGGTGGTGGCGATTTACTCCACCTTCCTGCAACGCGCTTACGATCAACTGATCCACGACGTCGCGATTCAAAATTTGCCGGTGATGTTTGCCATCGATCGCGGCGGTATTGTCGGCGCTGACGGTCAGACTCACCAGGGTGCGTTCGATTTGTCATTCATGCGCTGCATCCCGACCATGGTGATCATGACGCCAAGTGATGAGAACGAATGCCGCCAAATGCTCTACACCGGTTATCACTATAGCGAAGGCCCAAGCGCCGTACGTTACCCTCGCGGTACGGGTACCGGCGCGCCGCTGGAACCCCTCAGCGCGCTGCCGATTGGCAAAGGCGTTGTCCGCCGTGAAGGTGAAAAACTGGCGATCCTGAACTTCGGCACGTTGCTGCAGGAAGCTGCGCAGGTAGCGGAAGCCCTCAATGCCACGCTGGTGGATATGCGCTTCGTAAAACCACTGGATGAACAGCTGGTGCTGGAGCTGGCAGCCAGCCATGACGCACTGGTCACGCTGGAAGAAAACGCCATTATGGGCGGGGCCGGCAGCGGTGTGAACGAGTTGCTGATGGCTAAGCGTCGCGTTATCCCGGTACTGAATATCGGCCTGCCGGACAGCTTTGTGTCGCAAGGCAGTCAGGAAGAAGTCCGCGTCGATCTGGGCCTGGATGCCGCCGGTATACAGCAGAAGATTGAGGTCTGGCTGGCGCAATAATTTCCCCGCCTGATTTGACCGACGCCTCCGCATTGCGGGGGCGTTTTCATTTGCGTCGCCCGAAAACCCGCTACAGTTAAAGTTCTGTGCTGACACCGGGAGGAAAGCATGAAGTATCTGAAACTGGGCAATACCGACCTGAACGTTTCCCGCATCTGCCTCGGCTGCATGACCTACGGTGAACCCGACCGTGGCAACCATGCCTGGACACTGCCAGAAGAAAGCAGCCGCCCGCTGCTGAAACAGGCGCTGGATGCCGGCATCAACTTCTTTGACACCGCCAACAGCTACTCCGATGGCAGTAGCGAAGAGATCGTCGGTCGGGCGCTGCGCGATTACGCTCGCCGTGACGAAGTGGTGCTCGCCACCAAAGTCTATTTCCCTATGAGCAATCTGCAGGCTGGGCTGTCGCGCGCTAAAATCATGCAGTCCATCGACGATAGCTTGCAACGCCTGGGCACCGACTACGTTGATCTGTTGCAGATCCACCGCTGGGACTATGAAACGCCGCTGGAAGAAACGCTGGAAGCGCTGCATGACGTGGTGAAAGCCGGCAAGGCGCGTTATATCGGCGCATCGTCGATGTATGCCTGGCAGTTCGCCAAGGCACTTTATACCGCCGATCTGCACGGCTGGACGCGTTTCGTCAGCATGCAGGATCAGTACAACCTGATCCAGCGGGAAGAAGAGCGAGAGATGCTGCCGCTGTGCGCCGCCGAGGGTATCGCGGTGCTGCCCTGGAGCCCGCTGGCGCGTGGGCGTTTGACCCGCCCTTGGGGAGAAACCACCGCGCGGCTGGTGTCCGATCAGGTCGGCAAAAACTTGTACGATGAAACCGAAGGCATCGACGCCATCATCGCCGAGCGCGTGGCAAGCATTGCGCAAGAACGCGGCGTATCGCGAGCGCAAGTTGCCCTGGCCTGGCTATTGAGCAAGCCAGTCGTCAGCGCGCCAATCATCGGTGCGTCACGCCATGAACATCTGGAAGAGGCTATTGCCGCCGTCGATCTTGAGCTAACGCAGGCCGAGATAGCCGAACTGGAAACGGCTTATGTGCCGCATCATGTGACAGGATTTGAATAGTGTAGTGAGTTTTAAGGGCGCAGTAACTACTGCGCCCTCGTCATCAGAACAGCCCGGCTGGCCAGTGATGACCAATCAGATAGATGATACCGGCAGAAATCACCCCGGCGACGATGTCGTCGATCATGATCCCCATACCGCCGTGCACGTTGCGATCGAACCAACGAATCGGCCACGGCTTCCACATATCCAGAATGCGGAAAATCACAAAGCCCGCGGCAACCCACTGCCAGTCATTGACCGGCAGTGCCATCAGCGTGATCCACATTCCGACGAACTCGTCCCAGACGATGCTGCCGTGGTCATGGACCTTCATATCTTTGGCCGTCTGGTGGCACAGATAAACGCCGATACAGATGCTGAACATCACCAGCAGCGAATAGAGTTGCCATGGCAGTTGGATCAACAACAACCAGAACGGGATCGCCGCCAGCGACCCCATGGTGCCCGGCACCACCGGTGACAAACCGCTGCCGAAGCCGGTTGCCAACAGGTGCCACGGATTGCTCATCCGCAAGCGACGTGTTGCTTCATCCATGTTACGCCTGCCCTTCGCTGAAATGATCGAAACCGTGCCATGGCAGCTCCACCGCTTCATCGTTGCGATAGAACTTGATGCCTTCCGAAAGCGGGCCAATCTGACCAATACAGGTGTAATCCGCCCCCAAATGGCTCAGCGCCACTTCCAACGCACCGCGATTGATCTCCGGTACGGTGAAGCACAGCTCGTAATCCTCTCCGCCGGTCAACGCCCAGCGCAACGCCTGTTCAGCATCGGTATGGCTGCTTAGCGCCTGCGACAGCGGCAGCTCATCCAAATTGATGCGCGCACCGCACTCGGAAGCTTTCAGCACGTGTTTCAGATCGGAAATCAGACCGTCCGAAATATCAATCGCCGAGCTGGCCAGATCGCGCAGCGCCTGCCCTTGCAGCACTCGCGGCTGTGGCCGCAGATGGCGCCCAACCAGGTAATCGCGGGCGTCGGCGTCCTCCACCTGCAGACGATCCTGCACGATAGCCAACCCGGCAGCGCTGTCACCCAGCGTCCCTGTGGTGTAGATCCAATCGCCAATACGTGCGCCGCCACGGGTCAACGCCCGGCCGGCCGGGATCAGACCGTGGATCGTCAGCGTCATGCTCAATGGGCCGCGCGTGGTGTCGCCGCCAATCAACTGCATGCCGTAATAATTGAGTTGTTCGAACAGACTGTCGCTGAACGCCTTCAACCAGGGCTCATTCACTTCCGGCAGGGTTAATGCCAATGAAAGCCAGGCTGGATCCGCGCCCATAGCCGCCAGATCGCTCAGGTTAACTGCCAACGCTTTGTAGCCGAGATCGGCCGGATCGATGTCCGGCAGGAAGTGAACGCCCGAAACCAGGGTGTCGGTACTGACGGCCAAAAGCTGTTTTTCTGCCACTGTCAGGAGTGCGCAGTCATCTCCAATGCCCAACTGTACGTCCCGGCGCAGACTCTTAAACCGGTCAAAATAGCGGGCAATGAGGTCAAATTCGCCACATGCCATGGTCGATGTTCCAATAGAAGAAATTAAGGCCGGGGATACCGGCCTTAATTTTTTATTTTTTCTTGCGGATGCTTGGTGCTGCTTTGTCCAGCACGCCATTCACAAACTTGTGGCTGTCTTCAGCGCCGAAGGTTTTCGCCAGCTCGATCGCTTCATTGATAGCCACCTTGTACGGCACGTCCTCACGCATTTTCAGCTCAAACAGCGCAATGCGCAGGACGGCTCTTTCCACCTGGCCCAGCTCTTCGAGCTGACGCGACAGGTAAGGTGCCATCAGGCCATCCAGCAGACCTGCATTCACCGCCACGCCGGACAGCAGCTCCCGAAAATAGGCGATGTCCACATCTTTGACATCTTGCTCCGTCAGGAACTGGTGTTCAACATCGGCAATGTCATTTTTAGACAACTGCCAAGAGTAAAGCGCTTGAACAGCGCACTCACGAGCGCGGCGACGAGCAGCAGGTTTCACGGAATTCCCCTTAACTAAATTCAGGCTTTAATAGCTTTGATAACATTAATCATTTCAAGTGCGGTCAGAGCAGCTTCAGCGCCCTTGTTGCCCGCTTTGGTGCCGGCACGTTCGATAGCCTGTTCGATGCTCTCGGTCGTCAGCACGCCAAAGGCAACCGGGATTTCAGTGTTCAGAGAAACACTGCCCAGGCCGGAGCTGGCTTCGCCCGCGACATATTCGAAGTGCGCGGTGCCCCCACGGATAACGGTGCCCAGTGCAATAACCGCATCGTATTTGCCGGTGTTAGCCAGCACGCGTGCAGTCAGCGGCAGCTCGTAAGCGCCCGGGACCCAGACAACGGTGATGTTGTCGTCAGCAACCTGGCCAATACGCTTGAGTGCATCGATAGCACCTTGCAGCAGGCTGTCGTTGATGAAATTGTTAAAACGTGCAATTGCGATCGCCACACGGGCATTTGGAGTAGCAACAACACCTTCGATAACTTTCATGGGCTTTCCTTAAAAATGGGTTCAATACCCCGCAGGGGGGCGGATTCTATCACATTCTTTATCTGCCTGCGCGGGCGGTTTTGTAAAACGCTGACCGTCCCGGTTCGCGGGCATTAAATTCAGTATTTTGCCTTCAGGCGCAGGCGCAAATCGGGGCCAATTTGCCGTACTTCGCTGAAAACAAACTCCGGCGCATCGGCCAGACGCTCAAGGCCCGGCAGTTGACACAGACCGCGGCCATTATCGCCCAACAGTTTTGGCGCGATGTACAAAATGAGCTCATCGACCAGCCCCGCCTGCAACAAGGCACCGGCAAGCTGCGCACCGGCCTCGACCCAGAGGGAGTTTACCTGGAGTTTCGCCAGTTGCATCATCATCACCACCAGATCGACTCCGCCGCCGTGCGCCGGAAACGTCAGTTGCTCGACCTCTTGCGGCCAGGTTTGAGCGTCCGCCTGCAGGCGTGCCAACCAGGTTGCACCCGGCTGATTCACCACCCGATGCTGAGGTGTGACGCGATTTTGGCTATCGAGGATAATGCGCAATGGCTGGCGCAGATTTTCACGCGGATAAATGCTTTGAGTTGCGGCGTCCAGCTCATCCCAACGCACCGTCAGGGACGGATCATCAGCCAAAACCGTAGCGCTGGTGCTGAGAATGGCGGCACTTTCTGCCCGCAGGCGCTGCACGTCCTGACGTGCCTGCGCAGAGGTGATCCATTGGCTCTCGCCAGAGGCCATCGCCGTGCGGCCATCCAGCGAGGCGCCCAGCTTCAGTTGTACATAAGGGAAACCGGTGCGCATCCGCTTGAGAAAGCCCAGATTCACCGCCTCGGCCTCGGCCAGCATCACGCCGTGACGCACGTCCACACCGGCCTGCTGCAGCTTATACAAACCGCGACCGGCGACCTGCGGATTAGGATCCTGCATCGCCGCGACCACGCGGGTGACACCGGCGGCGACCAATGCATCGGCACAGGGCGGCGTGCGGCCGTGGTGGCTACAGGGTTCCAGCGTAACGTAGGCGGTAGCGCCACGGGCTTTTTCACCCGCCATGCGCAAGGCATGCACTTCCGCATGGGGTTCACCGGCGCGCAAATGATAGCCTTCACCGACGATTTCGCCATCACGCACAATCACGCAGCCGACGTTAGGGTTAGGTGCGGTGGTAAAACGCCCCAGCCGCGCCAGCTCGAAGGCGCGCGCCATATACAATTCGTCGTTATGCATCAAAAGCTCCCTTAGTCCTGCAGACGGGCGATCTCTTCGCCGAATTCGCGGATATCTTCAAAGCTGCGATAAACCGAAGCAAAGCGAATATAGGCCACTTTATCCAACTTTTTCAGCGCATCCATCACCAGATTGCCCACCAGCTTGGTCGGCACTTCACGCTCGCCGGTGGCGCGCAGTTGGGATTTAATGTGGTTGATCGCATTTTCAACGTCGTCGGAGCTGACCGGGCGCTTTTCCAACGCTTTCAGCATGCCGCGGCGCAGTTTGTCCTCGTTGAAGGGCTCACGAACTTCATCGCTTTTTATCACCCGCGGCATCACCAGCTCAGCCACTTCAAAGGTGGTGAAACGTTCATTACAAACCAAACATTGGCGGCGACGGCGCACCTGCGAACCATCGCCCACCAGGCGGGAATCAATGACTTTGGTATCAACGGCGGCGCAGAAAGGGCAATGCATAACACGTCCTGATAAACGTTTTCATAGTTAAGAACAGTTTACCCCGAAGTGCGGTCACAACAAAGGCCGCCGGTTATTTGTTGCGAGCCCCTCTTCGAAATAGTGCCCCAAAAGGCGACGAACATGACTTTCCCCACCAGGCGGGCTAAGCTGATATCAGGAGATGTTGAATAGGAAATGCCCGCCATGACAACCCGTTACCCCAAGATTTTCCTGCTCAGCGCACTGGTTCTGCTGGCAGGTTGCGCACCAACTCGTGAGGTGCCGAAGCTGCGTAATCAGGTGGTTGAACTGAATCAGAAACTCACCATTCTGACCAATCAGGCCACGGCGCTGGAACAGCAAAACCAGTTGAATCAGAACTCCACCAGCGGCGTCTATCTGGTACCGGCGGCCAACAATGCGGCCCGCCTGCACAGCAACCTCGGCGAGCTGAGCGTATCGCTTAGCCACGTAAAAACCGAGGCTAACGGTGCCCAGGCCTTGTTGCACGTTCGCACCCTGTCACAAGCTTCCTTGCCTGCGTTCAAGGCAGTAGTGGAATGGGGCCAACTGGATGCGGCTACCGGCAAACCGCTGACGGCAGATGCACTTTCACAACCGATCGCCACCCCGGACTCGCTGCTGCCCAAAACAGAATACAGCTTTGAGCTGCGTTTCAGCGGCCTGACGCCAGAGCAATTGGGCTATGTCCGGTTGCACAGCGTAGAGCCCACTACGGCCGCCGTCCCTCAGCACTAATCTTTGAATGCCCACTCCCGATCTTGACCGAGAGTGGGCCACCACTTAGCTCAAACGCTGCAACCTTGCCGGTAACCCCTGGCGCACCGCCGCGCCGCTGACCCAATCCAGCCAGCTATTGCTGATTTCGCGGGTCGGATCGGGCAAGCCGAGGTCGTTGAGATTAATGCCGGCGGCAATGCGCACGTCCGCGGGCAACGGTTGACCATCCAGCGTGTGTGTCCGCGCACCCATCTCGCGATGGCCATAACCATGCTCAATAGCAATAACGCCAGGCATCACGCCGTCCAGCAGGCTGATCTGGGCTTCGACGCTGCCCCCTGGGGTCTGCAACCTGACCCGATCGCCATGCCGCAGCGCATAGCGTTGTGCATCGGCCGGATTCAGCGCCACCAGATTGAACGGTTTCACCGCACGCAAGCGATCGATCGGCGCCGTAGCGCTGCTCATCAGATGCGACTTGAACGACATCAAACGGAACGGCCATGCTTCTGGCGGATAGTGCTCCCCAACGTCGGAGCCGTCGGCAAAACGCGGCGGGTAATAGGTAGGACAGCCGCTATAGCGCTCTCCCGTCATCGCATGGCGATGTCGGGCCACCTCTTCATTCCAGATATTCAGCCCCCTTTTCCATTGCGGCCCGGTTTCATCGCCACGCCACGCCTGTTCATAAGGCGCAAAACGCCCACCGCGCGCCAGCAGATAGCCCACGCGCAGTCGCTCATCCGCTTTCAACACGCTGTCCAGCGCCGGTTTCAGGCGATCGACCCCGGTCAATCGCAGCTCACTTTCCGTCGCCTCGGGCAGCGGCTCACCGGCAAAGGCCACGTTGGCCGCCGCCCGCAGATAATAATCTTCGGCATTGTGCAGCCCGAAGCGGTTACCCTGCGGATCCTGCAATGCGCCGTCGCCAAAGCCCGGTAACCCCATAGCTTTAGACAGCGCAATGACAAAGCTCTCCAGCGCCACCGGCTGCCCATCGGCCGTTTTCGCCGTACGTGCCGGAACCACCGGCCAACGCGCGGTGCTTGCCCGCACCATCACACCGGACCAGGGGGCGGTAAAACCCCAGCTCTCGAAGTTATGCGTATCCGGCACGATGTAGTCCGCCAACGCGCTGGTTTCGTTAATAAAGGCATCGACCGCAATGAACAAAGGCAGCTGTCGCGGATCCTTCAGCCGACGCTCAACCACCTCACGCAGGCCGGCCACGCCATACAGCGGGTTGCCCATATGGCTGATCCAGGCTTTTAGCGGGTAGGGATATCCCATCAGCGCCGGCGCCAGTTGCTCGGTGAACTGGCCCGCGACGAACGGGTACCAGGGCCCGCGCGCCGGGTAAGGTTTTTCCCCTTGCTCGAGCTTGCGGCGATATTCGTCGGATTGTTCATACGCCTGTTTGCTGCGCGACAGCACCAACCCTTTCGGTTTCACCATGCCGGGAAACGTCTTCAGGTTATAGTGGGGCCCGTCGGCAAACTCTTTGAACTTGCCGCCGCCCACCGAAACGCCGCCCTTAAGGTTCAGGTTACCGATCAGCGCATTGAGCATCATCACCGCCCAGCTGTTATAAAAGCCGTTGCCGCTCATCATGCCGCCGTGGGCAATCACCGCGGCTTGCCGTTGGTAAGAGGTAAACTCTTTGGCCAATGCGGCAATGGTCTCGGCGCTGACGCCGCAGCGCGCGCTGTATTCATCCAGCGTAAATCGCTCAGCCGCCTGTTGCAGGCACAGGAAACTCGAACGCACCCGAACCTGCGAGCCGTCGGCCAACTGCAATGGCTGATCCACCCGCAACGGCCCTTGCAGCGCCTGGTTGGCCGCTACCGGCTCACCCCGCAGCTCATCCCATACCAAAGGCGAACTTTCTGCCTCTCCTGGCGTGCTGCCGTCCAGATGTATCTGGCGCAAAAACTGTCCGCACAAGGGGTGATCTTCATCGGTTACTACCAGATGCGTGGCATTGGTCCAGCTTTTTTCACCGGCGACCTGCATTGCCACCTCACCGGGTAACTTCAGATAACCGGCGTTATAACGTTCCTGTTCGATAATCCAGCGGATCATGCCCATGACCAACGCAGAGTCTGTACCGGGCAACACCGGCACCCAACGGTTGTGATCGTTGGCCAGGGTAGTGGTCAAGGGCAATGCCGGAGCCACTACCACGTAACGAAACTCGTCGCGCATGCGGGCATTGGCCAACTGGCGCCCCTGACGCTTGAACGGGTTACCGGACTGCGCCGGTGAAGTGCCGAGAAACAGCCCAAAGCGCAAATTATCCCAATCCGGTTTAACGTGGGCATTGGTTTCCAGATCGCCCATTAAAGCCCCGGAACCCGCGCGATAGGCCAATCCACAATAGGCGCCATGGTGACCGAAATTACGTGTCCCAAAGGCGTTTTGCGCAAAACGCTTGATGAACGCGTCCCGGCCTTCATCACCGGCATTGGTGACCAACAGTTGATTGGCCTTGGGCCCCAGCGAAGGCTGTTCCGGATCGAGCGGCGTGTCGAGATCGCGGATAGCCCGCAGCCCCTCGACCGGCCCCTCGCCAAACAGATCGCCGCCCTCCACCACTTCCTGAATCAACTGCTCGAAACTGATGCGCTGCCACTGCCCGCTGCCGCGCGGCCCCACCCGCTTCATCGGTTCCAGCACCCGATAAGGGCTGGTTAGCCCCTCCAGCAAGGTCGCGCCCCTGGCGCAGGCCGTCGAGCGTTGCTCAAGACCTTCATCGCCTCCCAAGCGGTTGAGTGCGTCGCTCACCGGTAAAGCATAGGGAAAGTGGCGATCGTGGGACAGCGGATGATAAGGGTTGCCCGCCACCCGCACTACCTGATGATTTTCGCGATCGACCCTGACCCGCACCCCGCAAAGCGTCCAACAGCCAAAACACTGGGTCATCGATACCGCCTGCTGCGGGTTGGCCTGCCAGCCATCGGGGTGTCGACGCCCTTCGGTCGGCAAGGCGTTGGCGCTGATCCTGTCCAGCGTCAATCTGCCGCTGCTGCCGTCGCACAGCCCGGTAAACACCTTCTGCACCATCTCGCTGTAGCTGGCGCCGAACAGCGTCAACCCGCCCAGGGCCAGCCCGCCTTTTAACCACTGACGCCGTGTTGACTTAGCCATAATGTTTTTTCTCCATCAGCTGATGCTGTAATTCACGGATCCCAATGATTAACGCTATCCACAAACCCAAAGTGCCCAGAATCGCCAACAGCCCTTCGCTGCCGAGCGGTAGCACATAGGGATTGGTTAATACGTTGAACTTGGGCAGCGTCTGGGTTTGCATCAGCAGCAGCCAACGCACGCCCCAGCAGAGCAACAGCGCGACCATGCACTGGCCCAGCAACCCTTTTGCCCCTAGTGCTCGGCGGCGAACTCGCCAGGCCAGCGCCAACAGCAACAAGATCGAGGCGGCAAAGGCGATGCCGGCCAAACGCCAAACCACGCCTTGGCTAGCCAGGCGATGCAACGCGGCAGAGGACGTGCTGCCATCCAGCCACCAGCCAAGGCATGAGATACACAGCAACAATAAGGTCACGGCCTGATAGCGAGCCAAACGCGGCTGCCACTGTGGTTCGTGACGCAGCCAACAGGCCAACAGCGGCGGAACGGCCTGCATAGCGGTGAGCAACAGCAGCCAGGGTAACCAAAGGCTGTACCACAGCGGCTGTGCCCGCAGCACAGAAACCTCGCGTCCGGTATAGAGCAAAATACTGGCTGCGGAAAGTAAGCAGCCCAATGCCACCCAACGCAGCCATTTCTCTTCTTGCCATGCAGGGAAGACCTGCAACCAACGCGCCCAGATCGGCAAGGTTTGCGCTCTCAACCGGCCACGCAGCAACAGAACGAAATAGCTCACGACCGACAGGCTGAACAGCGGTAAAAACAGTGAGCCGAGCGACATCCACGACCAGGGCGTAAAATGGGCGTAGAAATGCCAGATGCGAGCGGGCTGATGCAAATCGGCGCTCAGGGCCAATGGCGCCACCGTACCGCTCACGACGGCCAACGAGACGGCGGCCAGTTCCAGCCGAAGCGTTTTACTGGGTTCACGCCAGCGCAGCCAGACGGCAATAATGACGCTGCCACAGGCCAAACCGATGAAGAAGAAATACTGCACCGCCCAGGGCAGCCAGGCGATCTCCTGCGGACGGACCATGATTTCACGGATCATGCGTGCACCTCCTGCCACAACGCCGGTTGCCCCTGAACCTGGCTGACGAAAGCCTCGTCGAGTCCCAGATAGAAAACCTGCGGATGCGTGCCCTGCTCAGGCTTGAGTACCTTGAGCTGAGGCTGGTGCTGCTCTAAAGTACGCCTGAGAACTCCCTGACGATCGTTAAGATCGCCAATCATCCGTGCGCCTCCGACACAGGATTCGACACAGGCCGGTAGTAGTCCGGCATCCAGCCGATGCACGCAGAACGTGCATTTGTCCGCTGTTTGAGTTTCATGGTTGATAAAGCGTGCCTCATAAGGGCAGGCCTGCACGCAATAGGCACAGCCAACGCAACGGGTGTTATCGATCACCACAATGCCGTCCTGCCGCTGGAAAGTGGCCTGTACCGGGCAAACCGGCACGCAGGGCGGGTTATCGCAGTGATTGCACAACCGCGGTAACAGGACGTTGGTGGTCGAGTTCTCACCCTCCAGAGTGACCTGATATTGCAGTACACTGGTGCGAAATTGCCCCTGAGGCAGCTGATTTTCCACCGCGCAGCTGACGGTACATGCCTGACAGCCGATGCAGCGACGCAGATCAATCAGCATCGCCATGCGCTTTTTGCCGTCGCCCTCTCGGCGAGTCGGCTGCAATTGCCACCCTGACTGCGCCAGCGGCACCAACGCAGCGCCGGCGGTTAGCGCACCGAGTCGTTGTAAAAACTGCCGTTTCCCACTGTCCATTGATTTCTCCCAATAAGTTCCTGCCGGGGAACTGATACAAGGGAGTGTAAAAAGGGCAACCGGCCACCAATATTGTGGTTTACCACATTACCGGCGACGGCTTGATCCAGGACAATTCAGACCGGTGATGGGGATCATAAAAGCGGAGAGGATGTGAAAAAAGCAGCGCTATTTCTGTTACTGGGCAGTTGGTTAAATGCGGCCTGGGCGGGGCAATGGAGCATTGCGGTACTGGCGCTGCGTGGCGATGCCCATGCGCTGACCCAGTGGCAGCCCTTGGTCGATCATCTCAACCGCCAGTTTCCCGATGACCATTTCCGCCTGTCGCCGGTCAGTCTTGACGGTATGAATGAAGCGGTCCGCCATCAACGCGTCGATTTTTTGCTCACCAACCCGGCGCAATATGTTCAACTGGATAACCGCTATCCGCTGCGCTGGCTGGTT
Source organism: Serratia sp. OS31 (assembly GCF_014164835.1). Lineage (NCBI taxonomy): Bacteria > Pseudomonadati > Pseudomonadota > Gammaproteobacteria > Enterobacterales > Yersiniaceae > Serratia > Serratia sp. OS31. The sequence continues at coordinate 102,927 of NZ_JACJFQ010000004.1, read as the reverse complement.
TCACTGCGTTCAACCCAACCCTCTCTGCAGGGCTCAAGCAACGTCGTCGGCAGCGTCATCCTGGTGCGGGGCGACAGTCCGATAACCACGCCCCACCAACTGACAGGAAAGAACGTCGGTGCCGTCGCCGCCGATGCTTTTGGCGGCTACCTGCTGGGGTACAAAGAACTGCTCGGCGCGGGGCTAAACCCGGAGAAAGATCTGCGACCGCACTTCAGCGGCTATCCGGCGGATGCCCTGCTTTATCAATTGCGCGATCGGGCGCTGGATGCGGCGATTGTGCCGGTTTGCCTGTTGGAAAAAATGCAGGCGGAAGGATTACTGCAGGCCGGTGATTATCGCGCACTGCTGGCGAAGCAAAGCGGCCAGCGCTGCCTGACCAGCACCGAACTGTACCCTAACTGGTCCTTTGCCGCCTTAAACCACGTGCCGGACCGGTTGGCAGACGAATTGACTCGCCAATTGCTGCAGATGAACACCCCCGGTTTGCCCGTTTGGGGAGCCCCGGCGTCATCGCGTCAGGTTAACCAACTGCTGCAGGATCTGAATATCCACCCGACACAGCGTTCTCTCTGGCAGGAGCTGTACCTTTGGGCACAGCAGCATTGGCTACTGCTCAGTGGCGTCTTCGGGGGGATGGCGTTACTCGGCGCCAATCATCTGTGGGTAGGCTATCTGGTGCGCCGCCGCGGGCGCCAGCTTGAACAAATGCATCAGACGCTACGTGCCAGAGACACGGCCCTGGCCCGGGCGCAGCGCCTCAGCGCCTTGGGCGAAATGGCCTCCGGTTTTGCCCATGAGCTTAACCAGCCGCTGGCGGCGATCCGCCACTATGCGGAAGGCTGTCGTATTCGCCTTGAGCGCAACAACAGCCAGCATGAACTGCTGCCAATCCTCGAGCAGATTGGCCAGCAAGCGCAGCGTGGTGCGGAGAGCATCGTTAATTTGCGACGCTGGGCCAGCAAAACACCCCATGACGAAAGTGCGCAATGGCTGTTATTGCGCCCGCTGGTGGAACACGTCATCCAATTGATGCAAATAAAACAGCAGCATCCGCAGTGCCGATTAACGATTAACATCCCGTCGCAGACTCAGCTGTTCAGCCAGGCGACGTTATTAGAGCAAGTGCTCACCAATCTGTTGAGCAACAGCCTGCAGGCGGGTGCCGAATATATCACTCTGCGCCACGAAACCGACGCACATCAACAACGGTTGCTCGTTGAAGACGATGGCGGCGGACTCAGCGCCGAGCAACTGGCACTGCCGTTCGTGCCCTTCCGCAGTACCAAACAGGAAGGTCTCGGGTTAGGGTTGGTGATCTGCCAGCGGCTGTTGAAGGGCCAAGGCGCAGAGCTGACGCTGGAAAATTACCTGGCTTCCCCACAACAACAGGGGCTACGCGTGACTGTGCATTTCCCCATTATTCAAAAGGATCCCAGCCATGGCGCTAATACATCTGGTTGATGATGATTTTGCCGTTACCGACGCCTGCCGCTTTTTACTCGAAGGGCTGAATTACCGGGTACAAACCTGGCACGAAAGTCAAAAATTCATCGACAGCATCGATCCCTATCAATGCGGCGTCGTCATGCTGGATATCCGGATGCCGGGGATTGACGGACAGCAGGTTCATCAACAGCTGCGGCGGCAAAACAGTACGCTGGCGGTGGTGATCGTCACCGGTCACGGCGATATTGCCATGGCCGTGGAGGAAATGAAGCTGGGAGCCGTCGATTTTCTACAAAAGCCGATCGCCGCCGCGCCGCTGATTGAAGCACTGGAGCGCGGCATTATCCATTCGCAACGTCAGGTTGAGCAACGCCAACGGCAACAGCTTTTCGGCGCGCTGACGCCGCGCGAACGCGATATTGCCCGTGCCGTAGCCGCTGGGATGACCAACAAACAGATCGCCGAAAGTCACTTTATCGCGGTACGCACCGTCGAAGTGCATCGGGCCAGAGTCATGGAAAAAATGCAGGCGAGTAGCCTGGCAGAACTGGTGAACGCGCTTAACCGATTGACACTGACCAGTCTCGGCTAGCGATTTTCAGGCAAAAAAATGCCGGTCGGGATAAGCCGACCGGCATCTTATTTCAACTCACCGACAGATTACGGCAAGAGAGAAGGCTGATCTGCGCCCTCTTTCTCCACTTTCTGCTGCAGCATGTGCTCGCGTTTCATACCCAGCTTCAACGCCAGCGCGGACGCCACGTAGATAGAAGATACGGTACCGATAGACACACCGATCAACATAGCCAGAGAGAAGCCATGCAGCATCGCGCCGCCGAAGATGTACAGCATCAGCACCACCATCAGGGTGGTACCGGAGGTCATCAAAGTACGGCTCAGCGTCTGGGTCAGCGACACGTTCATGATTTCGTAAGGCGTCCCGCGACGGATCTTGCGGAAGTTCTCACGAATACGGTCAGAAACCACGATGCTGTCGTTCAACGAGTAACCGATAACCGACATCAATGAAGCGACGATGGTCAGGTCAATCTCGATATGGAACAGCGACAGCACGCCCAGGGTGATGACCACGTCGTGCGCCAGCGCGATAACCGCCCCCAGCGCCAAACGCCATTCGAAGCGGAAACCGACGTAGATCAGGATACTGATCAACGCCACCAGCAGCGCCATGCCGCCGTTTTGCGCCAGTTCGGTCCCCACGCTCGGGCCGACGAACTCAATGCGTTTTACGCTAGCGTTTTTGTCGACCGAATCGTTGATCACGCCGATCACTTTGTTACCCAGTTCCTGGCCAGCGGTACCGGTCGCCGGTGGCATGCGCACCATCACGTCACGGCTGCTGCCAAAGTTCTGAATAACCGGGTCCTGGAACCCGGCTTTTTCCAGCGTATCGCGCATCAGATCGAGGTTGGCCGGTTTTTCCAGGCTGATTTCAATCACCGTACCGCCGGTGAAATCCAGACCCCAGTTAAAACCGCGTACCGACATAACGGCGATTGACGCGATCAGCAGCACCAGCGAGATGCCGAAGGCCACGTAATCCCAGCGCATAAAGTCATAGACTCTACGGCCGTAGTTGAGTTGTTCAACAGTATAATCCTGTGCCACAACGCACTCCTCAGATAGACAGCTTGTTAATGCGTTTGCCGCCGTAAAGCAGGTTGACGATGGCACGGGTACCGACAATCGCGGTGAACATGGACGTCGCCACACCGATTGCGGTGGTAATCGCAAAGCCCTTGATCGAACCGGTACCTACTGCGTACAGAATGATCGCGGTGATCAGGGTGGTGATGTTGGCGTCAACGATACTGGAGAACGCGCCTTTATAGCCCTCATGGATCGCCTGCTGAACGGAACGTCCGTTCTTGAGCTCTTCCTTGATACGTTCGTTAATCAGTACGTTGGCGTCGACCGCCACCGCCAGCGTCAGCACGATACCGGCAATCCCCGGCATGGTCAGCGTCGCCCCCGGCAGCAGGGACATCACGCCGACAATCAGCACCAGGTTGGCGACCAGCGCCGTGGTGGCGATCATGCCGAATTTACGGTACCAAACCACCATAAACACGATGGATGCCACCAAGCCCCACAAGCAGGCTTCCAGACCTTGGGTGATGTTCTGTTGTCCCAGGGTCGGGCCGATTGTACGCTCTTCCACGATCTGGATTGGCGCAATCAGCGCACCGGCACGCAGCAGCAGCGAAAGCTGACGTGCTTCGTTCGGGTTGCCGATGCCGGTAATACGGAAACTGTTGCCCAGACGTGACTGAATGTTCGCCACGTTGATCACTTCTTCCTGTTTCACCAGAATCGCACGGCCGTTGGCGTCTTTCTTGCCGCTGTCCTTGTACTCCACAAACAGGGTCGCCATCGGCTTGCCGATATTGTCCTTGGTGAAGTTGGACATCGCAGTGCCGCCGGCACTGTCCAGCGAGATGTTCACCTGCGGTTGGTTATATTCGTCGGTGCTGGAAGTGGAGTCGGTGATATGGTCACCGGTCAGGATCACACGCTTGTACAGCACGACAGGCTGGCCTTCACGGGTGTCTTTCACTTCTGAGTCGCCTGGGACACGGCCATTGGCCGCAGCCGTGACGTCCGCATTGGTGTTAACCAGGCGGAATTCCAGCGTAGCGGTAGCACCGAGGATCTCTTTGGCGCGAGCGGTATCCTGAATGCCCGGCAGCTCGACCACGATGCGGTCGGAGCCCTGACGCTGCACCAGCGGTTCGGCAACGCCGAGCTGGTTAACGCGGTTACGCAGGATAGTGATGTTCTGCTGTACCGCGTATTCGCGCGCTTCGCTCAGACGGGCATCCGTCAAGTTGGCTTTCAGGGTGTTGCTGCCGTTGGCAGAGAACACCATGTCGCGCTGACGCGGACTGAGGTAGCTGATGGCCTGATCGCGGGCAGCATCGTCACGGAAACGCACTTCCACGCCGTTGTTGTCCAACTTGCGGATAGACGCATAAGGAATGCCCTTTTCACGCAGCTCGCTGCGCAGGGTATCCATGGTCTGTTCCTGCAGCTTGCTCAGGGCAGTGTCCATGTCGACTTCCATCAGGAAGTGCACGCCACCGCGCAGGTCCAGACCGAGTTTCATCGGTTCGGCGCCCAGCATGGCCAGCCAGGCTGGTGTGGCCGGCGCCAGGTTCAGCGCAACCACGAACTTGTCACCCAGTTCCGCCATCAGGGCTTCACGGGCACGCAGCTGAATGTCAGGATTGCTAAAGCGAGCCAGGATGGCGCCATTTTCCAGCGCAATCGACTTGCTCGCGATCTTGTCTTTTTCTAATACGGTACGGACTTGGTCCAGTGTAGTTTCACTGGCGGCGACACCGCGCGCGCCAGTGATTTGTACAGCCGGATCCTCACCATAGATGTTGGGAAGCGCGTAAAGCAGACCGATGAAGATCACCACGATCAGCATCAGATACTTCCACAAAGGATAACGGTTTAGCACGGCAATTCCCTTCGGGAAAACAAAATTACAGGGCCTTCATGGTACCTTTCGGCAGAACGGCCGCCACGAAGTCACGCTTGATCATCACTTCCGTGGTGTCGTTCAGCGCAATGGCGATAATGCCGGTGTCAGCCACTTTGGTCACGCGGCCAATCAGGCCACCGGTGGTCAGCACTTCATCACCCTTGCCGATCGAATCCATCAGCTTCTTGTGCTCTTTAGCGCGTTTCTGCTGTGGGCGCAGGATCATGAAATAGAAAATCAGACCGAACACCACCAGCATAATGATCAGAGAGTACGGGCTTCCCTGAGCCGGAGCCCCTGCGGATGCGACGGCGTCAGAAATGAAAAAGCTCATTGAAATTCCCTCATTAAGTTATCAATTATTAATTCAAGCGTTTAAAGGTGGAATCGGTTTACCGATCCGACCGTAGAAATCCGCAACAAACAGCTCTAATTTACCCTGTTCAATGGCCTCGCGTAAACCCGCCATCAGGCGTTGGTAGTGACGCAGGTTATGAATGGTGTTCAATCGGGCACCCAGTATTTCGTTGCAACGATCGAGATGATGCAAGTAGGCGCGGCTGTAATTGCGACACGTATAGCAATCACAGTCTTTATCCAGCGGAGAAGTATCATCCTTGTGCTTGGCATTACGGATTTTTACCACACCGTCAGTCACGAACAGATGGCCGTTACGGGCATTACGCGTTGGCATCACGCAGTCGAACATATCGATACCGCGACGCACGCCTTCAACCAGGTCTTCCGGCTTGCCGACGCCCATCAGGTAACGCGGCTTATCTTCCGGAATTTGCGGGCAAACATGTTCAAGAATGCGGTGCATATCCTCTTTTGGCTCACCGACCGCCAGGCCGCCCACAGCGTAACCATCAAAACCGATATCCACCAGCCCTTTTACTGAAACATCACGTAAATCTTCGTAAACACCGCCCTGAATAATGCCGAATAACGCATTTTTATTGTTCAGTTCGTCAAAACGCTGGCGGCTGCGCTGCGCCCAGCGCAGTGACATTTCCATCGAACGCTTGGCGTAGTCCCAGTCTGCCGGGTACGGTGTACATTCGTCGAAGATCATCACGATATCGGAACCCAGGTCATACTGGATTTCCATCGATTTTTCCGGGCTGAGGAACACCTTGTCGCCGTTGATCGGGTTACGGAAATGAACGCCTTCCTCTTTAATCTTGCGCATTGCGCCCAGGCTGAACACCTGGAAGCCGCCGGAGTCGGTGAGGATCGGGCCATGCCATTGCATGAAGTCGTGCAGGTCGCCATGCAGCTTCATGATTTCCTGGCCTGGGCGCAGCCACAGGTGGAAGGTGTTGCCCAGCAGGATCTGCGCGCCGGTCTCTTTCACTTCTTCCGGCGTCATGCCTTTTACCGTGCCGTAGGTGCCAACAGGCATAAAGGCCGGGGTTTCCACCACGCCGCGGTCAAAGGTCAGGCGGCCACGGCGAGCGCGGCCATCGGTAGTGTCTAATTCGTACTTCACAAAGCCTCCAGCATCAGAGAAACAGTCTGATGTCGTTAAAACAGGGCCGCGCCAGATGCGCAGCCCAGAAAATCAGGCGCCGACGGACTCTTGCTCCGCCTGAGGGTTACGGCTGATGAACATCGCATCGCCATAGCTGAAGAATCGGTACTGCTCGGCCACCGCCTGCTGATAGGCATTCATGGTGTTTTTATAACCGGCAAAGGCGGAAACCAGCATAATCAGCGTCGACTCCGGCAGGTGGAAATTGGTCACCAGCGCGTCAACCACCTGATAATGGTAGCCGGGGAAGATAAAGATGCTGGTGTCGCCGAAGAACGGGGCAATTAACGCGTCCTTGCTGGCGTTGGCGGCGCTTTCCAGAGAGCGCACCGAGGTCGTACCTACCGCCACCACGCGCTTGCCGCGAGCTTTACAGGCCAATACCGCGTCAACCACATCCTGCGGCACTTCCGCATATTCGGCGTGCATGACGTGTTCTTCGATGGTTTCCACCCGCACCGGCTGGAAGGTACCCGCGCCCACATGCAGCGTGACAAAGGCCATCTCGATGCCCTTCTCGCGCAGCGTAGCCAGCAGCGGCTCGTCGAAGTGCAGCCCGGCGGTCGGCGCCGCTACGGCCCCCGGCTTCTCGCTGTAGACTGTCTGATAAAGCTCGCGGTCAGCGTCTTCGTCCGGGCGGTCGATATAAGGTGGCAACGGCATGTGGCCGACGGCATTGAGGATAGTGAACACGTCGCGCTCATCGTTGAAACGCAGTTCGAACAGCGTATCGTGGCGCGCCACCATGGTGGCGGAGATGCTTTCATCGTCGCCGAGCAGCAGGTCAGCCCCTGGTTTAGGGGCCTTCGAGGCGCGAACGTGCGCCAGCACACGATGGTCGTCCAGCACGCGCTCAACCAGAACTTCAATCTTGCCGCCGCTGACCTTGCGGCCAAACATGCGCGCCGGGATCACCCGGGTATTGTTGAACACCAACAGATCGCCGGCTTCCAGATTATCCAGCAGATCGGTGAATACGCCGTGCGTCAGCTCGCCGCTCGGCCCGTCCAACTGCAGCAAGCGGCAACCGCTACGCTCAGATTGGGGATAGCGGGCAATCAGGGACTCGGGAAGTTCAAATGAAAAATCGGCGACGCGCATGGGTATTCACTTCTTCAATTGTATATACCCTATGAATTTCAAGTTGCAGTTAGGCGGCCAGCTTGCCCATCTCCGGGAGCTTACTTGAGTAAGTGACCGGAGTGGGCAAGTGCAGCCAACAACACTGCGGCTTGAAAGGCGACGGGTATGTTGGTCATAAAAAACAGGCGGCCTAGTCTAAAGCTGTGGGCGGTCAGCGGCAAGAAATAAGGAGGATTTGCATGACTTCAGGTATAGTTGCCGGATGAATTTTCTCGCTCATCTCCATTTGGCCCAGCTTGCGGAAAGCTCTTTACTGGGCAATCTGTTGGCCGACTTCGTGCGCGGCAACCCCGCAGGCGAGTACGATCCCGAGGTGGTGGCCGGCATTATGATGCACCGCCGCGTCGATGTTCTGACCGACAGCCTGCCGCAGGTCAAAGCCTGCCGCGACTATTTCTCCGAAGAACACCGGCGCGTAGCGCCAATCACGCTCGACGTGGTGTGGGATCACTTTCTGGCTCGCCACTGGCAGCAACTGGAACCGTCCCTCAGCCTGCACGGCTTCACCCAGCAAGCCCGCGGTCAGATCGTGCCGCATTTGCCGCTGACGCCGGTGCGCTTTCAGAATTTGAATGGCTATTTATGGCCGGAACGCTGGCTGGAGCGCTACGCCGAGCTGCCGTTTATCGGCAACGTGCTGGCGGGCATGGCCAGTCGTCGCCCGCGTCTGGCGGCGCTGGCGGGCTCTTTCGCCGACGTAGAGCGCAATTATCATCAGCTTGAAACACAGTTCTGGCAGTTTTACCCACAGATGATGCAGCAGGCAAAAGAGAAAAAGCTGTAAGGTCAAACCAAACCCATTGAAAATGCGACGCTTTACAAGAAATTGCTTTTTAAGCCTTGCCCTTTTACGGGAAAAGGTTATTTTTAAAGCTCGCTAAATTTAATCAACGACTTTGATAGGTAAAAGCTATCTCATCGATTGGTCTTTTACCCTTTATTCACCCAGTCGTGGCCCCTATACTGGCCCTTGTTTTTACATCAACCCCTTAACACCTATTACAGGAGTAATTATGGTCCTGGTAACTCGTCAAGCCCCTGACTTCACCGCAGCTGCCGTACTCGGCAATGGCGAAATCGTTGAAAACTTCAACTTCAAGAAGCACCTGAACGGCAAACCGGCCGTCCTGTTCTTCTGGCCGATGGACTTCACCTTCGTATGTCCTTCTGAGCTGATCGCTTTCGATCACCGCTATGAAGAGTTCCAGAAGCGTGGCGTTGAAGTGGTTGGCGTTTCATTCGACTCAGAATTTGTCCACAACGCATGGCGTAAAACCCCAGTCGAGAATGGCGGCATCGGGGAAGTGAAATACGCAATGGTTGCTGACATTAAGCGTGAAATTCAGAAAGCTTACGGCATCGAGCACCCAGAAGCAGGCGTTGCCCTGCGTGGTTCTTTCCTGATCGACAAAGACGGCGTGGTTCGCGCTCAGGTTGTTAACGACCTGCCAATCGGCCGTAACATCGACGAAATGATCCGTACCGTTGACGCATTGCAATTCCACGAGCAGCACGGCGAAGTGTGCCCGGCTCAGTGGGAAAAAGGCAAAGCAGGTATGGGCGCTTCTCCGGACGGCGTGGCTAAATACCTGTCCGAAAACGCTTCCAAGCTGTAATTTCAGCCTGTCAGCGTATCAACCGGCCCCCGTGGCCGGTTTTTTTTGCGCCAAATCAGGGCATGCTGCCCGTTTTGCGTGCTTCATTTCCTTGTTTCCGCTCACATTTCCCTGGCCGTTTTCCGCACAATCCCTTATCTGCAGCTAGTATCAATAACGCTGGCCCACTCTTTGCACGACACCGGGGCAAGCCAAACACAATAAGAAAACTGACAGGGTAGGAATAACTATGTTTTTACAGAAATGGAGCAAGCCGCTGACCATGGCGGCGCTGCTGGTCAGCAGCAGCCTGTATGCCGCATCCAATCCGGCGGTCGAAGCCAAAAACGGCATGGTGGTGACATCGCAACATCTGGCCTCACAGGTCGGCGTCGATATCCTGAAGTTGGGCGGCAATGCCATAGACGCCGCCGTGGCGGTGGGTTACGCGCAGGCGGTGGTCAACCCGTGCTGCGGCAACATTGGCGGCGGGGGCTTTATGACGGTGCACCTGGCCGACGGCACCGATACCTTTATCAACTTCCGTGAAACCGCGCCGGCGGCGGCCAATGCCAATATGTATCTGGATGCCGAGGGCAACGTCAAGAAAGGCGCCAGCCTGTATGGCTATCTGGCGGCGGGCGTGCCGGGCACCGTACTGGGCATGGAAACTGCGCGCGTTAAATACGGCAAGCTGAGCCGCGAACAGGTCATGACACCGGCCATCAAACTGGCGCGCGAGGGCTTTATCTTGACCCGTGCCGACACCGATATTCTCGATACGACCACCGCACGCTTTAAACAAGACCCGGAGGCCGCCAAAATCTTCCTGCGCCCGGACGGCTCTTCGCTACAGCCAGGCGATCGCCTGGTGCAAAGTGATTTGGCCGACACCCTGGCCGCTATCGCCAAAGAGGGGCCGGACGCCTTCTATAAAGGCAAAATTCCTCAGGCGGTTGAAGCAGCGGCCAAACAAGGCGGCGGCATCCTGACCGCGGCCGACTTCGCCCACTACAAAGTGACCGAAACCCCGCCGATTACCTGTAGCTATCGCGGCTATAAATTTGTATCGGCCCCGCCACCCAGTTCAGGCGGCGTGACGCTGTGTGAAATCCTTAACGTGGTTGAAGGTTATGACCTGAAGAGCATGGGCTTCAATTCGGCGGCCGCAATCCACACCATGACCGAAGCGATGCGTCACGCTTATATGGACCGCAACACCTACCTTGGCGACCCGGAGTTCATCAAGAACCCGATCGACAGGCTGGTCAGCAAGAGCTATGCCGAAGAAATTCGCAAGAAAATCGTCGCTGACAAAGCCACACCGTCGGAAAACGTACAGCCCGGTATGGAACCCCACGAGAAGCCGGAAACCACCCATTACTCGATTGTCGATCATGATGGCAACGCTGTCTCCACCACCTATACCGTCAACGGCCGCTTTGGTGCGGTGGTGATCGCCCCTGGCACCGGCTTCTTCCTCAACGATGAGATGGATGACTTCACCGTCAAAGTCGGCGAGAAAAACCTCTATGGTCTGGTGCAGGGTACCGCCAACAGTATTGCCCCCGGTAAGCGCCCACTATCGTCGATGAGCCCGACGCTGGTGACCAAAGACAATAAAATCTTTATGGTGCTCGGTTCGCCGGGCGGTTCCCGCATCATCACCATCACCCTGCAGACCGCACTCAACGTGATTGACCACGGCATGGCACCGCAGGAGGCGGTAGATGCGCCACGCATCCATCACCAGTGGTTGCCGGATGAGGTTTACTACGAGCAGCGCGGCGTTTCTGCCGATACGCTTAAAATTCTTGCCGGTATGGGTTACAAGATGGTTGAGCAAACGCCATGGGGCGCGGCCGAGCTGATTCTGGTGGGCCTGCCGGGTGCCGCGGGCGTCAGCCCGGCTAATTCCGGCAACGATTCAGCGGTGTCCGGCAAAGTGCGCGAAGGCTACCTGTACGGTGCCAATGACGTTCGCCGCCCAGCCGGTTCTGCCGTGGGATATTGATCGGCTCATTAGGCGTGTGAACGCCCACTCACTAAATGGAGGGCCGGGATGCCGGCCCTTTTCTGTCTTAACCCAGACGTCGCCACAGGGTAACGGACTCTTCGCTCAATTGCAGCGACATCGCGTTCTGCGTTTCTTCCATTTCGCCCTTTCCTTCCAGTCGCTGCCATTGGCCTGCGGCCAGCAACGGCGTGTGCGGCAAGGTCACTGCACCGCTGCCGGCACGCTGTAACGCCACCAATACCTGTTCTTGTTGATAGAGACGCACGAACACCAAGGTCTCTCCGCCCGCATGCAGCACCTGACAGCCACCGCGACGCAACGCCAGACTCTGCTTGCGCAGTGCCGCCATACGCTGGAACAACGCCAGCAGGGACCGATCCCAGTGGCTTTCATCCCACGGGAAGGGTTTACGACAGAACGGGTCGTTAGCGCCATCCAGGCCAATTTCATCGCCATAATATAAACAGGGCACACCGATCCAGCTCATCAGCCACACTGCCGCCATCTGCATCCGCGCCCGGTTGCCCTGCAACAGCGTCAGAAAGCGCGCGGTATCATGACTGTCGAGTTGATTGAACTGAATCAACTGGCGGCCATGCGGCAAGCCGGCCCGGTAGCCGTCCATCCATTGTGCGCAGTCCGCCGCCGACATCCGCACCGGGTGATGCGCGACGTCCAATCCGGCGAGGAATCCCCTGACCGGCAGGGCGAAGCCCATATAATTCATTGCCGCATCTTCAACGCCGGCATGCAGCCAGCGCCGCGCATCGCCAAAATGCTCGCCTAGCACATAGGCCTGCGGATTTTCCTGTTTAACCGCGTGATAAATGCCTGCCAGATGCCGCAGGTTGCCGGTGGCTCCGCCGTTTTCACCCAGCATATGCACCACGTCCAGCCTCCAGCCGTCAATGCTGTAGGGCGGGCGTAACCAATGGCGCACTACGCTGCCCTCACCGCGATAAATCGCTTCCGCCACCTGGGGTTCCGCAAAGTTGAGCTTCGGCAGGCTGGCGTTGCCCTTCCAGTCAAGCGCACGGCCATCCAGGTAGAAATTAAACCAGCCACGGTAGGGAGAATCCAGATGGTGGCAAGCGCCGTTGTCGCCTTGCTGGTGACGATCAAACCACGGGTGGGAATCGCCGGTATGGTTAAACACCCCGTCGAGCACCAGTTTCATTCCCACTTTGTGAGTGCTCACTCGCAAACGTTGCAAGGCAACGTTGCCGCCCAGGTAGGGATCGACCTGATAATAGTCTTCGGTATCGTATTTATGCACGCTGGGCGCGGTGAAAATCGGGTTCAGATAGAGCGCCGTCACGCCCAACTGCTGCAGGTAAGGCAATTTTTGGCTAATGCCGTCCAAATCGCCGCCATAGAAGGTGGACGCGGCGTGTCGATCCTCCAGCGGCTGCTGCCAGTCGCAGCGAACGACATCGCAGCCGGCGGCATGATGACGATAGCTGCCGCTCTGAATGCCATGTTCGCCGCCGCTGCTGGCAAAGCGATCGGGAAAGATTTGATAGAAAATCTGGTCGGCCACCCATTGCGGACTACTGTCAGGCACGTCGACGGCAAATTGCGCCAGTTGCCCTGGCGGCGTCAGAGACTCTCCCTGTGGACCGAACCATTGCTGGCGGTCGGCCCAGACCAGCTTGAAGCAGTAGCGGCGGGTCGCTTCGCCCTCATTCAGGGTCAGGCTGGCCTGGTATCGCTGCAGCCCGCCAACCTGCTGCCCCTTCATGATCAGCAACCATTCTTCATTGTCCGGCTCGGCACGTAAAAAAACCTGTTCAGGCAGTTCATTGCCCTGTAACCACAGCGTGATATCCAGGCGTTGTCCCTTCTTCACCACAAAAGGCGAGACCGGTTGATGCCAGGCGTTAAGCATGACTTTCCTCCAGCTGTACAAAACGAAATCGACGACGTTATTCAATGCCACGAACAATGCCACGTTGAGTGTCAGTCCCCCTCCTCTCTGGCCGGTAAACTCGGGGAGGAGCCGGGGGGTGGAGATAATCAGTCAGCGCTAACCCTATGTAAAAAAGGGTAAACAGCCGCACATTATGACCCGTAACCATTAGGCTAACGTCTTTTGAGTGTATTGGATATTTTTTGCGCATTTTTTAAAGGAGCGGCAATGCAACAACAGATAACCCTGTGGCTGGAGAAGTTCGGGCTGGAGTTCAGCGGGATGATGTCCCTGTTGATGGTGCTGGGACTGATCCTCTTGATTTCGGTGGTGATCCACCTGGTGTTGCACCGCGTGGTGCTGGCGGCGATCCAACGCCGTGGCCAACGGTCGCAACGTGTCTGGCAGCAGGCTATCACCCAGTACAAGCTGTTCCAGCGTATGGCGCTGCTGCTGCAAGGGGTGATCATTAATCTGCAGGCGGTGCTGTGGTTGCACGCCGGTAGCGAGACTCAGGCGATTATCATTACCGCCGCCCAGGTGTGGATCATGGGCTTCGCCCTGCTGTCGCTGTTTTCCCTGTTGGACACGCTGCTGGCGATGCTGCGCCAAAGCCCGATCTCCAATCAGCTGCCGCTACGCGGTATTTTCCAGGGCCTGAAGCTGGTGGCGGCGATCCTGATTGGCATCATGATCGTTTCACTGCTGATGGGGAAATCGCCCTTGCTGCTGCTCAGCGGCCTGGGGGCGATGACGGCGGTGCTGATGTTGGTATTTAAGGACCCGATCCTCGGCCTGGTGGCCGGCATCCAGCTTTCCGCCAACGACATGCTGAGCATCGGCGACTGGCTGGAAATGCCGAAATACGGCGCCGACGGCGCGGTGACCGACATTGGCCTGACCACGGTGAAAGTGCGCAACTGGGACAATACCGTCACCACCATCCCGACTTACGCGCTGATCTCCGACTCCTTCAAAAACTGGCGCTCCATGTCGGAATCCGGTGGCCGTCGCATCAAACGCAGTATCAATATCGACACCACCAGCGTGCATTTCTTGTCGGAGGAGGAACAGCAGCGCCTGAACCGTAACCCGCTGCTGCAACGCTACCTGAACGATAAAACGCAGGAGCTGAGCCAGCACAATCAGCAGACGGGTGTAGATCTCAGTTCACCGCTCAATGGCCGCCGCCTGACCAACCTTGGCACGCTGCGCGCTTACCTGGTGGCCTATCTGCGCGCCCATCCTGGCATTCACCAGAATATGACGCTGATGGTGCGCCAGTTGGCACCGCTGCCAGAGGGGTTGCCGCTGGAGATTTACGCCTTCACCAACACCACGGTATGGGCAGAATACGAAAGTATTCAGTCGGATATCTTTGACCATATCCTGGCGGTGATTAACGAATTCGATTTGCGGGTGCACCAAACGCCGACCGGCAACGACATGCGCAGCATGCTAAGTCCTCTGCGGCAGGCGGCAGACATTTCCTGACGCAGGCTGACGTAACTGTTTCTGCTGGTAATTATTCTCCACCAATTGCCAGCAGATATCTCCAGCCTCTTTTCTTGCCCACCGAAAGCGGTGTTAATACGCTCACCCAGCCACGTGAAAGAAGAGATGCCATTGCTGAAACAGGTAAAACATCGGCTGTTTACCCTGCTGGCCACGCTGTTGTTCATCGGCTGTCTGCACAGCGCTTCGCTGGATGAAAGCCGCATGAGCCGCACTCTGCAACCGTCGCTTAGCGCCCTGAGCAGCAGCATGCAGGATATTCGCGAAGTGCTGGCTCGCTGCGCCGGAGAAGGGAAAGAGGAAAGGCTGAGCGACAGCAGCCTACGTATCGAAGCGCGCGCTTCCGGTGACGACGAACCTGAGGATAAGCATAAGCAATAGAGGTCACAAAACCATCAAAAACGTTGCGCCATGCGCGGCAGGAAATTATGATGCGTATAACGCAACACCTAAGGAGCCATCAGGATGATAAAAAGCTTCAGGCATAAGGGACTAAAGAAATTTTTTGAAACGGGTTCAACCGCAGGTATTGATGCCAAACAGGCGAAAAAAATCCGCCTCCGTTTAAGCGTGCTGAATCTGGCCAAAGAGAGCAATGATGTCGATCTTCCCGGTTTCTTGTTGCATTCGTTAACCGGCGATCGGAGCGGACTTTGGTCAATAACAGTAACCGGTAACTGGCGAATCACCTTTAAATTGGTAGAGGGTGACGTCTATATCGTTAACTATGAGGATTATCATTAATGACTCAAATGTTTAACCCGCCACATCCCGGGGAATTGATAAAAGAGACCATGGAGACATTAAACCTCAGTGCTCGCGGCTTGGCCAAAGCATTAGACGTGGCACCATCAACGGTACAGCGTCTGATTAATGGTAAATCAGATATATCGCCAGAAATGGCTATCCGTTTGTCCATTGTCATCGGCAGCTCCGAGCGGGTCTGGATGGAAATGCAGGATACTTATGATTTGTGGCACGCCAGACAATCTATCGACGTATCAAAGCTGCGCAAGCTGGATTTTGCCTAGAACACAAAATACACCTACAGAAAAACACCGGCTCATGGCCGGTGTTTTCATCTTCAATCCTGTTGCTGTGCCAGTATCGCCAGCTTTTTCTGGCGGTTGACCTTGAAGTAATACCCCGCCAGCAGCACCGCTACCCACACCAGCCCGGCGTACAGCGATACCCGAGTCGTTGGGAAGTAACCGATCAGACCGATGATAAATACCAGGAAGACGATCGCCACCACCGAGGTAAACACCCCGCCGCGCAGTGGGAACGCCAGGCCTTTCACCTGCTCTTTGCTCAGGCCGCGGCGGAAGGCAATCTGCGAGGACAAGATCATGATCCACACCCATACGGTGGCGAAGGTCGCCAGTGAGGCAATTACCAGGAACACGTTTTCCGGCATGATGTAGTTGAGATACACCGCCAGCAACAGCGCCAGCATCATCACCACCACCGTGACCCACGGGATCCCGCGTTTGGACACCTTGCTGAACATCTTCGGCGCATGGCCCTGCTCGGCCATGCCGTGCAGCATGCGGCCAACGCCAAACACATCGCTGTTAATCGCCGACAGCGACGCGGTGATCACCACGAAGTTAAGGATGCCCGCCGCCACGGTAATGCCCATATGCTGGAAAGTCAGCACAAACGGACTGCCGTTGGTTCCCACCTGATTCCACGGATAGATCGACATAATGACAAACAGCGTACCGACGTAGAACACCAGGATACGCCACGGCACCGAGTTGATGGCCTTGGGAATGGAGGTTTTCGGGTCTTTGGCTTCACCGGCGGTGATACCGATAATCTCGATGCCGCCGTAGGCGAACATCACCAACTGCAGCGACAGGATCATGCCGATAAAGCCGTTGCTGAAGAAGCCGCCGTTAGACCACAGGTTATGGATGCCGGTCGGCTGACCGCCGTTGCCAATCCCCCAGATGATGATACCGATACCGGCGGCAATCATGATGATGATGGTGGCCACTTTGAAGAAGGAGAACCAAAACTCCAGCTCGCCGAACACCTTCACGCTCATCAGGTTGATGGCGCCTATCACCAGCACCACGCTCAGTACCCAAATCCAGTGCGGCACCTCGGGGAACCACACCCCCATATAGATCCCGAAGGCGGTCACGTCGGCAATGGCGACGATCAGGATTTCAAAACAGTAAGTCCAGCCGGTAATGTACCCGGCCATAGGGCCCAGATAGTCCTGTGCATAGCGCGAGAACGAACTGGCCTGCGGGTTGTTGACCGACATCTCGCCCAGCGCACGCATGATGATAAAAGCGACGATGCCGCCAATCAGGTACGCCAGCAAAACGCTTGGCCCGGCCATTTTAATCGCGTCTGCCGAACCGTAGAACAGGCCGGTACCGATAGCCGAACCCAGGGCCATAAAACGAATGTGACGGGTGCTGAGACCGCGTTTTAGCTTATTGGGCGCGGGAGCGGTGGGTGACTGTTGTTGCATGAAAATAACCCGTGTTTTTTAAACGTAAAAAAGCCACGGACAAGTCCGTGGCCCAAAATTTAGCCGGGAATTTAGGAGTGCGCGGTCACTTCGGAACGCGTACAAACCCGGTCATAAATCGCGACCAGCACCAGCATCAACAGCGAAGGCGACAACCATGCCAGACCCTGTTCCGCCAGCGGCAGGTGATTGGTCCAATCCGGCAGCACTTGCTGGAAGGCGGACGCTTTCACCGCGTCAAGGATACCAAACAACAGGCTGACTAACATCACCGGCGCAATAATACGCGGCGCGCTGTTCCACCAACGCAGGGTGAAGCTCAGCACCACCAGCACGATGCACGGCGGGTAAATCGCGGTCAGCACCGGGATAGAGATCTGGATCAGATGGCTCAGGCCCAGGTTGGAAACCACCATCGAGAACAGCCCCAGAATAAACACCAGCGTCTTGTAGGAAAAAGGCAGATATTGGGCAAAGAACTCGGCGCAAGCGCAGGTCAGGCCAACCGCAGTCACCATACAGGCGATGAAAATCAGCGCTGCCAGGAAGAAGCTGCCCAGCCCACCGAAGGTGTTTTGCACATAAGCATGCAGGATCACCGCGCCGTTGGTCGCGTCAGGTACCAACACGCCACTGCCGGAGCCCAATTTAAACAGGCTCAGGTAAACCAGCGTCAGGCCCACACCGGCAATCAGCCCGGCCAGAATGGTGTAACGCGTCAGCAAACCGGCATCTTTGACGCCGCGGGAACGCGCGGCGTTAACGATAACGATGCCAAATACCAGCGCGCCCAGCGTATCCATAGTCAGATAGCCGTTGACGAAGCCGGAGGAGAAAGGAACGTTCTGATAAATGTCGGTCGCCGGGATAGGCGTGCCTGCCGGCCAAACCAGCGCGGCAATGCCGAGCGCGCCCAGCGCAACAATTTTCAGCGGTGCCAACACGTGGCCCACGGTATCGAGCAGACGGCCCGGATACAGCGAGATGCCGATCACCAGTGCGAAATACACCAGGCTGTAAATAAACAGCGGCATGGCGCCATCACCGGTCAGCGGTGCAATGCCCACTTCAAAGGAGACGGTCGCGGTACGCGGCGTGGCGAACAGCGGGCCTACGGCCAGATAGCAGACGGTAGCCAGCAACAGACCGGCGCGACGGCCAATCGGCGAGCTCAGGGCGTCAATACCGCCACCGACGCGCGCCAGGGCGATCACGGTCATCACCGGCAGACCGACGGCGGTGATCAGGAAGCCGACAGCTGCGGTCCAGACGTGCTCACCGGACTGTAAACCGACCATCGGCGGGAAAATGATATTCCCGGCGCCGACGAATAAGGCAAAGGTCATAAAACCCAATGCGATAATATCTTTTGACGTTAAACGATGACTCATACGATGTCGTGTTGCCTGTTCAAATGAAAAAAAATGCCCGATATGGAGGTAGCGTTAAGCCCCATCCGGTTGCCGGCTTGCCATTTCATCGCGAGACCAATAAGAGCAGAAAACGCATAACGTCCGGCGTTTTGTCCTTATTCGAAAGTGACCACTCATGATGATGGGCAGAGTTTTAGGAGTTATAAATGGAGGTTTAGTCCGACAACGGAGGCTAAGTTAAACGTTTATAGCGTTGAAAGGCAAGTCGCATGACAAAAAGCAGAGCTATCGACCAGATAATCTTTCGGCACCAGTCGATCATAGGGGCTATCAATAAATATACAATACATGATTTGTATCATTTTTGAGCAACGCATTCACAAAACGTGAAGCAGATAACTCATGACCGCGCGAAAACGCCAATAAACCACCAGTTTCCGCACGGTATGAACCGATTTTTTTGCCCTACCAAACCTGTTCGGCAATATTCACCACGCTTTGCAGCTTATTCCACTGCTGCTGCTCACTCAGGCTGTTACCCTCTTCGGTCGAAGCAAAACCGCACTGGGTGCTGAGGCAAAGCTGTCGACGATCGACAAACTGCGCCGCCTCTTTAAGCCGCTGTTTCACCTGCTCGGGATTTTCCAGTTCGCCGTTTTTGGTAGTAATCAGGCCCAGCACCACCTGCTGTTTGCCCGGTTTGATAAAACGCAGCGGTTCAAAACCCCCGGAACGCTCATTGTCGTACTCGAGGAAGAAGGCGTCGATATTCACCTGACCAAACAGGATCTCCGCCACAGGTTCATACCCGCCCTCGGAGATCCAGGTGGAACGGAAATTACCGCGGCAAACGTGCAACCCGATGATCAGATCCTCAGGTTTGTCGGCGATCGCCGCGTTCAGCACATCGGCATAAATCCGCGCCAGAAGATCGGGATCCTCTCCACGCTCGCGGATCTGCCGCCGTTGATCGTCAGAGCACAGGTAGGCCCAGACGGTGTCGTCAAGCTGCAGATAGCGGCAACCGGCATCATAAAATGCCTTGATCGCGTCGCGGTAGGTCTGTGCCAGATCGTCAAAATAGGCGTTCAGATCCGGATAAACCTGGCTGTCGATGGCCTTGCGCCCGCCGCGAAAATGCAGCACGCTCGGGCTGGGAATGGTCATCTTCGGCACCACATCACCGGCGATAGTCTTCAGAAAACGAAAGTCAGCTAGCATCGGATGTTGCGGGTTGAAGCCCAATTTGCCGACCACCTTAATGCTGCGCGCCCGCGTCTGTACGCCGTTAAACTGGATCCCCTGCTCCGCGTCATAACCTTCCACGCCGTCCAGCCCTTCCAAAAAGTCGAAGTGCCACCACGCCCGACGAAACTCCCCATCCGTCACGACCGCCAAACCGAGATCTTTCTGTTTTGCCACCGCCAGACGGATCTGTTGGTCTTCAACCTCCCGTAACTGAACGGCATCAATCTCGCCCTGCAGAAACTGTTGGCGAGCGGTTTTCAGCGCCGCAGGGCGTAACAAACTGCCGACAACGTCAGCGTGAAAGGCAGAATTGCAATCGCACATAATATAACTCCCGCTAGCCGGCAAAAGCTCGGGCCTTTACCTCAGTGATTTACAATGTGAACTATTACGTCGGGTTACAAAGTGGACTTCCAGACGTCTAGATGACTTATATTCAGCATGCTGTCACGTCGACTGCCGGGCGGCAATGGAAGAATTTTCACGGGAGATGAAAGAAATTCATGTTGGGCACCCAGGGTGCCCAGAGGCCAGTTTATTGCAGGCCCAGCGCCAGGCGGGTTTTCTGCAGAGTCTCTGGCGGCAGCGGCAGATAGCCGTCGTGATTGACCAGATTTTGCCCGGTATCCGACAGCACGCGATCGAGAAATGCCGCCGTCAGCGGTTCCAGTTGCTGGTTAGGCGCCTTATTGATGTAAATATACAGATAGCGCGACAACGGATAGCTGCCGTTGCGCACGTTGGCGTCATTGGGGGTGACGTAGTTTTCGCCGAATTCCGCCAACGGCAGCAGCCGCACGCCGCTGGCGCGAAAACCGATGCTGGCGTAGCCGATACTGTTCAACGAACCGGCCACCGCCTGCACCACCGAAGCCGACCCCGGCAGTTCATTGACGCGCGGCATGAAATCACCGCCACACAGCGCACGCAGCTTGAAATAACCGTAGGTGCCGGAGGCTGAATTACGTCCAAAACGTTGCAACGCACGCTGTTGCCAATCACCGGTCAGCCCCAGCTCCCCCCACCGGGTCAAAGGCTGGCTTTCGCCACAGCGCAGGGTCGCGGAGAAAATTCGGTCGAGCTGCTGCAGGTTAAGACCGCGCAGCGGATTGTCCTGATGCACCAGCACCACCAGCGCATCGACCGCGACCGGTACCGCCAACGGCGCATAACCGTAACGGTGCTCGAATGCAGAGACTTCCGCGGCCTTCATCGGCCGACTCATCGGGCCGAGCTGAGCGGCACCCGCCGCCAATGCGGTTGGCGCCGTCGAAGAACCGGCGGCCTGGATCTGCAGGTTAACGTTGGGATAATGCTGGCTGAAGTCCTGCGCCCACAGCGCCATCAGATTCGCCAGCGTATCGGAGCCGACGCTGGACAGGTTGCCGGACAGCATGCCATCCGGCTGCGCCAGCGCGCCTCGGCTTGCCAATAGCGCCAGGCAAAGCAACAGCCCTCGGGTGATTCGGATCATGCCAGCCTCTCGCGTTAATTTTTCACCGCATTCTCTGACAAAGCTGCGGGAACAATCAACCGGTTAGGCAAGGTAAAGATAAATCGGGTGCCGATGCCCTGCTCGCTGAGGATCTCCAGCCGCGCATCGTGGTGGCTGAGCGCATGCTTGACGATCGCCAACCCCAGCCCACTGCCGCCGGTCTGGCGTGAACGGGCTTTGTCGACGCGGTAGAAGCGTTCGGTCAAACGGGGAATATGTTCGGCCGCGATGCCCGGCCCATTATCACTGACCTGAAACTGCGCGCCGCTTGGCGTCTGCTGCCAGCTGACCTCAATATTAGTGCCTTTCGGCGTATGATTGACGGCGTTATACACCAGATTCGACACCGCACTGCGAAGTTGGTCATCGTTACCGAACACTTTCAACTGCTCATTCACCCGGAAGGTGATTTCGTGGTTGCCGCCGCTCAGCGATTGCGCCTCACGTTGTAACACCCGCAGCATCAGGGGGATATCAACCCGCTCGTTCATTTCAACGTTAGGCGCCGCCTCGATGCGCGACAGCGTCAGCAGTTGCTTGACCAGTCCGTCCATGCGGCGAGTCTGCTCCTGCATGGTGCCCAACGCCTTACCGCGCAGCGAACCATCCAGCTCTTCGTCGCTCATCATTTCCAGGTAACCCTGCAATACCGTTAGCGGCGTGCGCAGCTCGTGACTGACGTTAGCGAAGAAGTTGCGCCGAGCCCCTTCCAGTTGACGCATCTGGGTCACATCGCGGGCCACCATCAATAATTGCCCTTCAGAGTAGGGCATCACACGAAATTCGACGTAATGCTCGTTATTCAGCTGCAGCGTCAAGGGGCGGGAGAACTCCTGCTGTTGCAGATAGTGACTGAACTCCGGATAACGCAGCAGGTTAAGGATGTGCTGACCATTGTCTTCCGGCCAGCGGAAACCCAGCAAATGCTGCGCCAGCCCGTTGCACCAAAAGATATTGCCTTCGACGGTGGTCATCACCACCGCATCGGGCAGCGATTCCGCTCCGCTGCGGAAGCGTTTGATCAACAGCGCCAACTCACGGCGTCGACGGCGGTTCCGTTGCTGCATCTGATACAGACCGTAAAACAGCGGTTCCCAGCTCCAGCGACCCGGCGGCGGCGTCATGCTGCGGTCAACCCACAGCCAGTGGGAAAGTTTAAGTTGGTTGTAGAAATTCCATGCCAACGCCGCCAGCACGGAGGCCAGCAGCAACCAGGGCAGATAACCGAAAATCAGCCCCAGCAGTAAGGCAGGCAGGCAGAAAAGGGCCAGCTCCAGGGCCAGCCTCTTCCAGGATAGACGTTCTAACACGGCATATTCTCCAGCGCGGCGCGATCAGTAGCGCGTTGAGAATCGGTAGCCGGTGCCCCGAACGGTTTGAACCATTTTGTCATGACCACTGGTCTCTAACGCCTTACGGAGCCGACGGATGTGCACGTCAACGGTGCGGTCTTCCACATAAACGTTAGTGCCCCAGACGTGATTAAGCAACTGCTCACGGCTATAAACGCGTTCCGGATGGGTCATAAAGAAGTGCAACAGCTTGAACTCGGTCGGCCCCATATCCAGCGCTTGTTCATTAGCCATCACGCGGTGTGAGGAAGGGTCCAGGCTCAGCCCTTGCATTTCAATCACTTCTTCCACCGCCATCGGTGAAATACGGCGCATTACCGCCTTGATGCGCGCCACCAGCTCCTTCGGTGAGAAAGGTTTGGTGATGTAATCATCCGCCCCGACCTCCAGGCCGCGCACCCGGTCTTCTTCTTCACCGCGCGCGGTCAGCATCATCACCGGAATGTCACGGGTCAGGGCTTCACGCTTCATATGTTTAATAAACTGAATGCCGGATCCCCCGGGTAACATCCAGTCGAGCAACACTAAATCAGGGAACGGCTCAGACAGGCGCGTCACGGCGCTGTCATAATCCTCAGCTTCCAACGGTTGGTAACCATTCTGTTCCAACACAAAGCACACCATCTCACGGATCGGCGCTTCGTCTTCCACCACCAGTATGCGTCTTGCCATCGTCAATCCTGCCAATGTGTTAGCGATCACAGTTGATTGCGGGCGCCATTATGCGTCAGTTTTGTGACAGATTTATGAAATAAATAGCCATGAAAAAAACGGGCTGTTATGGGCAGTAAGCATAGCGGTTATTTCTAATCACACAGAAACATCATATTCCCTTTATAATCACCGCCATTACCCTATCGCCCCGGGAGTGTCATGCGCCTGATCCACACCTCTGACTGGCATCTTGGCCAGTACTTTTTCACCAAAAGCCGCGCCGCCGAGCATCAGGCCTTTCTGCGCTGGCTGATCGAACAGATCGAACAACACCAGGTGGACGCGCTGATCGTCGCCGGGGACCTGTTCGATACCGGCTCGCCGCCAAGCTACGCCCGCGAGCTGTATAACCGCTTCGTGGTGGAACTGCAGCGCACCGGCTGCCAGTTGGTGGTGTTGGGCGGCAATCACGACTCCGTGGCAACCTTAAATGAATCGCGCGAATTGCTTTCCTGCCTGAATACCACCGTGATCGCCAATGCACAGAGCGAAATCGAACAACAGGTGCTGGTACTGAATCAACGCGACGGCCAACCGGGCGCCATATTGTGCGCCATTCCTTTTCTGCGGCCGCGCGATCTGCTCACCAGCCGCGCCGGTGAGTCCGGGGTGCAAAAACAGCAGGCGCTGCAAGAGTCTATCGCCGACCACTATCACACGCTGTACCAGGCCGCCTGTGCGCGCCGTGATACGTTGGGCTTGCCGCTGCCCATCGTCGCTACCGGCCATCTGACCACCGTCGGCGTAACGACCTCCGATTCGGTGCGCGACATCTATATTGGTACGCTGGACGCCTTCCCCGCCCAGGCCTTCCCCCCGGCAGATTACATCGCGCTGGGGCATATTCATCGCGCGCAAAACGTCGCCAAATCTGAGCATATTCGCTACAGCGGCTCCCCTATCCCGCTCAGTTTTGACGAGCTGGGCAAGGCCAAAAGCGTGTTTATGGTGGATTTCGACGCGGGTGCCCTGCAGCAGGTCAGCGCATTGGAGATCCCAACCTTCCAGCCGATGCAGCTCATTAAGGGAGATTTGGCACAGATCGAGCAACAATTACGGCTGTTTGCCGATTATCAGGGTGAATTACCCGTATGGCTGGATATCGAAGTGGCGACCCAAGATTACCTTAGCGACATTCAGCGTCGCATTCAGCTGCTGGCCGATCAACTGCCGGTAGAGGTCGTGCTGCTGCGCCGCAGCAAGGAGCAGCGTCGCCAGGCCATTGAGAAGCAAGACAAGGAAACGCTCAACGAGCTGAGCGTCAACGAAGTCTTCGAGCGGCGGTTGGCGCAGGAACCTGAAATGGCCGAAGCACGCAAACAGCGAATGAGTCAGATGTTCCAACAGGTCGTCGAAGCCGTACGGCACCAGGATCAGGAGCCGAACCAATGAAAATTCTCAGCCTGAGATTAAAAAACCTGAATTCGCTGCAGGGGGAATGGAAGATAGACTTCACCGCCGAGCCCTTCGCCAGCAACGGATTATTTGCCATCACCGGCCCTACCGGAGCGGGTAAAACCACCCTGCTGGACGCCATCTGTCTGGCACTGTACCACCAGACGCCGCGTCTGAATGTCACGCCAAGCCAAAATGAGCTGATGACCCGCCACACCGCCGAGTCGCTGGCGGAGGTCGAGTTTGAGGTTAAGGGCATCGGTTACCGCGCTTTCTGGAGCCAGCGCCGTGCCAAAAACTCCCCGGACGGCAACCTGCAGGCGCCGAAGGTGGAGCTGGCGTTGCGCGATGACGGCAAGATCCTGGCCGATAAAGTCCGCGACAAGCTGGATCTTACCGCCGCGATCACCGGGCTGGATTTCGGCCGCTTTACCAAATCGATGATGCTGTCCCAGGGGCAGTTCGCCGCCTTCCTGAATGCCGACGCCAATGATCGGGCCGAACTGCTGGAAGAGTTGACCGGCACCGAGATTTACGGCCAGCTTTCGGAACGTGTTTTCGAGCAGCACAAGCAGGCCAAAACCGATCTGGACGCGTTGCATCAGCGCGCCAGTGGCATTGAGTTGCTGAACGAGGAACAACACCAACAGCTGGAAAGCCAGCTCGTGGAGCTCAGTTCGCAGGAAAATGCCCTCGGTGAACAGACCCAGCGTCAGCAACGGGCGTTAAACTGGCTGCAGCAATGGCAACAGACGCGGCAGAAACAGCAGGAATACCAGCGTCAGTTGAGCGCCGTGCAACAAGAGCAGGCTGAGGCAGAACCGCAGTTGCAGCAGTTGGCGCGCAGCGAGCCTGCTGAGAAACTGCGCCCACTGCTCAACGAACGCAACCGCTGCCGCAACGATCAACAGGCGCTACAACAGCAGATTGCCCAGTTGACGCAGCAACAGGAGCAACAGCTTGCCCAAATGGCCCCGTTGCAGCAGGCAGTGGAACAAGCACGTGCGCAACTGCAGGCGCATGTCGAACACCAGCAGATCCAACAACGGCTGATCGACGAGCAGATCGTCCCGCTCGACCACCAGATAACCCAGTTGCAAAAAACGCAGACAGAACTGCAACAGGCCTGCGATGTCGCCACGCAACAGTACGCACAGCAACAAACGGAGCTGGAACAGCTCAAGGTTTTACGAGCCCGGCTCACCGCCCAGGCCGGACAGCATCAGGAACAGCTTAACGGCCTGACTGCCGCACTGGCAACGCAGCAACAGCAGCAAAATGCGCTGGAAGCCCAAGTCCCCTTAACAGGGCTGCGCCAACGTCAGACTGAGCTGGCCGAGCTGCGTCCGGTTCGTCAGCAATTATTTACCCTCTCCTCGCTGTTTGGCCAGGTCAGCGAACGTCTGGAACAGCAACGTAAGGAATTCACGGCCCGTCAGACCCAGCTCGGCGAACTTGAAAAACAGCTCGAAGAAACACGCCAGCAGTACAAACAGCAAAAAGCACATCAGACGGACGTAGAGAAAGCCCTTGAGCTGGAGCAACGCATCGTCAGCCTGGAGGCTGAACGCGCTCGCCTGCAAACCGGCGAACCTTGCCCACTGTGCGGATCTTCCGAACATCCGGCCATCGAACAGTATCAGGCGGTAAAACCCTCTGAGACAGCCCTGCGTTTGGCGGATATGCGTATCAAAACCGAGGCCTTATACACCCAGGGCACGGAGCTGCGCACCCGCTGCGAAAGCCTGAAAGAGCAACTGCAACGCCAGCAGCATCTTATCGGACAAGATGAACAACAGCTGGCTGCTCATCGTCAGCAATGGCAAACCCTCAGCACGCCTCTGGCGTTTGATTTTGATCTGCAGGACACCGCTCGCCTTAGCCAGTGGTTAAGCGACTGCGACAATGAGGAACGTCAGGCTCAGGCCAGTCTGCTGCAACACGAGCAGGCAGCCCAGGCGGTACAGCAGGCTAAAGATCGCTTGGCCGCACTGCAGGCACAGCAGCAACAGGCGCAGCAAGAAAAGGCGCGGCTGGACGAGCGTTTCAGCCTGCTGGAAAAAAGCCACGCAGAGGCCCAATCGCAGCAGCAACGCCTGCAGCAGCAGCGTCAGGAAGCAGAACTTGCCCTTGGCGAACAGCGTACGCAGCGGCTGGCACTGTTTGGCGAACGGCAAATCGTGCAGGTACGTGAACAGTTGCGCGCCCGGCTGACGGCCTGCGAACAGGCTGTACAACTGGCCGCAGAGCAATGGCAGAAGGCGCAGGAACAACGCGATCGTCTGAGCGGGCAACTTACCGGGTTGCAGCAACAGCTGTTGCACCTGACCGAACGGCTGCAACAGACTGAGCAAGATTGGCAGCAAGCGTTGTCCACCAGCGACTTCAGCGACGAAGCGGCCTTCAACGCCGCCCTGTTGAATGACGAGCAGCGCCAACAATTGCAACGTCGCAAGGAGCAACTGCAGCAAAGGCAAGTTGAAGCCAGCGCCCTGCTGACCCAGGCCGTAGCCAATCTGGAACAGCAACGCCAACAGCGCCCGGAAGGGCTGGATGAAACCCAGGCCAATCCTCAAACCCTGGGCCAGGATCTGGCCGCGCTGGCGCAGCAGCTCAAAACTCTGCAGCTCCGACAGGGTGAAGTGCGCAACCAGTTGGAAAGTGATGCCGCGCGCCGTCTCAATCAGCAGTCGCTGTTTGAGCAAATCAGTCAAAGTCAGCAGCAGTACGACGACTGGAGCTACCTCAATCAGCTCATCGGCTCCAAAGAGGGGGATAAATTCCGTAAGTTTGCCCAAGGACTGACGCTCGATCATCTGGTGTACCTGGCCAATAACCAGTTGGGGCGGTTGCACGGCCGCTATCTGCTGCAGCGCAAAACCAGTGATGCATTGGAATTGCAGGTGGTGGACACCTGGCAGGCGGACGCACTGCGCGACACCCGTACCCTGTCCGGCGGTGAAAGTTTCCTGGTGAGCCTGGCATTGGCACTGGCGCTATCCGATCTGGTCAGCCACAAGACCAGCATCGATTCACTGTTCCTTGACGAAGGCTTCGGCACGCTGGATGCGGAAACCCTGGATACCGCGCTGGACGCCCTCGACAGTCTGAATGCCTCAGGGAAAACCATCGGCGTGATCAGCCACGTTGAAGCCATGAAAGACCGAATTCCGGTGCAAATTAAGGTGAAAAAGGTGAACGGCCTCGGTATCAGCCGGCTGGAACCGCAGTTCCGACGGGAATAACTTTGCACCGGCCTGAGAAATGTGACCGCGGCGGCACTCCCCGGCGAAAAGCGTTGAGCCGCCGCAGACAAGGGTTATGATGCTATCGATAACAGGATTGTTACTGTAAATATACAGGCAAAACCTGACGCACGGGATCGCTCCTGGACGTCAGGTTTTTTCGTTTTCAGCATGCTGAAACATCCGGGAAAAACCATGAAGATCGCAAAAATACTTAATAATAACGTGGTGATTACGCTGGACGACCGTCAGGAAGAGACGGTGGTTATGGGAAAAGGCATCGGCTTTAAAAAGAAGGCCGGCGATCTGCTGGACGAAAATCTGATCGAGAAGGTCTTCACCCTTAACGGCAGCGAAATGGCTGAGCGCTTTAAAACGCTGCTGTCGGAGATCCCCCTGGCCTGCGTGACCACGGCCGACAAGATCATCACCCTCGCCCGCCAGCGTTTGCCGGGCAAACTGCATAACATCGTTTATATCACGCTGACCGATCACATCCACTTTGCGCTGCAGCGCCATGCCCAGGGGCTGGACATCAAAAACGTGCTGCTGTGGGAAATCAAGAAGCTCTACCCGGCCGAATTTGCCGTCGGGCTGGAGGCACTGACGCTGATCGCCGAACGGCTCGGCACCACGCTGCCGGAGGACGAAGCCGGGTTTATCGCCCTGCACCTGGTTAACGCCCAGTTGAATGATGAAATGCACAACACCCTGCATATCACTCGCGTCATGCAGGAAATCCTGAATATCGTCAAATACCACTTCCGTTTTGACTACAACGAAGAAGCCCTCAGCTATCACCGCTTTATCACTCACCTGAAGTTCTTCGCCCAGCGTCTGCTGGGTAAAAACTATGTCGACAGCGACGACGACTCACTCTATCTGGTGGTGAAAGAAAAGTACCCTGACTCCTTTGCCTGCGCAGGCAAGATCAATCAGCACATCGAGAAAAACTATCAACATCAGCTCACCCGCGAAGAAATGATGTTTCTGACCATTCATATCGAACGGGTACGCAGCGAGAGCGAAGTGAAATAGATCTAGCGCCGGGCGTCAAACACCCGGATACCATATTGCGGGAAAGCGGCATCGGCGGAAACCAGCGTCAGCCCTTCGGCCTGCGCCTGGGCGATCAACATGCGATCAAAAGGATCCTGATGATGTGGCGGCAATTGGCCCGCCTGCTGACCATGAAAGGCGGCCATCGGCAACGGCAGAAAATCTTCGGCCTCAATGACCTCGAAAATGTCCTCCGGCAGCGTCAGCTTGCCCAGCGCCCGCTTAATCGAAATCTCCCAAATGCTGGCCGCGCTGACATACACCACATTACCGGGATCGGCGATCTGCCTTCTGGCGTTCTCCCCCAGGCTGGCGTCATCGATCAGCCACCACAGCAACGCATGGGTATCCAGCAGCAGACGTTTCATTCATCGCCCTCAAACAGCGCGGTGATATCTGCATCGCCATCATTAAAATTGTCCGGCACGGTAAACTTGCCCTTGGCGGCACCAGGCTTGCGGGTTTGCCCCTTGATGGCGACCAGTTGAACATACGGCTTCCCTGCTTTCGCTATAATCACGGTTTCTCCCTGTGCGGCTTTATCCGCCAATTGGCTCAGGTTGGATTTGGCTTCGTGCATATTGGCCTGAATAGGCATACGCGATCTCCTTAGCTAAGTTAGCTAAAGCATAGAGGGGAGTCTAGTTTTTGTACAGCAAATTGATTAAAGCGCGAGCGGGCCCGCGCTTTTTTGCAACAGTTACAGCTGTGGCCACAACCAGGCCGCGCCGCGCACGCCGCTGGAGTCTCCGTGGACGGCCTTGCGGATCGGGGTTTCACATTCGCCACCGAAAACCCAGGATTTCACCAACTGCGGCACACGCTGATAAAGTCGATCCACGTTGCTCATACCACCGCCCAACACCACCACGTCCGGATCAAAAATATTGATCACGTGCGCCAGCGACTTTGCCAACCGCAGCTCATAGCGGCTGATGGCTTGCTCCGCCAGAGTATCCCCCTGCGCCACCAACGCCATGATCTCATGCCCTTTCAGCGGATTGCCGCTCAGGCGCGCATAATCGATGGCAAAGCCGGTGCCGGAGATAAAAGTCTCGATACAGCCCTGCTTCCCACAGTAACAAGGGACCTCAGCGCGAAAACGCAGTTCGTCATCGTCCAGCCACGGCAGCGGGTTATGTCCCCATTCGCCAGAAATGCCGTTACCGCCCGAGTGCGCCTGGCCGTTGATCGCCACCCCTGCGCCGCAGCCGGTGCCAATTATCACCGCAAATACGGTTTGTTTGCCGGCGGCAGCGCCGTCGGTGGCTTCCGAAACCGCCAGGCAGTTGGCGTCGTTGGCGATACGGACTTCACGCGCCAGCATGGCCGACAGGTCTTTATCCAGGGGTTGACCGTTGAGCCACACCGAGTTGGCATTTTTCACCAGCCCGGTATAGGGCGACAGCGTACCGGGAATGCCCACGCCGACCGAGCCCTGTTGCCCGGTGTGGTCTTCCGCCAGCTTCACCAGTCCGGTGATGGCCTCCAACGTTTGCTGATAATCATGGCGCGGCGTGGCAATACGATGGCGGAACAGCTCCTGCCCGTCGTTGGCCAACGCGATCACTTCAATTTTGGTGCCACCCAGGTCGATACCAATGCGCACGATTTTTCTCCTCAATGCACTACAACATTGCTACAGCCTAATGTAACCGGCTTGCGGGATCACCCCATTAACGCCGAGTGTGACGGCGATGGCAATTTCCGCATCAGAACCGCACCGGCTACCGCTTATTAATTAGCCATCGGGTACACTGGATTTTATCAGTTAACCTGTTGATAACATTTTTACCCATCATAAAATTCGGAGAGCAGCGATGAAACCTGCCATATTGATCGTCGACGACGATCCCGCTATCTGTGATCTGCTTTGTGACGTACTCAATGAGCACGTGTTTACCGTACATGCCTGCCACCGGGGCAGCGAAGCACTGGCGTTACTCAATCAGCAACCGGATATTGCGCTGGTGCTGCTTGATCTGATCCTGCCGGATACCAACGGCCTGCTGGTGTTACAGCAGATCCACCGTCTGCGCCCGGATCTGCCGGTGGTGATGCTGACCGGTCTCGGCGCCGAATCCGACGTGGTGGTCGGCCTGGAAATGGGCGCCGACGACTACATCGCCAAACCCTTTAATCCCCGCGTGGTGGTCGCTCGCGCCAAGGCGGTTTTGCGCCGTACCGGTGCGCTGGCGCTGGAACCTGCCGCTGTCGGCCAGACCAGAGCGGAAGGCTGGCAGTTTAACGGCTGGTGTCTGAACACCAACCGCTGCACGCTGCACAACCCTCAGCGTCAGGCTGTCGATCTCACCCAGGGCGAGTACGGTTTGTTGCTGGCGCTGGTACAACATGCGCGTAAAGTACTGACCCGCGATCGTCTGCTGGAGCTGACACACGGCGAAACGCTGGAGGTCTTCGATCGCACTATCGACGTGCTGATCATGCGACTGCGCCGCAAGATCGAAATCAATCCGCACCAGCCCGAACTGATCCGCACTATTCGCGGGCTGGGTTACGTCTTTGCCGCCGACGTCAGCCAACCGGTGGCTGCTGCCTGATAAAATCCTGCAGTTCAGGCAGCGGCCGAGCGCCGTCGATAGCATTGGCGCACAGTAGGTTGAAACGCGCACAGGCATGCGCCAGCTGCAGGGTCTCCACCAAAGGCCAGTCTTCATGGCTGGCGTACAGCACGCCGGCGCAGAACGCATCACCGGCACCGACGCTGCCGACGATTTCAGTTTCCCTCACCCGCCATGAGGGTTGCCAACGCGCTTCGCCACCGCTCTCCAGCCCGTAGGCCCCTTCCGGACAGTGGATCACCACCCGCCGCCGCACACCGGCCCGCAATAATTGTTCTGCGGCCTGCGCCATCAGTGACTGCTGCAACGAGCCATTAGCCGTACGCAGCGCCAGTCCGGTAAACTCACCGGCTTCCAGCTCGTTGATCACCAGATAGTCCAGCCAGCGCAGCGCCGGCAACACCAAAGGCCGATAGCGTGGATCGCCCTGGCGCGACACCAGATCCAACGAGGTTTGGTAACCGCGCTGCTGCATTTGCGCCAGCAGGCGTGCGCTACGAGTGCCGAACTCCTGGTCCGGACAATCCAGGCTGTCGAGCAGCAGCAGATAGCCCAGGTGGAAAATTTTATGGCTGCTGTGCAGCGCGTCAAAATCGCCGAGGTCCAACAACCGATTCGCGCCCGGCGCATGGAAAAAGGTCCGTTGCCCACCCGACTCGGTCATCACCTGCGACATCGAGGTCATCGCCGTTTCGCTGCGTCGCACCCGGCCGCTATCGACTTGGTGCTGCGCCAGCATTTGCAAAATATAGTCACCATCGGCATCGCAGCCGATCAGCCCAAGCGCCGCCAGCGGCAACCCGGTTTCCATCCGTGCCAGCGTCAGCAATACATTAAGCGGCGCACCGCCGGTAGCACGCTGGCTATGCTCAATCTCCACCAGCCAGCCCGGCTGAGGCCAATGCGCAATTTGATGGACATGATCCACCAGCATGTTACCGGCAGAAACAATGCCGCGCCGGATCATCACAACCGCCCGGCGCTGCCGAAAATATGCATCTGCTGCTGTACCACTTCGCTGATCGACCGCTCCACCGCCAACAGCACTTCGGCAAACTCATCATAAATCGCGTGACGCTGCGTCATCCGCTGTTCAATCGCCCCCAGTGCCGCTTGCGACATGCCGGTATAGAAGTTGATTTTGTGAATGCCCAGGCTGATTGCCCGCTTGAAGTCGGCATCGCTGATGCCGGAACCGCCGTGCAGCACCAAAGGGATGCCAGCCTGCTGCTGGATAGCCGCCAGACGTTCGAAATCGAGCTTGGGTTCGCCCTTGTATTTGCCGTGCGCGTTGCCGATCGCCACCGCCAGTGCATCGATGCCGGTCAATTCGACAAACTCGCGCGCCCGCTGCGGGTCGGTAAATTTATTGCTGTCGGCCTCGCCATACAGAGCACCGCCTTCGTCACCGCCGACGGCACCCAGCTCGGCCTCCACCGAGACGCCCACCGCATGACACATGCGCACCACTTCCTGCGTTTGGCGCACATTTTCTTCGTAACTCAGGCCGGAACCGTCGAACATCACCGAGCTGAATCCGAGACGCAATGCCTGCACCACCGCCTCAAAATGCAGACCGTGATCGAGGTTCAACACCACCGGAATGTCGTGCTGCGCCGCTTCGCTTTTGATCGTCGCGACCAAAGACTCCAGCGAGACGTACTTAAAGTGGACTTCGGCAATATTGATGATAAAGGGCGATCGCGCGGCCTGCGCGGCGGCAAACAGCGCGCGGAGGAAGTGGCTGTCGAGCACGTTGAACGCACCCAGCGCATAGCCGTGTTGACGCGCGTGCGCTAACCCCTGTGCCAGTGAAATCAATGCCATGGTGCATCTCCTTAATCGATAAAGCGCAAGTATTCGTTACACAGCAACCACTGGGGCGGCTGATCCTCTTCGATCTGGCTAAAGCGGCTGAGCGGCGTCAGGAAACGGTTATCGCTGTCGTCGTCATTCACCGTAGAGACCTCCCCCACCAGCACGTCGCCGAAACCTTCCTCGCCCCAAAAGCTGTGATAGATCCCCGGCGTCAGGCAGATGCTTTCCCCCGGCGCCAGCCGCAGGCGCGAACCGGCAGTATGGGTTTGTCGGCAACCGTCCAGGGTCACGCTCACCGGGCTGTCGGTCAGCCCTTCCTGTGGGTCAGCGTTATGCAGCTCAACGATCAGGTTGCCGCCACCGCGATTGATGATGTCTTCCCGCTTGCGCCAGTGGAAATGCATCGGCGTCACCTGCGCTTCGCGGCAATGCATGATTTTCTCCGCATAGCATTTGGCATAAGGTTGACCGCCGGGCGAACCGTTTCGCAACGTGAACAGCGTGAGCCCCTTGTGAGCAAAATCCTCGCCGCCGAACGCCGTGACGTCCCAACCCAACTTCAGGTCGAATACCTCCTGCCACGGCTGGCGATCGAGCTGACGCCAGACGGTTGGGCTAAAGTGTGCAAAGGGCGGCAGATGGACGTCGAAGCGGGCAAAAAAATGCTGGGTTTGTTGCAGAATCTGGTTCACGGCGGAACGGTTCATATCGCCTCCGAAAGTGGGGATGAAATGAGGGGCCTGACGTAGCAGACCCCGCCGATAACAGGTTATTTCACCGTCCAGCCTTTGTAGCTGCCAATATTGTTTTTATCGATCATGGTGACCGGGATCAGCACCGGACCGGTTGGTGCGGGTTTACCCTGCAGAATTTCGTAACCGATCTCGACCGCTTTGGCCGCCATCACCTGCGGATCCTGTGCTGGGGTTGCCACAAACAGCGAGTTGCCGCGCTTGAGCGCCTCTTCGCCGTCCGGCGATCCGTCTACGCCAACGATAAAGAATTCGCTGCGCTGCGCCTGCTTGGCTGCCAGATCGGCACCGATCGCCGTAGGATCGTTAATCGCAAATACGCCGTCGATCTTCGGATTGGCCGCCAACAGCGCGGTCATGATCTCCAGCCCGCCTTCGCGGCTGCCCTTAGCGTTTTGGTTATAGGACAGCAGCTTGATCTCCGGGTGTTTCTTCAGTTCGGTCATGCAGCCTTCCACCCGGTTCTGTACCGCAGACACCGGTGGGCCGTTGATGATCACCACGTTGCCTTTCTCTTTCAGGCGATCGCTGATGTATTTACAGGCCATGGCGCCGGCCTGGGTGTTGTCCGAGGTGATGGTGGCATCGGCACCTTCGGCCGCTACGTCAACCGCCACCACCACGATGCCGGCGTCCTTGGCGCGTTTTACCGCCGGGCCGATACCCTTGGAATCTGCAGCGTTCAGGATGATCATATCGACCTTGGCGGCGATAAAGTTATCGATCTGCGCCACCTGTTGACCGAGATCGTAACCGCTCGACACCAGCGTCACGTTAACCTTGTCACCGGCCAGTTCGCGCGCTTTCAGTTCCGCACCTTTGGTGATCTGCACAAAGAACGGGTTGGCCAAATCGCCCACCGTCACCCCTATCGATTTCAACTCTTTCGCCTGCACCGACGAGGCACTGCCGAGCGCGGCGGTAACCAGCAAAGCGGTAATCAATGGTTTGAAACGCATAGTGTTTTCCTCATTATTTTCTGAGATACGAAAAACCTGCCCCGGTGGGCACCAACCAAACCTTTCTTTATCACTCAACCTTACCCTATGGATTTCAAGTTGCAGCTAGGCGGCCAGCTAGCTCCTCCCCAGGCGCTTACTTTAGTAAGTAACTGGGGATGAGTTAGTGCAGGTAACAACGCTGCGGCTTGAAAGACGACGGGTAAGTCAATGTTGGTAATTGCGGGTGCGGTACTTGTCGATTAACACCGCTATGATGATCACCGCCCCTTTGATCACCAGTTGCCAGAAGTAAGAAACGCCCATCAACGTCATGCCGTTGTTCAGGGTGGCGATAATCAACGCCCCTACCAACGTGCCGGTAATGGTACCGATGCCGCCGACGAAGCTGGTGCCACCGAGAATGACTGCGGCGATCGCATCCAGCTCATAGCCCATGCCAAGGTTACCGTTGGCGCTGTACAGCCGCGAGGCGCTCATCACTCCGCCCAACCCGGACAGCAGGCCGCTCATGCCATAGACAAACAGCAGCACGGCACCGACCTTGATCCCGGTCAGGCGCGCCGCCTGCATGTTGCCGCCTACCGCGTAGATATGAACCC
This sequence comes from Serratia sp. OS31, assembly GCF_014164835.1. Lineage (NCBI taxonomy): Bacteria > Pseudomonadati > Pseudomonadota > Gammaproteobacteria > Enterobacterales > Yersiniaceae > Serratia > Serratia sp. OS31. Next base: position 67,169 of record NZ_JACJFQ010000004.1, on the reverse strand, counting down.
CCAGCGTCGTGCGGCGCAGAATGAACCAGCACACTGCAATCACCGCAAAGGCGATAATCACCAACCAGGGGATAGGCCCCAGGTAAGCGTTGCCGATCCATTCAAAACTGATATTGGAATTGATGATGGTGGTGCCGTCCGCCAACAGATAAGCGGCACCGCGCAGCGCGGTGTAGGTGCCGAGGGTGACGATAAACGGCGGCAGACCGGCGTAGGCCACCAGAAAACCATTAAACAGCCCCATGCCTAAACCGGCCAGCAGCGCCAGCGGGATCGACATTCCGGCCATGCCAGGCATCAGTGACACCGCCATCGCTACCACCGCGGTGGTACCCAGCATCGAACCGACAGAAAGATCGATGCCGCCGGTCAGGATGATAAAGGTCATGCCCGCCGCCAACACGATGTTGATCGACGCCTGCCGAGCGATATTCAGCAGGTTGGCATCGGTAAAGAAGTTTGGTGCGACAAAGCCGAAAACCGCGACGATCAGGATCAATATCGGCAAGATACCGACGGTTTGCATCATATCGCCCAACAGTGCCCGTTTCAGCGTCGGATTTTTTGCGCCTGGCGGCAATGGATTCGAAGTCATGGTCGGCTCCTTGAGCGTAGGGATGGAATTATTCATGCGGTAGTCGCCTGCGGCTGGGCGGCGTCAACGCCGGTGGCCAGCGTCATGATGTTTTCCTGGCTGATCTCACCGCCGCCCAGTTCTCCGACAATGCTGCCTTCGTGCATCACGTAAACCCGGTCGCTCATGCCGACCACCTCAGGCAATTCACTGGAAATCATCAGGATCGCCACGCCCTGCTGTGCCATCTGGCTCATGATGCGATAGATCTCGCTCTTGGCCCCCACGTCCACGCCGCGTGTCGGTTCATCGAGGATCAGGATCCGTGGGCCAATGGCTACCCAGCGTGAAATCAGCAGCTTTTGCTGATTACCGCCGGACAGGCCGCCGGCCCGTACCTGAGCATGTGGCACGCGGATATTCAGCAGGCCGATAGCGTCGCTGGAAATACGCTGCGCCTTGCGGCGATTGAGCAGGCCATAGCGGCCGTCGCGTTCCAGCGTCGCCATCACGATGTTTTCATGCGCGGCCAGATCGAGAAACAACCCCTGCTCCTTGCGGTTTTCAGTGAGGAAGCCGATGCCCAGAGCAATGGCATCGCGCGGCGAGTGGATACTGGCCAGTTTGCCGTCGATCTCCACCGTGCCGCCGCTGGACTTGCGCACGCCGAAAATCAGCTGCGCCAGTTCGGAGCGGCCGGCGCCCACCAGCCCGGCAAGGCCGACAATTTCACCGGCGCGGACCTGAAGGCTGATCGGCTTCACCTTTTTGCCGTCAGTCAGGCCGCGCAGCGTCAGCCGAGGTTCCCCCACCGGGATGCCCTGTTCCTTATTGAACAAGTCGCTCAGCGGTCGCCCCACCATCATGCGAACCAACTCGCTGGCGGACAGCTTGTCGCGCATCAGGCTGCCAACATACTGACCGTCGCGCAGCACGCTGACGCGATCCGACAGCTCGTACACCTCCGCCATGCGGTGGCTGATATAAATGATTGCCATGCCTTCATCGCGCAGCCGCTTGATCAACTCGAACAGTCGATGCGTCTCGCGTGAAGAAAGCGCCGCCGTAGGTTCGTCCATCACCAGAATGCGGCTGTTACGGTGCAGCGCACGGGCGATTTCCACCTGTTGCTGCTCGGCGATGGTTAATTTCATCACGCGATCGCCGGCGCTGAACTGCGCCCCCAAACGATCGATCACCTTCTGCGCTTCCAGCAACATCTGCCCGCGTTTTACCAGGCCACCACGCTGGATCTCGCTGCCCAGAAAAATGTTTTCCGCCACCGTCAGATTCGGGGCCAAATTCATTTCCTGGTAAATCAGCGTGATACCTGCCGCCAGAGCATCTTTTGGCCCTTTGATGGCGAACGGCTGCCCATCGATAATAATTTCCCCGCTGCTGGCGATATAAGCGCCGGCCAATATTTTCATCAAGGTACTTTTACCCGCGCCGTTTTCACCCATTAGCGCGTGGATCTCACCGCGATACACCGTCAGGTTGACGCCCTTGAGCGCATAGAACTGACCAAAACTCTTGGCGATGTTGTGCATTTCCAGAATCGGGGTCGCGCTCATCGTCATACCTCTGGTAGCGGTTCGGATGGCAGCAGTTAACCACGCATAAATAAATGCAAAATGTCAGCGCTCGTTCATCTTTGTCATATTGTTAATGGGACGGGGATTTATACTGCGAACAGTCAGTTACGGGGGATTCGATGCGCAGACTGCCTTTCCTTGCCGGCGCGCGTGGGCGCCTGTTGATGTTCAACCTGCTGGTGGTGGCGGTGACGCTGATGGTCAGCGGCGTAGCGATCTTCGGTTTCTACCATGCGGGCAAGCTGCAGGAACAGATGCAGGCGCAAACCCTGGCAGAAATGAACGGCAGCATGGCGCTGAGCCGGGATACCTCCAACGTGGCGACCGCGGCTATTCGGCTCTCGCAAGTGGTGGGTGCGCTGGAATACCAGAGCGAATCCGCCCGGCTGAAACAAACGCAGTTGGTGCTGCAAACCTCGCTCAGCCGGCTGGCCGACGCCCCGTTGGCCCACAGCGAACCGGCACTGGTCAAGCGCATCATCAGCCGCAGCAACGCGCTGGAAAGCAGCGTAACCCGCATGCTGGATCTGGGACACCAACGGCATCTGCAACGCAATATTCTGCTCAGCGGGCTGTATCAGTCACAGAGTACGCTGCGGCATATCGCCACCCTCAATCAGCGCAATAATCTCAACCAGCCCTCGCAGCCGCTGCTAAGTCAGATCGACCGGCTGCTGGCGATCGCCATACAGACCCCAACGCCCAAGGCTGCGGCCCAGCAGCTCGACAGCGTTATGGCCTACTGGCCGCAACACAGCCCAGATGCCTTGGTAGACGAGAAAATGCGCCAGTTTCGGCTCAGCGAACAGCGCCTGCTGCCCGAAACGCTGGAGCTGGAACAAAGCGACCTGGCCCTGGCCTATTACACCTACCACATCAAAGCGTTAGTCGCGATGCTCAACGACGATATCAACCTTTACGTGCAAAAGGTGGCCAACGAGTCGGAGCTGCGCACCCACCAAACCCATAATGAGCTCAGCTCCATCAGTTGGTTTATCGGCCTGTTCGCGTTGCTGGCACTGGTGATTACCGGCTTCGCCGGACTGTATATCTACCGCAACCTCGGTTCCAACCTGACGGCAATCGCCGGCGCCATGACGCGGCTGGCGCGCGGCGAACGTGACGTCAGCGTACCGGCGCTGCAACGCCGTGACGAACTGGGCGAACTGGCGCGCGCATTCAACGTTTTTGCGCGCAACACCGCCTCGCTGGAGCAGACCTCCCGCCTGCTGAAAGAAAAAAGCACCCAGTTGGAAACCACCTTTCTGGCGATGCGCGACGGTTTTGCGCTGTTTGATAACGACGGTCAACTGGTGGTGTGGAACCCGCAATACCCCTTGCTGCTGGGACTCAACGAGCACCAGCTGCACCGCGGCTTGCACTACCGTGAGCTACTGCAACAGGTTACGCCACCGGCAGGCCAACGTTGGGAGGCGGTGCTGGCCAATCTGTCGAGCGAACTGCCACAGCCGCAGGAACTGCGCCTGAGCGATGGCCGTACCGTAGAGCTGCGCTTCAGTCCGGTACCGAACCGTGGCGTGGTCAACGTGGTGCTGGAACGCACCGAGCGCAAAGCGCTGGAAGAAGCGCTGCTGCACAGCCAGAAAATGAAGGCGGTCGGCCAGCTCACCGGCGGCCTGGCGCATGATTTCAACAATCTGCTGGCGGTGATTATCGGCAGCCTGGAACTGACCACTCAACAAACGCAGGACGCACAGACCGAACAGCGCATCCTTCGGGCGCTGAAGGCCGCCGAACGTGGCGCACAGCTCACCCAGCGGCTGCTGGCATTCTCGCGCAAGCAGGCTCTACATCCGCAGGCCATCATGCTGCAGGCGCTGGTGGAAAACCTGCAAGAGCTGCTGCGCCATTCACTACCCAGCACGCTCTCGCTGAGCATCGAGGCACAGCGCCCTGGCTGGCCTGCCTGGATCGATGCCAATCAGTTGGAGAATGCGCTCATCAACCTGGTGGTCAACGCGCGCGATGCGATGGAAGGCCGCAGTGGAGTGGTGAATATTCGCATCTACAACCAACGGGTAGTGCGCAGCGGCGGCAAAAAGCAGGACATGGTGGCGCTGGAAGTGATTGATACCGGCTGTGGCATGTCGGAAGAGGTGAAGGCTCAGGTGTTCGAACCCTTCTTCACCACCAAGGCGGTAGGCAGCGGCAGTGGGTTGGGGCTGTCGATGGTCTATGGCTTTGTCCGCCAGTCCGGCGGCCGGGTACAGATTGAAACCACACCGGGCAAGGGCACGCTGGTGCGCCTGCAGTTGCCGCGAGCACCGACGCCAGCGCCAGAGGAAGTGCCTTCACCCGCGCTTGAGGAGAGCCTGAACACCGACAATCTGGTGCTGGTACTGGAAGATGAAAACGACGTTCGCCATACGCTATGCGAACACTTGCACCAGCTCGGCTACCTGACGCTGGACTGCGCGGACAGTCAGGAAGCTTTGGCGCTGCTGCGCCAGACGCCGGATATAGACATACTGATCAGCGACCTGATGCTGCCGGGTGAGCTGGACGGCGTGCAGGTGATTGGGCTGGCGCGAGAGATTAACCCACAGCTGACCGCCCTGCTGATCAGCGGCCAGGACATCCGCCGTCAGCACGAAGAAAATCTGCCAAACGTTGAACTGCTGCGTAAGCCTTTCAGCCAGCGGCAACTGGCGTTGGCGCTGCAACGGGCACGGCGTTCAAACGCGGACGGCGACGCAATTCGGAGGGAATGAGGCGATTTTTCGCCTCTGATTCGTTATTATGCCGCCCTGCTTTTGATGAATAAGCGTGCCAGGTGCACGCCCAGCCAGGGATAACATTATGCTGTGGTTTAAGAATTTGATGGTTTACCGTTTGAGCCGCGAAGTTGCGCTAAACGCGGATGAAATGGAAAAACAGCTCAGCGCTTTTGCTTTCACCCCGTGCGGCAGCCAGGACATGGCGAAAACCGGCTGGGTCTCCCCGATGGGCTCCCACAGCGACGCATTGACGCATGCGGTTAACGGCCAGATCGTCATCTGCGCACGTAAGGAAGAAAAAATCCTGCCGTCACCGGTCATCAAGCAAGAGCTGCAGGCCAAAATTGAACGCCTCGAAGGCGAGCAACACCGTAAACTGAAGAAAACCGAAAAAGACGCGCTGAAAGACGAAGTGCTGCACAGCCTGTTGCCGCGCGCCTTTAGCCGTTTTAACCAAACCTTTATGTGGATCGACACCGTCAACGATCTGATCATGGTTGACGCCGCCAGCGCCAAGCGCGCGGAAGATACCCTGGCGCTGCTGCGCAAAAGCCTGGGCTCTCTGCCGGTGGTGCCACTGACCATGGAAAGCCCGATCGAGCTGACGCTGACCGAATGGGTGCGTTCCGGTGAACTGCCCGCCGGCTTTATTATTCAGGACGAGGCGGAGCTGAAAGCGATTCTGGAAGACGGTGGCGTGATCCGCTGTAAGAAGCAGAACCTGATCAGCGATGAAATTGCGGTACATATTGAAGCCGGCAAGCTGGTTACCAAACTGGCAGTGGACTGGCAAGAGCGCATTCAACTGGTGCTGGCGGATGACGGTTCGTTGAAGCGTCTGAAGTTTGCCGATACGCTGCGTGAGCAGAATGACGATATCGATCGTGACGATTTCGCCCAGCGTTTTGATGCCGATTTCATCCTGATGACCAGTGAGTTGGCGGCGTTAATCAAAAACACCATCGAAGCTCTGGGTGGCGAAGCCCAGCGTTAATCCCACCGAAAATACCAAGGGCTCTGCATGCAGAGCCTTTGATCTACTGCACCATTCTTTATCAGGGACACATCCGACTCCTCCAGTAGCCGATATAAATTGAGCTAACTCTCTCATCCTTATAACTGCCAATTTTTTACATATATAATCAGCGACCAAATATTTAAAAACATATCAATCAGTGACTTATTTACCTTTCAACATTCCTTTTTAGTATAACCATTAACTGCCTTTTATTTTTCTTTTACCCCCGTATTGATCTTGACGGAAAAATAAGCTACCTGTAAATGGTTTCACACACTAATATATATTCATATCAATCACATCATGAAAAGGAATTATTTATGAAAGTTATTGATTCATCGATGCTTGACTCTATTTCTGGCGGCGGCGGGAATAATGGCGGTGACCGGATTGACAATAGTAGCCGGGCTAATAGCGCAGGCAAAACGGCAGCTGCTGGGGCAGGAGCCATAGCAGGGGGGTACATCGGCGCCCTCGTTACCGGGCCCGGAGCACCTCTGGGGGCCGCTCTTGGAGGCTGGATCGGTGGTATTATCGGCGAAGCTGGTTATAATGCCGCAGTAGATGCAGTAAATGATCCCCGGAATAATGGCGATAACGGACGTGGTGCTTTTGGCGGAGACAGAAATAAGAATAGTGTAAACGGTCAATGCCATTGGTAAGTAGTTACGTGAGGAGAGATTGTAATCTCTCCTTTTTAGGAAAAAGGGATGCATTGTGAAAAAAGAAAGAATAAGAAGATTGGCATTTATATCAGGAGTTTCTTTTTCCACTTATTTAATCGCAAACATCAGGATACTTACTTTCCCAGCATCATTAATAAAAGCATTTCTTGCGTCTATTATATTCACATTAATTTATGCATTTCTTTCCAGCCGTCTTTGGAAAAAATATGTTTTAAAAATAAAAGATGATGAATGACCGCACCTTCTACCGCAGCGCGCTCACTAATATCTCATTTTGTAAGACGTCTTAGGGCTCTGCATGCAGAGCCCTGATTTATCACACTGGGGCGAAAATTATTTGCTTAAATAACGGCACAGATAGGCGGTTGCATCGGCAACCTGCAGGTTGAACTCACTGTGGCCCGGTACGAAGAATTTCTCACCCGGCATAAACACCTGCCAGTCCGGCGAGCCCGGCAGCAACACTTTCAACGCGCCGGTAATCACGGTCATTTCTTCCGGCTGGGCGGTGCTGAAGGTGTACTCTCCCTCTTCCATGACACCGACGCTGGTAAGGCCGATGCTGCTACTATCGAAACCGATAGACTTCACTTTTCCGGCAAAATACTCGTTCACTTTCAGCATAGACTGACACCCGCGTAATCAACTTTATGGGAAAACCATATTGGGGGATTGCGGTTGATCTGTCACTGGTTTTTCACGCGAAATGCGATCGCGACGCAGAGTAAAATTCTGCCGGGCAATTGCCCCTCAGCCAGCCGTCCTGGTTCCATTTGCAAAAAGGCGCAGGCAAGCCGCAGACATTCAGCAAAATAAGATTTTATTTGCTTTTTATTCAGTTAATTAGCTCAGCCGCTAACTTGGCGACCAGCACATTGGACAACAGCACCGGTATTTCAAGCCGCGCCTGCAGGAAATCGCGATGCTGACGGTGATAGCCGATGCAATCCAGCACCACCACCTGCGCCCCTTGCCGCTGCAACTCACTTGCTGCCCGTTCCAGCGCCACGTCGTCCGCCAGATAGGGACTGGCCACGGCGAAACAGGGCGGCGTCGCCAGCCGTTGCCACTTGCCGGCTTGCTGGCTGATTTGCTCCACTACCGGTACCACAATGCCGACCCGATGCCTGCTGACAATGGCGGAAATCAGCGGTGGAATAATGCGATCCGGCTCCAACAACAGCGCATGTTCGGCGTCCAGTCGGCCAAATTCCCCGGTGCACAACAGCAGGATCACCTCACAGCCTTCCGCTTCCAGCTCACTGATTTTCTGCTGCAGCCCCTGCTCAACCCGCGGGGCAGCCAGCTTCACCTGCGTGCCGTCCAACAGGCGTGAAACCAGCACCTTCTCACCGGCTATGGGGGCGTAGCCTTGGGCAATCTGGCCGAGGCTCAGCCCGTCCAACAGCCCGACATGCCTCACCTGATCCGCAGGTAGATAGGCCGACAGCAGCGGCATGATGTCGTTGCGCGGTGCCTGGCCGATAGTCAGCGTGGCAAATGAGGCATTCATCCGGTTATTTCCTTTTTTGCAGGTGGCTGAGGCTGCCGTACAACGCCAGCAACTGCGCGTACTCATCGGTCTGGTAAAAATGGCAGGTACCGCGCCCGAACTCTTTCGCCACTTCAACCGCGAACTTCACGGTCAGCGCAATATCCACCTCATGGCTGGCACCGGTACCGCAGCCCGGCACCACCGACTCGGTACAGATCGCTACGCCAACCACCGGCGCTGAAGTCGCGGTGGAAGGTTGCAGGATGCTGTTCAGGTGATGCACCCCATTGCCGTACGGCGTAATGTCCTGCGTGGTGATCGGGAACGTCACCGCCGGACGCCCGCTGGTCATCTCCATAATCCGCAGCAAGTCTTCCGCCACCCGCAGGATGTAGCCTTCTTTCACCGTCGGCGACAGCGCGTAACCTTTGTGGTTGATGATGCGGTTGCCTTTGGTGGTGTCGATAGACAAAATCGCATCGGCTTCCGCCACCACTTCATTGTCGTTCATCGTTACGTCGTCGATCGGCGAATCCATAAAATCCACCGGATCATGCGGACGGGTTGGAGCGTCAGGACAAATATGGGTGGTGATGATGACATCCCCCGCCAACACATCGCCCTTGCGCTGCATTTCCGCCAGCTTCAACGCGCTGGCAATCGCGGCAATCGCCCCGTCGCCGTCGGACACCAAACCGATGCGCGTAGGCCGCGCACCGATGCCGCCCAACCGGCCGACAATGCCCAGGGTTGGCGCATCCCCACCCCGTTTTTTACCGGCGCTGCCGGGGATGTCGATTCGCACGAAATCGGTGGCGCCTTTCGGTCCGCTGGCACGCAACGTGCTGGCTCGAATGCCGGGATAAGACGCAAACAGATCGACGACATCCTGACCGCTTACATAAGCATTATCTATTAATTCAAAAACCTGCAGCGTTTGTTGCAAACTCATAATCGGCTGACCTCACAATTTAACCGGGGGGTTATTTCCCTTTGCTGGAAAAAATCGAATTGAAAAAGTTGTACAGCGCGTCGCCGGCAATAAAACCGGCCGCCATGATCTCCATCGGCGTGCGGCCCTTGTCGCCCCAGCGACGGATAATCAGGATGCGCAGCGCAATGCCAAGGAGAACCGCCCACCCGGCCAACGCGTTGTTGATCAGCAGGCCCGTAGCTAACAGCACGCCGAGCTGGCGTTTGGGTCCGCCAATCAGCTGCACGATGGCCCCGGGAATGGCCCAGATCAGCAAGCTGAAGGCAATGCCCGGCTGCGCGCCCGCCTCGATGGTTTTGGCGTACACCCGCGCTACCGGTGGGATCAGGTCCTGCAGGAAGTAGCTGCTGTAAGCGAAGTACACCACCGGAATGGCAATAACAAAGGCGATCAAGGCGGCGAACAGTTGAATGCGACGCCCCAGCAGCTCCTGCTGCAAATCTTTACCGTAGCCGCGCAGAATAAAGCCGGCTTTCAGATCAAACCCCATGTCGGCAAACGCCGGACCGGTGGCGGCGGTAAACCCGGTCAGCACGCACAGCGCCACCGGCGGGAAACCAATCAAAATACCGATAATCAGGGTGATCAGCGCCACCGCAAAGGCCGGGAACCAGCCAGAGTGCATCGCGGCGATACCGACAATCAGCTCATGCACAAAGGCGGCGAACGCGGCATAAATCACAAACAACACCAGCATGGTCAGTGACATCTCGCTGTACAGTCCGCCGGCCAACGCCAGCAATGCAGCGATGACGACATAGCCAACGGCTCCCAGCCCCAGCGCCTTACGCACTTCGCTATCTGCCTGGCTGTAACCGGCTGCGTCGACGTTTTTGCTACGGATCACCTGCACCACCTGGATCAACGCCACCAATCCGGCGCCGACCATCACCCCATGAGGAATAAAATGCGCATTGATGTCGAAACCTGCCATAGGTTCTGCGTAGGCGCGCAGCAGCAGACCGACGCCAAACATCCCCAAAGCCCAAATATTGCCAATGAAGGCGGTGCCGAAGGCCGCCATCGGGATTTTAAGCATCGACCCGGCGATACCCACCGCTACGCCCACCACCAGTAACCAGGCCTGTTTGCCCCCACGATCGCCGGCCTTGATGGCTTCCGCCGCCGCAACGCCCGGCGGCCAGGCGTTGGCGGCAGGAAATATTTTGGTGTCAAACATGCGATACAGCAGGTAGGCGTCAAGCAACATTGCCACGGCCACACCGCTGAACATCGGCAGGATCAGCTGTGGCTGCCCCATCACATAAGGCACGGCAATGGGCATCAGCAATGAGTTGGCCGCGCCAAAGGTGGCGGAGGAGATCACCGTTTGCGCCAGGTTTTGCGTATGCACCGACCGGTAACGCTGAAACATCTGCAACGGAATTCGCGCCAACAGCATCGCAAACAGCGCGCCAATGATTGACGTGTTGGGCGTCACGCCCAGCGTGGTGATCAGCTGTACGCCGATGATGGCGCCGACGATGGACAGGATCACCATCACCAGCAGCGTAGCTATATCTTTCAACGGATTTATGGTGGTATTGGGTTTCATAAAGTCAATTTCCCTGAATATTCGCTGACGCTGGGCAAGGGGCATTTTTTCGGCGCAGAGTGGCCGTCACAGTTCCGATATTTGGAACTGTGAGTTGAATTAATAATTTATTGCCCCTTAATCCCAAGTTAAATAATTAATAAACTCCCTGGTGTTGGCTTTCATTAATTATTGGGTGGTAGCGGAATTATTTCAGTGCGTTATTTGATCTGTTGCCAATAATCATCACCGAATTTTTCCGCCAATTGCCGGGACACCGTCATCAATGCCGCCAATACGGCGGAAGAAAACGGTTGTTCATCCGCTTGGGTAGCAAAGGACAAACAGAGCCCTACCGTCTCATTACGGTGCTTGTTGGTCACCGCCGTCGCCAACGAACTGATGCCCTGCAGGGTTTCGTTACGCGCCAGCGACCAGCCCTGCCGCCGAATCTGCGCCAGCTTGCTCAACAACGCATCCGGCGATTGCGGAGCATTGGGCGAAGCCACGCGGTAACCCGCGGCATAGCGCGCAATAGCCTGTTCATCGCTGTCACGCGCCAAAATTGCCCTGCCTACCGACGTTTCCGCCGCCGGTGAACGGCTGCCCGCCGGCGTCACCACCTGGAGGAAATGACGGCCCGGGAACATGCGCATCACCATGATTTCCTGCCCCTCGAGCACCGAAACATAGCCCGTGCAGCAAGTCTGTTGACTGAGCTGCACCATGCTGGCCGCCACGCTGTCCACCAGCGGCGTCGACAGATAATGGCTGGAAACCGATAGCAGCAAGCGACCGATTTTATACAGCTTGCTGTCGGGATCGCGCTCCAGCATGCCCTGCGATTCCATGGTCTGCAGCAGGCGCGATACGGTACTTTTCGGCAGCGCCAGTTGGTTCACCACATTGCTGAATGAAATACCGGGTTGCCCATGCATCATCCGCTGTTGTGAAAATAACTTTAATACCGCTGCGGCATTTTCCAAGGTTGTCATGGCACGCCTTGTTCCACTATATGGAACTTAGTTCCTGTTTGATAATAAGAAACTAAAACCCGCACAACTTATCGTCAAGCAGTTTATTTTTTACGCTGTGGAAAATTAAAGAGAATGATGCTTTTGAAAATAAAATAGCGGACAGATCGCCAAAGTCATGGCGGTAATTAATTTGCACATGTACTTAAGCTGTGGGAAATATCAGCACAAGCTGCTGAAAACGTCATTCACCAGAGCAGGCAAATAGGCTTTGCCGCCCCAGCATCAGAAGCGAGCGTTATGCAGACTGAAATCTATCGGCATGGTTAATTCCACCACGCCGTTATGGAAAGTGTCGGCCGGCGGCGTAGGTAAAGGTGAAGCGCGTTTTACCAGGGCAATAATTTCACGATCCAGTGAAGGCAGGCCGGCACTGCTGACCAGTGAAACCGCCAGCACGTTGCCCTGCCGATCCAGCGTAAAATTAACCCGCCCGATACCCTGACGCTTCAGGCGAAGCGCGTCTTTGGGATAACGTTTAAAACGGTTGAGACGGCTATTGATACGGCTACGCCAACTGTCTTCACCTGCCTGCGAATAAGGCGTCAACTGAGTTTGCGGCGCGGCAGTCCGATTGGCATTCCCCGGGGGCGGCGCACCGGCATTTTGTTCGAGAGCCGGCGGATGGCTTTTCACCGCCTCCTGAGGCGGCTTCGGTTGCGCGATCCTGCGCGTTTTTTCAATCGGTTTAGGCACCTTCTTTTTTACCGGCGGCAGCGCAATACGTGGCTGTGAGCTCTCGGGCAACTGGGGGAGCGGCAAGGGTTCTGGCAGCGCCGATGGCTCAGGCTCAGGTTGTGGCATGGCCTGCCCCGGCGGCGTACTGTCGGCCGGAGCCGCCTGTGGCGCTTCGGCAAACACCATCATCACCGCCGGCATCGGCATCGCCGTCGGGGCCTGTCGATTTTGCCATTGCCAGAACAACACCGCGCCAAGCAGGTGCAGTGCGAGCACCACCAACAGGCTGCGTCGCCACGGCAAGGCTTGGTGTGGCGCACCAAACGGCAACGTCGGTTGCGAGACCACGAGGCTCACTCTTCCGTCAATGCCAGATGCAGCCGATCGGTCAGCGGCTTGAACAGGTAGTTCATCATCGAACGTTCGCCGGTGCGGATAAACCCTTCTACCGGCATGCCCGGGCGGATCTCCAGCCCATTAAGCTGCTGCAGGCCTTCCTCCCCGACCTTGGCCCGCACGTTGTAGTAGGGAGCCCCGGTTTTCTCATCGTTCAAGCGGTCAGCGCCGACCAAGGTCACCTCTCCCTCCACCCGTGGCGTGGTGCTTTGGTTAAAGGCCGAAAACAGCAGTTCAACAGGCAGCCCAACCTGTACCTTGTCGATCAGCTCTACCGGAATATGCGCCTCCACCAGCAGGCCCCGATCGCTGGGCACAATCTCCATCAGCTGTTGACCCGCGCCGATCACCCCTCCCTCGGTGAAGACGCTCAGCCCCACCACCGTCCCCGCCACCGGTGCCCGCACCTGCGTATGTCCGAGATCTGCCTCTGCCTTGGCCAGCCGATTGTCCAACTCGTCAAGCTTCATCCGCACATCGGCCAACTGGCTGTTCACCTCTTTCTGATATTCTTCTCGCCGTTGGATGCTCCGCAGCTTCAGCTCAAGAATTTGCCGACTTAACCGACCGATATTGCCGCTGTCCTCGGATGCCTGACCGTCAATTTGCGCTTGCTGCCCTTCGAGATCCAACAACCGGTTACGCGCCACATACCCCTGCGCCGCCAGCTTGCGCATACCGTTTAGCTGTTCCTGCAGCATGCCTTTCTGCCGCTGCTTACTGGCGTAAGATTGCCGTAGGCCAATCAGCATGGCCTGCGAGCCGGCGATGCTCTCTTCTATAGCCGCAAGCTCACTGCGCAATGCCGCGCGGCGGCTGGTGAATAATTGTTGCTGCAGCAGCATCAGCGACTGGATCTCCGGTTGCGACCCCTGCTCCAGCAAAGCGGCGGGGAACTGCACCTCACTCAAATCACTACGCTCAGCCTGTAGCCGCGCCTGCTGCGCGATGTTGGCCAGATGCTGGCTGCGCAACGCATCGCGCTGGGTCCGGCTGTCGACGGTATCCATCAGCAATAACACCTGCCCGGCGCTAACCCGATCGCCTTCGTGGACGTTGATTTGCGACACCACGCCACCGCTGGGATGCTGTACCGCTTTACGATTGCCGGCAACCACCACGCTGCCGGAAACCGGCACCCCTTTGTCCAGCGGTGCCAACAGCCCCCACAGTAAAAAGCCGCCAAACCCCAGCAACACCAGCCAACCGCCGAGGCGCAGATGCCGCCGTTCGTCAAACTGCGGGGCTATTGCTTCAAGATCCTGGGAAATGGCTGTCTGATGACTCATCATTTACGCTCACCGCTGGCCGTTTTGGCAAAGTTGGCATAACCGACGTTAAACCCACCGCGGTGCCCGGCATTCGCCGGTGCAACAGAGGCGGCGGGCGCAAAGCCGGGCAATTTCTTCAAAATGGCAGCGCTGGGGCCAAAGTGCTGCACCTGCCCGGCACTCAAAACCAGCAGCTTGTCAGTCGCCGCCAGGATCGCCGGTTTATGCGTTACCAGCACCACCGTTGCCCCCTGCTGTTTCAGCGCCACGATCGCCGCCTGCAACGCCTCTTCCCCTTCACGGTCAAGATTGGCGTTCGGCTCATCCAACACCAGCAAGGCCGGCGAGCCATACAACGCCCGCGCCAGCGCCACCCGTTGACGTTGGCCGCCGGAAAGGCCACTGCCCCCTTCGCCCAGTTCGGTTTCATAGCCTTTGGGCAGGTGCAAAATCAGTTGGTGTACCCCGGCTAACGCGGCGGCGGCGACCACCTTTTCGGCGTCAACCTGACCAAAGCGGGCGATATTCTCCGTGAGCGTACCGGCAAACAGTTGAATGTCCTGGGGCAGATAGCCGATATAGGGCCCCAGCGACTGCCGGTCCCACTGATGGATGTCCGCCCCGTCTAACCGCACGTCACCGCTCAACGGCGACTGCGCAGCCACCAATTGCCGCATCAGCAAGGTCTTGCCGGAGCCTGAAGCGCCGATCACCCCCAACACTTCACCGGCTTCCAGACGAAAGCTGAGGTTATGCAGCACCGGCGTACTGCCCCCCGGGGCACAAGCCACCAGTTGATTGACGCTCAGTTTTCCTGTGGGAGCAGGCAGCGGCAAGCTTTCCGCCCGCGTCGGGTTGGCCGCCAACATCACTTCCAGCCTTTGCAACGACTCTCGAGCGGAAGACCACTGCTTCCAGGCGCCAATCAATTGGTCAATCGGCCCCAATACCCGGCCAATCAGGATCGACCCGGCTATCATCATCCCGGGTGTAATATCGCCATTGACCGCCAGCAGCGCACCACACCCCAGCATCAGCGATTGCAACGCCAGCCGCACGGTTTTCGACCAGGCGGAGACCGTGGCGATTTTCTCGCTGGCGCGATTTTGCAATAGCAGAAACTGCTGATGTTGACGTAGCCAGCGCTGGCGCAGGGCGGTCAGCATGCCCATGGCGGCAATGGCTTCGGCATTGCGCAAATTGCCGTTGGCCTGTTGAGTGGCGCTCAGGGCGACCCGGCTGGCCTGCGCCAGAGGTACCTGCGATACCCGTTGGTTGAGCCAGGCCAACAGCACCAAAATGATCACCCCAACGCTTGCCAACGCGCCAAGCCAGGGATGCAGCAAGAAAACCACCAGCAGATAAACCGGGAACCAGGGGGCATCAAAGAAAGCGAATAAAGCATTGCCGGTAGCGAATTGCCGCAGATGGGTGAGATCGTTCAATGCCTGTCCGGCCAACGGGTTGCCCGTTTTTAGATTGGTTTCAAAGGCGGCGTTATACACCCGCTGGTTTAAACGCATGTCCATCTGGGCGCCGAGGCGGATCACCACCTGGCTGCGTACCCACTCCAGCAGGCCCATAAACAGATAAAGGCCGACCACCATCAACGTCAGCATCGCCAACGTCATGCGATTACCCGAAGGCAGCACGCGATCGTAGACTTGCAGCATATACAGTGCCGGGGCCAGCATCAGCAGGTTGATCACTGCGGTAAACAGCGCGATGCCCCAGAATCCGCGCCGAAACGCGGCCAGCACGCTTAACACTTCTCCGCGCCTGACGGCGTTTTTCATGATGTTTCCCATAGGTTAGAACCGATAAAGCGCCCGCCGGGGCTCCCTGCACCGGCGGGCAAACGACCTGAATCAGGCCGCCAGCAATTCCGGACTGTCGGCGTGCTGCACGCCCACCGCCGTTGCCGCCGCCACCTGATCGAAGGTGGAATTGACGTTCAAACCGTAGTCGTCGAGGATGCCGTTCAACGCGGTTTCCAACGCGCCAGTGTCGCCGGACATCAGGCCGTAAACTACCTGGTGCACCACGCCTTCGTGTCCCTGCGCCTGCAGGCTGCTGAGGTTCAGACCGCCGAAGCTCACGTCAGGCACCTGAATGTTGTACGGCGAAGCCCCGCCGCCGCTCAGACCGTCACCGAATGACAAGCCATCCAGTTGGCCATACAGCGTGTGCGCCGGCTCGTTAAACAGCGTGTAGGTCAGGTTGCCTTCCGCGACGAAAGAGGTGAGGCCATTGGCGGTGCTGGTAATGGCATATTGGCTGCCGGACAGGCTGCCACCATAGAAACCGCCGCTGTTGGAGTCGGTGACATTGCCGTTGGTGTGGTTGACGTCGCCGAACGCCGTAGACCACTCGTTCAGATAGTCATGAATGCTGTAACTGCCGAAACTGCTGTCATAATTTACTGAAAATGCCATTTCTCTATCTCCATTGATTAACGGCGCCCCTTGCGGAGCGGCCCTTGTGCTCAACGATGAGCAACGCCCTTTTACTGCTACTGCTTAAAAACGGTATTCCACGCCCCCCTGCACCGTACGGCCACGCCCCAGGGTATTGGCCAGGGTTTCGCCATAACTGACGACATAGGCGCGGTTGGTCAGGTTTTCCACCGAACCGCGCAGGGTCAGGCTGTCGGTCAGCTTGTAGCTGGCGTACAGGTCAAACAGGGTGTATTTCGGCCAGTCGGCCAGATACGGGTAGTTGGTCGGCACCGAGCTGTCTTGATAACCCGGCGCAAAGCGCACGGTGACCCCGGCGTCCAATTTGCGATCGAAAGCGCGACCGCCCAACGTGACCGAGCCGCGATCCCCCGGCAGGTAGGCCGCGGTGCCAAACTGTGAACCCCCGTCGCAGGAGACATAGTCATTGCTCGTTGGATCAGGCTCCATGTAGTAGTTGCCCGGGCCTACCCCTGCGCCATAGCGCAGGCGGTTGCCGAGCCAGGCATTTTTCGAGCAGAAGTCGTTTTTGCCGATCATGTGGGTGTAGGTCAGGTCGGCGTAAAATACGCCGGCGTCATAATTAAGCTGGTATTCCAACCCACGGAAACGGGTCTTCGACAGGTTATTGACGTAGGCCGCGTTACCGATGCTCGGCTGCACCAGCCCCGGCTTGTCACGGTTAATCGCCAGATTGATGTAGTTGTCGACCTTGGTGTCAAAGTAGGCCACCTTGGCCACCAGGCGATCACCGTTGAAGAACAGATCCGGCTGCTGTACGTTGAAACCGACTTCCCAGGCGCGTGAACGTTCGGCCTGCAGAAAAGGGTTGGGGTATTGAGTGGAAGAACTGTGAGCGCTGCCGTTGGTCAGCGTTTCGGTGATGGCCGGCGGGCGCCAGGATTTGCCGTAGGTGCTGTACAGTTCCAGCCACTCGACCCCAGGGCGCACGGCCACTGCCAGCGTCGGTGAAAGCTTGCCCTCATCGCTATCGACGTTCCACTCCTGATGGGTAGTGGTGGCCAGGCAATTACGCAACCGCAATTGCTTGCAAGGGTTGTCGATAGTGTACGGGAAATCAGCATAGCTGAGGCCCGTTTGGCCACGCAGCCGATAGTGGTCATAACGCAACCCGCCTTCCAGCGTTAGCCAGCCGTCATAGTCATAGGTCAGGTTGGCGAACAGGCTGCTGACCGAGCGGTTGCCGGCCGGCGTTACCCCATCCATCCCTTCGCGAGAAGAGTCGCTGGTGGCCTTGTCGTAATACCCTTCCAGACCATAGTTGGCGCTAAAGTCATGGCCCGGCGCCAGGCTGAAGCGCGAAGTATTCTGCACCTGCACGCCATAAGTGCGTAGCCGGATGCGGCTGTCATAGCCGTTGTTCAACAAGGTGCCGGTGCCGTACGTGTCGCTGTCATCCTGGGTATCGACGTAATACAGCTTTGCCTGAAGATCCAGCCAGCCGACGTCCTCCGGCGCCAGGCTGTAGTCCAGCGCCGCATTGCGCGCCATCACTTCGCTGTAGCCGGTACGTTTCCAGCCCAAATCATAGGGCGGCGTGTTACTCAGATTGGTTAGCGTGCCGGCGATCGGCGACGAGGTTTGAGTTTGCAGATAGCTCAGTTGTACACGCTGATTGGCCGGAAGATTCCAGCCCAGCTTGGCAAGCCGGGAATGCATGCGGTAGTGAGTATCGGGGATCTTGTTGTTTTTGATGTCATGGGCGTAACGATCGTAATTCCCGGTATCGTTATTGATGCGAATGTTGCCGATGCTGCCCTTGTTGCCCGGCCAGTAATCGCCCAGGTGACGTTCGCTGGCGGCCAAAAGGATATCGCCGGTTTCATTGCCCAGCGCCAGCACGCTGCTGCCAATAAAGTGGGTGCCGTTATCGCCGGTGCTGGCGTGCAACTTGCCGCCCAGTTCTTTTCCCGGGGCCAGGAAGTCGCTGGCACTGACGGTGTTGAAGGTCGCGATCCCCCCCAAGGTGCCCGCGCTGCCCATCCCTCCGGTCGTGCCCTTATCTATGGTGACGCCGGACAGCAGTTCAGAATCGATGTACATGGTGCCGTTGCGCTGGCCGTGGCCGCTTTTCTGGAAGTTTTGGCGCATGCCGTCAATGTTCATGTTCACCCGACCATAATCCTGAATACCGCGGATATTGACCGACAGTGCAGGATCCTGCTGGCTGACGCTGGAATAGGTACCGCTGGTTTGCTCCAGAATATCGGCCGCGTGGCGCGCCGGGCGATTATCCATCTGCTCGCGGCCGATCACGCTGACCGAACGCGGTTCGTCATAAACCCAGTCATTGGGAGTAAAGCCGCCGGTGCCCACAACCGTCAGGCTGTCCAGCTCCAGCGCCCCCTGGGCGCCCACCGTTGCCGGTAAGCGGCTCAACACAATCTGCCCCTGCGGTTGCAGGCGAAAAGCCACCGGATTACCGCCAATCAGGCGCCGCATGCCCTGCTCAACGCTCATGTTGCCGTTCAGCGCTTCAGCTTGCATGCCGTCGAGCTTTATATCGTCAAAAAACACCTGCATCCCGGCCTGTTCGGCAAAACGCAGCATGGCGCTTTGCAACGGCTGGGCCGCGATACTGAAATTTTTTTGCTGCGTCGCCTGCGTGTTGGTCGCTGGGACCGGCGCTGCGACGACAGTTAACGGCTGTGATAGAACCATCGCCGCCAACGCGGCGCGTACCGCCGTGGTCAGTTGGCTGGCCGGTGTTGCTGCCCTGAGGTTAAACATGGTGTGTGCGTTCCGCCCTGAAAATGTCAAACTTAGTGATAATGGAAATCAATCTCGTTTAAACATAAGGACGTTCCGGGGACTAAAAACCCGTAAAGATTTTTTACAAAGAATGAAAAATAAAGGTTAAAACGGGCACCAGGCCCGTAATATCAATCGGTTAAGAGTTTGGAAAAAGCCAGGGCGCCCCGGGGGTGAAACGCCCCAAAAAGACGTCAGTAGAGAAGCGTTATGCCGGGAAGGGTTAGCTGATCGGCGGACAACTCCTGACGGATCGCCTGCATTGCCCCTTCGAGATTGTTCAACGCAAATACGCCGCTGACTTTCCGCTGCTTAAGCGTCGGGTTAAGCACCACCACATTGGTGCGACGATAACGGTTAAGCTGCTCAAGCGCCTGCGCCAGCGGCTGACGGTCGATCACTAACCAACCTCGCCGCCAGGCATCGTCGGAGGTTTTTTGCCTGGTCAACTGCAGCGCTTGCCCTTGATAATGTGCGGCCTGTCGCTCAGCCACCACCAACGAGCGTTCGCCCCCCTCCAGCGATACGCGCACGCTGTGCTGATGGACGCTGATATCAACCCCTTGCGCCACATGCGCCACGCTGAATTCGGTACCCAACGCCTGAGTGACGCCATTATTTGCCTCTACCCGGAACGGGCGCGTTTCGCTGCCGGTCACTGGTGCCACGGTAAAATAGGCCGCTCCGCTCAACAGCCTGACCTTGCGTTCACTCCCGCTGTAAGCCAGCGCAATGGCACTGCCGCTGTCGAGATCTACCTGGCTGCCGTCCGGTAGCGCGATCTGACGCACTTCACCGCGCAGGGTCTGATAGTCCGCCTGCATATCAATCCACCAGCCGGGCCCGCCATAAACGCCAACGGAAACCGCGATCACCACCAGGGCAGCCACCGCCCAGGTGCGCCATATGCTTCGCACCGGGCGCTTCAGCTCGGCGACTTTCGGTTGCAGCCGTTGCCGCTGTGATTCGGGCAATTGGCCCAGCGCCGTCCACAGCTGCCGGGCCTGTCGCAACGCCGCTTCATGCTGCGGTTCACTGGCCAACCATGTGCTCAACTCGCGCTGGTCTTCAGCAGACAGCGGGCCTTCGGCCAGGCGCACGGCCCAACTGGCCGCCTGTTGTCGCACCTGCGCAGTAAGCTGTTTCATGATGGCGTAGACCCCTGTTTTGTCTGGTTATAGAGTAAGACGTCTGAACGCGGATAAACCCGTAAAAAAATTGTCATTATTGTGCATCCATCCGTGCCATCAGGATTTCCAGCGCACCGGCCAGATGTTTTTCCACCGTGCTGAGCGACACGCCCAGCTCCGCCGCCACCTGCGCCTGGGTCAACCCCTCAAGCCGATTAAGCCGGAAGATTTGCTGCGTGCGCACCGGCATCGATGCCAGTGCCTGTTGCAACAACAGCAGCATCTGGCTATCTATCGCCAGCTGTTCCAGAGCCGGTCCGCCGGCGGGAAGCTGTGCCAGTACGTCATCTTCGACCAGATCGGTCTGCCGACGCTGCTGCTGCCGGATATGATCCAGCATCAGATTCTTGGCCGTTTTATACAGGTACGCCTCAATGTCGATAATATTGCCCTGCGGATACAGCTCAGTCAGCCGGGTAAAACTTTCCTGAGCCAAGTCCGCGGCCAGCTGTGGATCGCGCAGTTTGGCGTTCAAATAAGCTTGCAATGGCCGCATGTGGCGTTGAAACAACGCCTGCAACTCGGAATTGGACATCTCTTTTCCCAGAAGTGAAACACCCAATAGGGGCGATAAAAATCACACAAATGATTATCATTATCAATAAAAGACTGGAAAATAGCGGCCATGGCGGGCAAAACAAGAAACCGGCTTTACGCCGGTTTCTGAGGGAGAAGTGATTAGTCTTCCAGCGCAGGATCCTCATAGCGATGCTTGGCATCCAGCGCCTCCTGCTCGGTTTCGTGCTCACTGAGCAGCGTATTGGGCTCTATATCATCGGTGCGCACCTCAAAACGGTGCATATGCAAGCTGGGATCGCCTCGGTCAACGGCGACCACTCGGGCGGTTCTCGGATAGCCAGGTCGGTTATTTTCGCGCATGCTGATCTCCCGTGTTATTTCACACAGCTAAGTATAGCAGCGCGATTTATGCCGACATGCGGGACCCCAAATCACGATCGGCGCGATCGCCTTCCAGCAGCTGCGTCAGTTCATCGCAGGCGCAGATTTTGCCCTCACGCACGGTGAAATGCGCCAGTACCTTAACCCGACTAAGGCTGCCATCGCGCTTTTCCACCCGCACCCTATGGTGTGTCAACACCGAGTCATCCTGCCCGGCAATGGCGACCATCTCCAGCGTCATGCTGCGAGTCAATTGCTTGAGCAACGCCATGTGTTGCACAAACTGCATATAGTCCAGCGTCTTGCCGTCCACCTGTTGACGGTAATCCGCACTGAAAAGCTCGGCGATCAGCGCCGGCTGGTGTTGCGGAGCGGCGACGATCTTTTGCAAGGCATCGAGCACCAGAGCTGTGGGGGTTTTCGGGGTCATGGTCGATCTCCAGAATTGAATGACGCGGAGATCATAAAACGCACAAGGCATGGCATAATAACCACATCTGGACATTTTATACCGTAAATCGGCCAATCATTATGATCCTGCAAAGCCAGCGACTTTGGCATGAGAAAAAACACCTGACGCCCTGGCACCAGCATGCCAGCGGACAGATCTACCTGTTGACCCATGGCATGATGGCGCTGGAAACCCGGGAGCGGCAGTGGGCGATGACCGCCGGCAGCATCGGTTGGCTGCCACCCAACTGTGCGCACCAGGCGCTGGCATGCGGTAACGTCGCCGGCTGGAGTCTGTATCTGCCGGAGTCCTGCTGTGCGACGCTGCCGACGCAGCCGCATCTGAGCCCTGCCTCCGCATTGATTCAGGCGCTAATGGAGCGCATAGCTTCTTTTGCCGGACAAAAGCTGGCTCCGGCGCAACAACGCCTATTGCGGGTCTTGTTGGATGAGATTTCTGTGGAACAGAGCATACCGCTGCAGTTACCGCTACCGCAGGACGCCAGGCTGTTGAAAATCGCCCGTGCCCTGCTGAATGAACCCGCCAGCGAGCGTACCCAGAGTGACTGGGCCGCCTGGGCCGGGCTGAGCGTGCGCACCCTCAGCCGCCGTTTTATCAGCGAAACCGGTGTGACCTTCGCCCGTTGGCGCCAGCAAGCACGGGTGATCCGCTCGCTGGAGCCGCTGTCGCGCGGTGAATCGGTCGGTCGAATCGCCAGCGAATGCGGTTATGACAATGTCAGCGCCTATATTGCCGCCTTCCGTCAACGTTTTGGCACCACGCCTGGGCTGTATTTTAGTCAGCGTCAGCCGGCAACAGCGCCTGACGCGTCGCGTTAAGAAACTGTTCTGACAGCGCATCGCCCTGCGTTGCCCGCGCCAGCGTCAGTGCCCCCACCAGCATCGCCATCTGCACCAGCGCCTGCTGGTGTCGTTGAGGTTGCTGTTCATCTGGCGAAAGCGACTCCAGGCGCGCCAACATGGCTTTCACACCGCTCAGGTAAGCCTGATGCACCGGTTTATCCGCATCTTCGCGCGCCACATCAGCAGCCAGAGCGGCAACCATGCAGCCTTCGCCCGGGCAGTCGCGGTGCCTGACATTCAGATAGGCGTCAACCAAGGTCTGCAAATTGTGCTGGTCCGGCTGACGGCTGGCGGCTTCCCAGCGCTGAGCGGATTCCTCTACCGCCCTGCGGCTGGCCACCGCCGCCAGTTGGTCCTTGGAAGCAAAATGGCCATAGAAGCCACCGTGCGTCAGCCCCACGGCCGCCATCAGATCGTTAACGCTGACGCCATTCAGGCCGCGTTCGCGAAAAAGCTGTGAAGACACCTGCTCAATCGCCTCGCGATTGCGCTCCATCTGCTGCTTTGAAACCCGTGCCATGGCGTTTTCTCCTTATCAATCAGGCATCATCTTAGGCTATCCACCGACAGCGCTCAATAGATGATGCCTTTCATCCAAAGACTCAGGCGCGCGGGGTGCTTGGCGCGGCAAAGCGGGAACTGTCGCCGCCCTGCGCACGCGCCAGCGTGTCGGCAATCTGCCGATGAGGCGTGCCCGGTTCAATGGCGCTGACCCGATCAAGACGCGCCATCTGCTGCTCATCCAACGTCAAATCAAGCGCCGCCAGCGTATCCTCTAACTGATCCAGCGTGCGCGAACCCAGAATAGGGATCAGACTGGTGCTGGAATGCGCGGCCCTGCTGCGCAGCCAGGCGATAGCGACGTGAGTTGGCTGGGCATGATGTTCTTGCGCAATCGCCAGCACTTCATCCAGCAACGCGGTATCTTTCTCACGATGCACCAAACGTCCCAGCTCACTCAACCGCCCGGCGTCGCTGTGGCGATACTTGCCGGTCAGCAGGCCACCGCCCAGCGGCGACCACAGGGTGGCGGCCATTCCCAGCGCTTCGACCATCGGCAGCAATTCACGTTCTGCGGTTCGCTCTACCAGGCTGTATTCCACCTGAATGCCCGCAATGCGCGCCCAGCCGCGCAGTTCGGCCATCGTATCCGCACGGGCAATACGCCACGCCGGAAAATTGGACAACCCGGCATATTGGATCTTGCCGGCGCGGATCAGATCGTCAAAGGTACGGACGATCTCTTCAAGCGGCGTCAGGTTGTCAGAAAAATGCGCCCACAGCAGATCGATACGATCGGTTTTCAGGCGTTTCAGGCTGTTCTCTACCGAGGCAATCATGTTTTTGCGGCTGTTGCCGGTATAGGCAATACCCGCGTCCGGCGCAGCACCCAGGGTGTATTTAGTGGCGACCACGAAACGGTCGCGTTCGGCGGCGATGAAATCCCCCACCATCTGTTCTGACTGACCGAATTGGTAGGTATCAACCGTGTCGATAAAGTTGCCGCCGGCATCGACATAACGATCGAAAACCTGTTTGGCCTGTTCTTTTTCCGAACCGTAGCCCCAGCCGGTGCCAAAGTTGCCGGTCCCTAATGCCAGTTCAGAAACGCGCAGGCCGGTATTGCGGCCAAAGGTGGTGTATTTCATAGGAAAACCTCGCGATTACGTTGCGTTTATCAATATAGATGATGGTCATCATTATTTTATATATGTCATTCATCATCTATAAAAGAAAGCGCAATCTGCCATGAACAAAAAAAGACCAACGGGGAGAATGGGAGGAGTTCGGGCACAAGGCTCGGTGCCCGATAACATAAGCGGCGGATTACTTTACCGTTTCCCGCTGCAGCACGGCCAGGATCTTTTCGACCACCTGCTGTGGATTTCCGGTACCGTCCATCACGTAGTGCGCGGTCTCCTGATACAAGGCCTCGCGTGCGGCCAGCACTTCCAGCATCTCTTCGGCGATCGGACGCCCTGTCAGCGTAGGGCGCTGCGCGTCTTGCGGATACTCTTCCAGCCGCTGAGCCAACACCTCGGCCGGTGCGCGCAGGTAAATAACGGTGCCGTGCTGGCGCATAAATTGGCGGTTCTCTTCCGCCAGGATCGCGCCGCCACCGGTGGCAACTACAGTTGACGGTTGAGTCACGGTTTGCAGAGCAATGCTTTCACGGCGGCGAAAGCCCAACCAGCCTTCGTTTTCGACCATTTCCGCCACGCTCATCTGCGTGGTCTGTTGCATAAACAGATCGGTATCGGTGAATTGATAGCCCAGCGCCAACGCCAGTGCACTGCCCACCGTGGTTTTACCGGCGCCGCGAGCGCCCACCATGAAAATGGTTTGTGTCATTACGGGTTGTCCCTTATACGGTGACTTGAATGCGTGAGCACGCCAGAATCCGGCGTGCAAATCGTGCGATGGCGTAGATGCTGCATCATACCGCCATCAGCCTGTATTTCAATATTTACGATAGTGTAAATTCCATGGCACAGCGGCTGCCTGCGGCAAAACCCTGCGCCACCTCTTCCGCCACCCCCGCCCTCAACGACGGGCTGAGCCGCTCGGCGGCTATCGGCATGAACCCCAGGCGCCGGTAATAAGGCGCATTCCAGGGTACGTCAATAAAAGTGGTTAGCGTCAGGCGCTGTGCGCCCAATAATGCTGCCTGCGCCGCAACCTCGATGAGCAAGCGGCGCCCAATGCCCTGACGCTGCCAGTTGGCGCCCACCGACAGCTCGGCGATATGCCAATCCTGCGATTGCGGCACGACGGCGATAAAGCCGGCAACCTCCCCCGCCGTACTTTCAGCCAGCCACTCGTGCTGTCGCTGAATAAAATCGGCATGCCGATCGGCACTCATCACCGGGCCTTCGGCGATAAAACGCCAGGCCGGCTGTTGGCGGAACAGCTGGGCTGCCGAGTGCTCAACCGCCATCAACTGGGCGATATCCTGCGGCTGCGCTAACCGGATTTGCAGGCTCATCGGGCTCTCCTTAACGTCAGGGCCGGCTATTTAATCAGATTTCCCCGACGGCAGATACCCGCCGCCGGGCATGTATTCCCGCTCGAAAAATCAGAAGTCGACGCTGGCGCGCAGCACCACTTCTCGCGGTTCCCCTATCGCTACGCGCAAATTGTTGCCGCTGGAAGGGTAATAGGTTTTGTCGAACAGGTTCTTCACGTTCAATTGCCATTTCACCCGATACCTCTGTACCGGCATGGTGTAAGCGGCGAAGGCGTCGGCAACGGTGTAGTTATCGAGAGTGAAACTGTTGGCGGTGTCGCCTGGACGGCGGCCCACATAACGCGCCCCTGCGCCAATACGTACGTTGTCCCCGCTGTAAAGCCCTGGGGACCCCAGATCCTGCGTCAGGAACAGCGAGGCGGTATGACGTGCCACGTTGGTCATCTCCTTGCCCTTGTTGTCCGGATCGTCCACCACCCGTGCATCGGTATAAGCATAAGAACCGATCATGCTTAACGAATCGGTGATATTGCCGGCAACATCCAGCTCCACGCCCTGCGAGCGTACGCGCCCGGCGGTTCGGGTGACGGTTTCGCCATCCACCAGTTCGCTGACCATCACGTTGCGTTTGGTGATGTCGAACAACGCCAGGGTCCCGGTGACGCCATTGGGCAGTTCAACCTTGCTGCCCACTTCCCAGGCCTTGCCCTGTTCCGGCGGCAGCGAGCCAATCTGGCTGGCAATGGAGGAGTTTGGCTTGAACGACTCGGTGTAGCTGCTGTACAGCGACACATATGGCGTCAGTTTGTAGACCACCCCAAGGCGCGGCACCAGCTTGCTGTCGGAGCTGTCGGTATTGGTGACAAATGGCCGCCCTTTACCGGCAAAAACGTCAAAGGCGTCATAGCGCAGCCCGCCCATCACCAACCATTTATCGGTCAGTTGAACAGAATCCTGCACAAACCAGCCGTAGCTGGTGAGATTTTCGCGCTGATCGCTGTCTTTGGCGCTGACGGCATTAGAGGTCGGCATCAGGCCATACACCGGGTTATAGATATCGAAATCGCTGTTCTTTTTGCCGCGGATCATGTCGCCGCGGTAGGTGCGGTTATCTTCAAAATCAAACCCGAACAGCATCTGGTGGTTGATACTGCCCCAGTCAACGTCGCCGTTGAGCGTCAGTTGCACCGCATTGGCATGGCTGACGGCATGGGCGGTGGAGTCGGCCTGGCGCGTCAGTTTGCCGTTTTCAGGATCCAAAGCCAGCGCACGCGCCTGATTATCGCTGTAGCTGTTGCGGCTGTAGGCGTAGGTCAGAGAGCTTTTCCAGCTTTCATTCAACACCTGATCAACCTGCAGGGTGACGCTGTCCTGATCGCCACGCGTGGCGTTATAACTTTCGTCAAAGCGACGGTCGCGCGGCGTATTCACAGGTTTGCCGGTACGCGAATCAATAATGGTGCCACGATCGAAGGGCACTAAATATTCCATATGTTCGTAGGCGACGCGTACCGTGGTGCTCTCACCAAACCACATCAGCGACGGTGCAATCACCGTTTGGCGGTTACGGCCAAAGTTGCGCCAGTACTCGGTTTCATCGTGGTCGACAATCATCCGATAGGCGAACCCGGAGGTGCCAAGCGGCCCGGTGACGTCCAACTGGCCGCCGCCGCCCTTGAAGCTGCTGCCCCAGCCTTCCACGTGGGTATGCTGCTGCAACTGCGGCTTTTTGGTGATCATGTTGATCATCCCGCCGGGTTCACCCATGCCGTAAAGCATCGAAGCCGGGCCTTTCAGCACCTCAACCCGTTCGGTGGTCGGGGTAAAGTTGCGGGCCTGAACCGAACGCACGCCGTCACGCAGAATGGAGCCGTCGCGGTTATCGCCAAAACCACGCTTCATCACCGCGTCCTGGGTGCCACCCAGGGTGTTCGCCTGGGTAATGCCGCTGACGTTATTTAGCGCTTCATCGAGGTTGCTGACCGCCTGATCGATAATCACCTGCTGCGGCACCACGTCGATAGCCTGCGGCACGTTCAGCAGGCTGGTCTCGGTTCGGGTGCCGGTCACGCTGGTCAGCGGCTGGTAACTTTGCACGCCCTTCGCCGACGCCTGGCCGACCACCACCAGGGTTTCCCCTTTTTCTTTTTCGGCGGTTTTGTCGGCGCCGATCGCCGGTACAGCCGCACAGGCCGCCAGAGGCAGTGCGCACCACCAGCCACGCTGGGTATTATTCATTATGTAACTGACTCCAATAGGTCCCTGAAAAAGGTAACGGCAAAAATTGTTGATAGAGCTGTTTGAAGGTCTGTTGCGGGTTGATGTCTGCAAACAGATCCGGGTAAAACGCTTTGGCGAACATTTCGACCGCCACGACGTGGTACGGGCTGAGATAGAAGTTGTGCCAGATACTCCAGGCCTGACGGTCTTTTACCGCTTTCAGGTTGGCGAGCATCGGCTGTTTTTGCATGATCTGACGGAAGCTCTCATCCGCTTCCTGCTGGGTAACCAGCGGTCCCAGACGCAAATCGGAAAAGCGCTTGCCCTGTGGGCCGGCCATGCCGGTGGCAATGTAAATATCAGGATTGGCGGTCAGAATGGTTTCCGGGTTCAGCTCGCCGTAAACCCCTTTGATGCTGGCGCTGGCGATGTTGTCGCCGCCGGCGAAGGCCAGCAGATCGCCGAGGTTGCCATGAGCCGCGGTGGTGCAGCAGGTTTCACGCCGCCCGAGGTGCAGATGCAGCATGACCTTGGGCTTTGGCCCCTGGTAGCCGGCCAGGCGCTGCTGGATCACCGCCATATGCTGCTGGTAGAAGTCGATAAACTGCTCAGCACGCTGCTGACGGTTGAGCACCTCGCCCAACAGTCGAACGCTGGGTACGGTGTTATGCAGCAAGTCGACCCGTAAATCGACGTAGATCACTGCAATACCTGCCTTACTCAGCGCCGTTAGCAGCAAGTCACTGTCGCCCTCCTCCTTCGCATAGCGGGCAAGGATCACCAGATCCGGTTTCAACCGGATCAGATTTTCAATGTTAACCTGGCGGAAGTTGCCCTTGCTGATAGAGGGTATGGCTTTGATTTGAGGAAATTTCTGCGTATAGAGCTGCCAGCTCTGCGCATCGAAACGCGCCATGTCTTCCGGCCAACCGACGATACGCTGGGCCGGATTGCCCGGCTCCAGCAACGCCAGGGTATACAGCATGCGGCTCTCGCCCAGCACGATACGCTGCGGGTTATCCGGCACCTCGACCTGGCGGCCGGTGATATCGGTGACCCTTTTCGCCTGAGCACTAAAACCGCCAAGCAGCATGGAAAACAGCAGTAACATGAGGGAATTGCGCATAAGTGGGCCGGATCAACAAAATATGTGCGCATGATAATCACTCTCATTAGCACTTTCAATCACAACGCTTGACGGGACGGTTAAATCCGCTGAATCACGCTCTTTCGGCGCGGATACGCGAAAAATCGCTGTAAATGCCGTTTTATAAAGTTAAAAAATCGGTCGATAATCCAGTAAAAGGCCAGTCAGATTGCAGGTAATTCAGGAGGTACCGAAATGACCCAAAGTATTATTCCACTGGCGGAGTGCCCACAGTTCAGCGACGTTTGCGCCGCATGGGCGTTTGGTCAATGGGGTTCGCAACGCGGCGGTTCACTGGAACGCACGCGCCAACGCTTTGCCCAGTGCGCCCAGCCGAGCGAAGATTACACCACTCTGCTGGTGATTGAGGACGAACGCCCGCTGGGCATGGCCAGCCTGTGGCCGAGCGACGATCATCATCGGATGGACCTTTCTCCCTGGCTGGCCGGCGTATTCGTCCACCCGGATCACCGTCGCCAGGGTATTGCACAGCGGCTGGAGGCGGCCATCGTGTTGTTGGCACGCCAGCGCAATCACCCCGTATTGCACCTGATCACCGATAAATCCGAGGCGCTGTATGCGGGTTGGGGCTGGCAGACCATCGAACGCCGACGGCAATATGATGGCGAAGTGGTGGTGATGGAAAAAAGGCTTGGCTAACGCGGCGTGCAGATGTAAACCAACGCCGGCGGGAAGTTGCGCACGACCCGCAGCCGCTTCCAGTGAAAATAACGGGACAGCAGCTTTTCCGACAGGTGACTGTACTGGAACAGCACCAGGGTGCCGTTGCGCGCGAGCAAACGCTGCTGGGCCTGCTGCAAAATACGAATGCTGATTTTTAGCGGGATCGACAGCAACGGCAGGCAAGAGAACACCACGTCATAATCGCCGGCCATCTCTTCAGCCGAACGATCCATTACCTGCAGGCGGCGATCGTCGATTTTCCGTAGCTGATGGATAAAATGAGATTGGATTTCAAAGGCCTCGAGCGAAGCATCTGCGCGCATCCGGCCTAATATCCGCTTGGTCAGCACGCCATCCGCCGCGCCCAGTTCGGCGATCGACAGCGCCCCGGTCCATTCAACCTGATTCAACATCGCCTGACACAGCCAGGGAGAAGAAGGCGCCAGCGTGCCAATGGTGCGCGGCGAAGCCATAAACTGTTGGAGGTAGGAGAAGTGGTTTTTCAGTTGCAGCCGTGTCGCGTTTAACATTGGGGCCTCCTTCGGTTGAGTAGCCACCAATCTGACCCCAATTTCTTAAGTATTCATTAACATGTTTCCTAAAACCGCCGACGCAGTTGTAATAAAATGCAACCGACACAGAAAAAAAAGGGTGCGGAAATCATCGTCGGGTAATCAAGTCATTACATTACCGGT
Source organism: Serratia sp. OS31 (assembly GCF_014164835.1). Taxonomy (NCBI): domain Bacteria; kingdom Pseudomonadati; phylum Pseudomonadota; class Gammaproteobacteria; order Enterobacterales; family Yersiniaceae; genus Serratia; species Serratia sp. OS31. The sequence continues at coordinate 36,810 of NZ_JACJFQ010000004.1, read as the reverse complement.
CAGATTATTATCCACACCCGCTTATTTTATCGGCCAGCTATTGCCCTGGCCGAATTTATTTACTGTAACCGATTAACGGTATATTTCCGCATTACCGCGCCAGTTGCTGGAATCCCCCGGGGTGTCCAGCCCGATAATACGAATGCTGCTGGCGCCATCCGCCTGAGCTTTTTCTTTCAGTGCGTGAACCGCATCGCCCGGAGAACCGCTAATGCCGGAAACCGACACTACACCAAGGCTTTGCATACCGCTGGCCTGCTCTGTATTGATCTGTTTTACCGATGACAGCGGCGCTGCAAAGGAAGAGAATGAAGCGGCTGCCAAAAGAACTGCTGCGATGCCAGGTAATAGTTTCATAATGAACTCCAGATGTTTTTGTTTATTTCTCGTATCAGTGGAGTTAATTATCTACCAGGCAATGAAAGCGGACGTAATCCAATGTAAAGAACATCAATCATTGTGATGAAAATAAGGAGGAAGTACGTGCAGGTATGTCTTTGGCAGGACAACGCGGGTCTATGCAGCCACTCTACCCCTGACAGATGACAATTAAAAGTCCGTTTGGCCAAGGGATATAAAAACCGGCCCTTTTAAGATTCTTCTCCCCGTACCCGCGACTGAACTACGCTATTTCTGAAGGTTATCATTATGGAAGGACTCCCTATGTCGCAAACCTTACTGCGTGTTCGTGATGGTCATGGTGCTTCGGTTTCGTTTTCGGAACTGCTGTTCGACCTGATTTACGTTTTTGCCGTTACCCAACTTTCCCACTACCTGCTGCACCATCTGACGCTGACCGGCGCGGTGGAAACGCTGCTGCTGTGGTTCGCCGTTTGGCTGGCCTGGCAATACACCGCCTGGGTCACCAACTGGTTTAATCCCGATACCCGTCCTATCCGTATCCTGCTGTTTGGCATCATGCTGTTGGGGCTGTTCGCTTCTTCTGCTCTGCCGCAGGCCTTTGGCGAACGCGGGCTGACGTTTGCGCTGTTTTACGTGGCGATCCAGGTGGGCCGATCGTGCGTGGTGCTGAACCTGCTGCCCGCCGGCCATCCACTGAAACAAAACTTCCGCCGCATTCTTGGCTGGATGTGTATTTCAGCGGTGTTCTGGATCCTTGGCGGGCTGGCGGAAGGTCATAACCGACTGTTGCTGTGGGCCCTGGCAGTATTGTGCGAATACGTTTCGCCGATGTTCGGTTTCCGCTTGCCGGTGCTGGGTCGCTCCGACAGCAGCAGCGAATGGACTATCGAAGGCCATCATCTGGCGGAACGCTGCCAGCTATTCGTGATCGTGGCGTTGGGGGAAACCATTCTGATTACCGGTTCGACCCTTAGCGAAATGGAGTCCTGGAGCGCACCGGTGCTGATTGCCTCACTGGTGGCGTTTCTCGGCAGCCTGGCGATGTGGTGGGTCTATTTCGATACCAGCAGCAAAGCCGGCAGCCATGCTATCAGTCAGGCAGAAAACCCCGGCCAACTGGGCGCCAACTTCCATTACGTACACGTGGTGCTGGTTGGCGCGATCATCGTCTGCGCCGTTGCCAATGAACTGGTGATCGCCCACCCTGACGGCCATATCGACAATGTGACGGCAGCAGTGCTGCTGCTGGGCCCGGCGATTTATCTGCTCGCCAATGCGCTTTACAAACGACTGGTGTATCGCCGTTTCCCGCTTTCGCACCTGGTGGGATTGATCGCTTTGGCGGTATTGACACCGATAGCTTACCTCACCGATTTACTGATGGTGAATGGCCTGACCACGCTGATTATGGTTGCCGTCGCGGTGTGGGAGAGTATTTCACGCGGCAGAACGCCGCAGGCCAGCGACGTTCACTGATAAAGTAGAAAACAGGGGACGCGTTCACTGAAGCGCAATTAGGGCGGCGGTCCCCTGTTTCGCTATTACTTCAGCGGTTGCGGTAGCGTCATTACCCACAGCTCGCTGAGCGATTCCGGTTTCTCCAGCGGTTGCAGCTCAATGCGGGTGGATACCGCTTTACCGTCCAGGCTCAGGCTACCCTGCTTATCCAACTGATAATCGCCAATTTTCTTGGCCTTGGGCAGGGCGTCCACCAGCTTGGCCTGCAGGCCAAAATCGTTATCGTTAATCACTGCCAGGGTACGATCGTCAATTAGCGACAGACCCTCCACCTTCTCCTGCTGCCAGCCCAATTTACGCAAATCCACCACTTCACGTTTCTGCGCCAGCTTCACGCCGCGCTTGGCGAGATCCTTGGCATCGTCAAACTCCAGCGCCTTGCCTTTGCCGTCGAAGGCCGTCAGATCGCTCGCCTGGCTGAGATCGACCAGATAGATCTTGTTGATCATCTGCTTGTCTTTATCACTGCCCTGCTCAACTAACAGGATGTGTTGGTTGTCCACCGCCACGATGTCACCCACCTTGGCGTCTTTGGCCTTTTTATAGCTGTCGATATCGATCGGATAGCCGTACATGGCCGTTTGGCCGCTGGCCGGATCAAAACTGACCAAGCGAGTAAATTGGGCCTTGTTTTTACTCTTACCGTCTACGTCGAGCGTACTCTGCACCGCAGCCAGAATGCGGCCGTCCGGCAAACGGGTGATCCCTTCGAAGCCCCGGTTCGGCTGACGCCACTTGATGATGTTCGGCAATCCGCCGGCGACCGCTTGCTCTCCCTGTTCAGGGGTCGGGCCGTATTTGGCGAGGATCTTGCCCTGGTTATCGATGTGGATCAGGAAAGGACCATATTCATCACACAGCCAGTAACCACCTTTACCGTCCGGCGTGATGCCTTCGGTATCCAGCCCGCGTCGATCGCTCTCCAACGTTTTCAGCGTGTCGCTCAGCGCCACTTCGTTGGTTGTACCGATCAACCCCGCCGGCAGAGGCAATCCGCTGATCGGCCCCTGCTGATCGTGCAGCGGGCGCAAGTTGCTGGCGACCGCCTTGCCGTCGCCAACGCGAATATCCATCAACAGCGGCACAAACTTCGGATTAGCGAAGATTTTCGCTTCCTGTTCGCCCACCGCAGGCGCGTCAGCATTCGGGCCGCGATCGGTCAAAGTCGTTAACAGCAAGTCCTTACCCTCGCGCCCATTGAAGACCAGGCCCGAGCCAATGCCCACCGGCAGCCCCTGAGGGAAATTCTTGGCGAACGCTCCCTGATAACTCACATGCTCCCCGCCGGGAAAGCTGACCACATAACGCGCCACTTCAACGTCGGTGGCAGCATAGGAAAACAGGGGAAACAACGAACTGATTAACAGCGAAACCGGTTTTATTTTCATGGTGTTGGCTCAGAGTTAAGGGGGAAGTTTGCAGCCTGTTAATGTATTAACCCATCATGACATTTTGATGACGGGAGCATCTAATGCCATGAATTGAAGCAACAATTAAGCATGGCAAATAGGAATTAACAATTAACGAGAACAAATCGAATGGAATAATCATATGAAAAAATGAATTTAACCGTGGCTATTTCTCACTGGAAATACTTATATCGATAAAGCATAGGGTAAATTCTTATAATAGTGCTAAAAAAACCGCCAAACAGGCTGCGAACCTTAAAATATAAGCGTATTCGCATAGACAAAATTAATCTCCGGGGATTTAATAACCTCGGTTACTCAAGGTGCATTAAGAAATTACTGATAGAAACCTGCATTTATTTAAAAAGGTGTTCTATAGTTTTTAGTGCTAACGCCCGTTAGTATTTTCCGTGGGATGGAATCTATGTCAAAGCGACTTTTTGCCGAATTTTTTGGCACATTTTGGTTAGTGTTCGGTGGTTGTGGTAGCGCAGTATTAGCAGCAGCATTTCCACAACTGGGTATTGGTTTTCTTGGTGTCGCACTCGCATTTGGTCTTACTGTGGTCACCATGGCTTATGCCGTTGGTCATATTTCTGGCGGGCACTTTAACCCGGCCATTACCGTGGGATTGTTTGCCGGTGGCCGCTTCGCCGCCAAAGACGTTATTCCTTACGTGATTGCTCAAGTGATTGGCGGGATTGCCGCAGCGGCGGTGTTGTACCTGATCGGCAGCGGTAAGGCAGGCTTTGATCCTACCGGCGGCGGCTTTGCTTCCAACGGTTATGGTGAACACTCACCGGGCGGTTATTCTCTGCAATCCGCCATCGTCATTGAATTGGTGTTGACCGCATTCTTCCTGATCGTTATTCATGGCGTGACCGATAAGCGTGCACCGGCAGGATTTGCTCCGCTGGCCATTGGTTTGACATTAACCCTGATTCACCTGATCAGTATTCCGGTAACCAATACTTCCGTTAACCCAGCGCGCAGTACCGGCGTGGCAATATTCCAGGGAACCTGGGCATTGCAACAGCTTTGGGTATTCTGGCTGGTACCGTTAGTCGGCGGTGTTATTGGCGGCCTGATTTATCGCTGCCTGCTGGAAGACAAGAAGTAATTTATACCCGTTCTTGTTCTGTCAGGGCAGCCGCTATATCCCAGGGTTTTCCGATTATTGCCGATTACGCGGCAATCGAAAAACCAAAGGGTATATTGGCTGCCCTGAAGTTATTTAGCCTCTGGCCGCTTCAAACATCATGATGTCGCTGGTGAATGAGCCGTCCGGCTGGATGGCAAAATGCTGCAGCACCTCTTCAGAAACCCCCTGTTGCAACGCTCGTATCGCGGTAACGAAATGCTCCGGCGTACGCATGCGTGCGACCCAACTGCTGAATTCCAGATATAATCTGTCAGACGTCACCTGCCGTACCAGCAGCCCTGATTCGGTCAGCAGGCTCAGCCATTCGCCCGGTGCATAATTGCGGACATGCGAAGTGTCACGCAGCACCTCAACGGTTTGCAAATAGATATCCAGCAGCGGATGCCCCGGTGAGACTACATCCATAAAGATGGCTCTGCCACCCGGTTTGAGCACCCGACGCACTTCACGCAGCGCCTGGCCGACATCGTGCCAATGGTGGGCCGAATAACGGCTAATCACCAGATCAAAGCTGGCCTCTTCAAACGGCAGGGATTCCGCCACGCCCTGCTGCACCTGAATATTATTGATACCTTTGTCTACCGCGGCCTGGCTCACGACCGCCAGCATTTGCGCCGACAAATCATAGGCCACTACCTGCGCCACTTTCGCTGCGGCGGTAAAGCTGGCATGCCCGGCTCCGCACCCCAGATCCAGCAGCCTGGCATCGGGATAAGGTTCCAGCAACTGAGCCAGTCGCTGCAGATCCTTCCCCTGTGCATGCACTGCGCTGGTGAGATAGGCGTTGGCCTGCTCGCCAAACTGACGGTCGACCGCATTCTTATGGCTGTTGCTGTTGCTCATATGTGCTTCCTTTTTGTCGGGCTTGCGCCGGTGCCGGATGGCTTTTTTATTACTATAATCAGCTTAATATACGGGTACAATATGAGCAGTTATCCTAGTATAAACAGGTACCAGCCTATGCAAACTGAAGCCTTGTCCGGCCCCAAAGCCCTCGGCGCATTTCTGCGTGCACACCGTGAGCGCATCACGCCGGAAATGCTGGGTTTACCCACCGCTCCCCGCCGTCGCACCAGTGGACTGCGCCGTGAAGAGCTGGCGCAAATCAGCGGTATCAGCGCCACCTGGTATACCTGGATCGAGCAAGGCCGCGAGGTCTCCATCTCGCCGCATACGCTGGCGCGTATTGCCAAAGCACTGCGGTTAGGGCATGCCGAGCGCCACTACCTGTTTACCCTGGCGCGAGTCGCCGATCCCGAACAGGAACAGCCTCACGAAGCCGACAACAGCGCGGTGCTGCAAAGCGTTAACCAGGTGACGGTGCCTTGCTACCTGCTGGATATCACCTGGAATATGCTCGCCTGGAACCCGGCGGCGGAAAGCCTGTTCTGTGGCTGGCTGGACCAAACCGCTGCGCCCAATCTGCTGCACTTTATGTTTTTCCATCCCTTGGCCAAAGCGCTGGTCAGCGACTGGGAGGACCGGGCACGACGCGTGGTCGCCGAGTTTCGCGCCGAAACCAGCCATCATCAAAATACCGAAGAGATGCGCGCTTTCGTACGCAACATGACGCACAACAGCGAGGCCTTCCATCACTGGTGGAAACAGCATGATGTGCTGGCGCGCGAAGGGGGAGAACGAGCTTTTACTCATGGGCAACAAGGCGAGCTGCGCTATCGGCAACTGACGTTTAATCCGGTGGAAAACGGCGGGCTGAAACTGGTGATGCTGATCCCTCTGACGTAACGGGTAACAAATTCATAAACAGGTTTACCTGCCATTTATTTATTGGTTCATCTAAACGCGCTAGGGTGACAGCTACCGATGAGATCTCTCATCCAGTACCGTTATTCATCTCCTTGAGGTAATCCTATGCAATCCGAAGAACAACGTCTTATCGATGGTCTGTTTGGCCGCTTGAAAGAAGCCGAGACCAAGACGGGCCAGAGGGATCTTCAGGCAGAGCAGCAAATCAATCAGCACATCCGCGAACAGCCTTCCGCACCTTATTACATGGCGCAGGCGATGATCATTCAGGAAGCGGCGCTGAAACAACTCGACCAGCGGGTGAAGGATCTGGAAAGCCAGATTGCCCAGCAACAGCAAAATAACGCCAATCAACAAAGCAGCGGCGGCTTCCTGGCCGGGCTGTTTGGCGGCGGTAACCGTACCGCGCCAAGCCCGCGCGAACAGTATCAGGCGCAACAGCAGAATAACGCGGCATGGAACAACCAGCCTCAGACGAGCTATGCCCAGCAGCAACCCGCCTACAACAATCCACCGCCACAGGCGGCGCCTTCACGTGCCGGCGGGTTCCTCGGTGGGGCATTGCAGACCGCTGCCGGCGTGGCGGGCGGTGTGGTGCTGGCTGACATGTTGACCGGCATGTTCCGCCATTCACAACCTCAGGAAATTGTTAATATTATCGATGAGACGCCGACAACGCCGGTGGATGACAGCGCGATGAATAATTTCGACGCGTCCAATAATCTCGATACCTTTAACAACGGTGGAGATAGCCGCTTCCTCAACCAAGACAACGGCTTCCAGAACGCGGATTATCAAAACGACGATAACACCGACTTCTCCGATGACGACTACAGCGACGACGATTCGTTTATCTGATCCCTTCCCCCTCTTCCCGGAGAGGGGTTTTCTGTTTCCTCATTCCCCACGTCTGGTCTACAGTTAAACCTGCCCAATCACAGCAGGTTACGTGAACCATGTCGAAAATGAACCCTACCGATCCCTATACCAGCCCCCGCCTGTTGATGCGCCCCCCGGTAGCCGATGATTTGGCCCGGTTTTACGCCATTTTTGGCGATCCCGACACCCAACGCTTTAACCCCGCAGGCCCCATCACCACGGAACAACGGGCGCGGCTGGCGCTGACGGAACGGATCGAATGCTGGGAGCAACACGGTTATGGTTCCTGGGCAATTGCGCTACGTGAACGGCCGGAGTGGATTATCGGCTTTGGCGGGCTGTCTTGGCGGCCGCTAGGGGCACAGCGCACGGTGAATTTGGGCTATCGTTTTGATACGCAGGTCTGGGGCAGTGGCCTGGCCACGGAGTTGGCGCTAGCCTCGCTGGGGTATGGTTTCAAACACCTGCAGTTGGCAGAGATTTCCGCCCTTGTGCGCGAAAAAAATCTGGCCTCATGCCGCGTGCTGGAAAAAGCGGGGTTAAGTCTGGTCGATACTCTGGATGACGTGCCCGGCGATACGCCAAGCCTGGTTTACAGCATCATGCGCAGCGAATATCAAGGCTGCTGAACCGGCGGTTCGTCATTGATCCTTGCCAGCGCCCGACGGTAGGACTTCACCTTTTGGCGCTTCTTCAACCAGGTGGTGGTTGAGACAATAAAAATCAGCCCGGACATGGTCAGCACGCCGATCGGATGGCCGTAAAACACCATAAGGGCGAAATAAATGGCGGAAACGATCGCCACCCATTTTGCCGTATTTCCCACCGCATTCTTTTCCTGACTTAAACGGCGGATGTACTCTTCTTCGCTGATCCCCATACGCACTCCTTTTGGCTGAACGTTCCATTATATGGGGCCAGAATGATGATAATTCAATCGATTAAAGGGTAAAGAAGCGTAAAGCTCAGCGAGATTTCCCACGACGATGGCGCAGATAACGCCCCGGCAAAGCCTCTCCAGGTAACGCCGTGCCGGCATTGCGGCCAAACAACCTATAGCGGTTGCTCGCCACTGCATTGTAAAACCCATCCGCCAGCCGCTGCGGCAAAAAGCGCGCCAGCGCCAACAGGCGAAATGGCCAGCCAAGCTGACGCAACGCCTGAAAAAACGCCGCCGAACGCAGCCAATGTCGGTCCGGTTCAAGATAGACGATGGAGTCAAAACGGTCGGTGGGCAAAGCCAGCCAATTCAGGATTGCCTGCCCTTCTGCGGATTGCACCGTGGCCAACAGGATCTTGCCCTGCCGATCTGCACGGATCAAAAATCTCACCAGCCCGTGACACAAATTACACTCGCCATCGAATAGCAGCACCCGGTCACCGGGCTGGAGATAAGGGGGAAGTATTGACGGATTCATCCTGCCTCCTGAGGTGATTCACCCCAGACTAACGCGCATTCCCCTTCAGAACCAGCAAGGCCGCTTACGGCGCTGGGGACGCAGGTGGCGTATCCGGCAATGCCACTACCGAGATTCGTACTTCGTAATGCTTGGCGTTACCGGCGGGGATCACCGAAGTCAGCTTATTGATGGTTTCAGTAGGATTATCGCTGGCGGAGGTCGCACAGAACAGCTCACCGCCGTGGCAGAAGCCCGGTTTAGGCATATGCCCACCAGGGAAAGGAGGTAAGCGGAACTGCTGTTCTGCAGGGGGGACGTTTTTTTCTACCGGAGCCGGAGCTGAAAGTGCGCTAACGCTGAACAGCGTCACGGCAGCCAGCACAGGAAGCGTCAGTACTTTGATTGCATTTTTCATGTTGTCGATCTCATTTGCCGGGATTGGGCCTAACCTACCCCGCCCCCGGCCGATGAGAAAGCCGCTTTTCACGACCTTTGCATCCCGATGATCTTTACTTACATCCCACCGCTAACGTGATGAAAGCTTAAGGATTGTGTAAAGGTCGTTCGGCTTTTCTTTCTATTTTGATGACTTGCCTTTGGTCAGCGTGCTGTAGCTGGTCATCAGGTTGCGGTAATCGGGAATGTGGTTGGAGAACAAGGCCCCCAAGCCTTCAATATCATTGCGCCAGTCGCGGTGCAGCTCACAGGCCACGCCGAACCAGGTCATCAGCTGCGCGCCTTCGGCTTCCATACGGCTCCAGGCCGATTGACGCGTCAATTCGTTGAAAGTGCCAGAGGCGTCGGTGACCACGAAAACCTCGAAACCTTCGCTCAGGGCTGACAACGCCGGGAAGGCAACGCACACTTCGGTCACCACGCCGGCAATAATCAGCTGCTTACGGCCAGTGGCTTTTACTGCTTTGACGAAATCGTCGTTGTCCCAGGCATTAATCTGTCCAGGGCGTGGAATAAAGGGCGCATCGGGGAATTGAGCTTTTAGCTCGGGGACCAGCGGGCCGTTGGGGCCGTCTTCGAAGCTGGTGGTCAGAATGGTCGGCAGGTTGAAATACTTCGCTAAATCACCCAGTGCCAGTACGTTGTTTTTAAAACGATCGGGATCGATATCGCGTACCAGTGAAAGCAGCCCTGCCTGATGATCCACCAGCAAAACGGCCGCCTGGTCCTTATCGAGGCGTTTGTAATTTGCAGTCATGGTTTACTCCTTTGGGGTTGATTGATGCAGCTAAAGGTTGCCCTTGACCGACAGGCCAAAGCGCAGAGGTTACTTAAGTGTAGAACCGGATCCGGAGGTGTTTCTCCGGATCGGTTCTGAGGGCGTGCTGAGGGTTTAGACGGCGTCGTGTTTTGCCGCCATGCTGCCGAACTTGCCCCCGTTGAAGTCACGGAAAGCCTGCTGAATTTCCGCGTCGCTGTTCATCACAAACGGACCATAACCGACGATAGGCTCGTCGATCGGCTCGCCGCTCAGAACCAGCAGGCTGACATCGTTATTGGCTTCGAGGGTGATTGAATCTCCCGCACGGTCAAACCTGACCATTTGGGTTTCGCGCACCACTTCTTCGCCGTTAACATGAATAGCGCCATGCAATATGACCAGCGCCAACGTATGCCCTTCTTCCACCGTCAACGTGGTGGTATGACCGGCGTTCAGCTTCATGTCCCACACATTGAGCGGGCTGAAGGTACGTGCCGGCCCCGCATGACCACCGAAGTTACCGGCAATCACCCGAACCTGACCTGCGCCATCCGCCAGTGGAACGACCGGAATATCCACATTCAGCAGCGTCTGGTAACCCGGCTCAGCCATTTTGTCCTTGGCCGGCAGATTCACCCACAGCTGGACCATTTCCATGGTGCCGCCGTTGCGCGAGAAATCCCGTGAGTGGAACTCTTCGTGCAAAATACCCGAGGCGGCGGTCATCCACTGCACGTCACCGGGACCAATCACCCCGCCGCTGCCGGTGGAATCACGGTGCTCTACTTCGCCCTGGTAGACGATGGTCACCGTTTCAAATCCGCGATGCGGGTGCTGACCCACGCCACGGGTGCCGGAGGCAGAGCGGAACTTGGTTGGCGCAGCATGATCCAACAGCAGGAACGGGCTCATTTCTGCCCCCAAATCGTTATAGGAGAACAGCGAATTCACCAGGAAACCGTTGCCGACCCAGTGGGCTTCAGGGCTGTTGTAAATACCGAGGATCTTTTTCATCTTGAACTCCTGTTTCAGGTCTCACGACCTTAAGTTGATGTCAGAAGTTTAATCCTGTCGCGTTTGCCGCAGTAGTAGGCAAGATGTACACTCAGTGTTCTAGATATGGAACGATGATAAGGACGGCGATGTTCACCGATTTGAACGATCTGTTTTATTTCGCCAGCGTGGTCGACCATCAGGGATTCGCCCCCGCAGGCCGTGCGCTGGGTATCCCCAAGTCCAAACTGAGTCGACGCGTGGCGTTGCTGGAAGAACGCCTGGGCGTGCGCCTGATCCAACGCTCGACGCGACGGTTTTCCGTCACCGACGTCGGCCAGAATTACTATGCGCACTGTAAGGCAATGCTGGTGGAAGCCGATGCGGCGCAGCAGGCTATCGAGCAAACCCGCGCCGAACCTTGCGGCACGGTGCGCATGACCTGCCCGGTGGCCATTCTGCATACCCGGGTCGGCAGCATGGTCGCGGCCTTTATGGCCGATTACCCGAAAGTCACGGTGCATCTGGAAGCCACTAACCGCCGGGTGGACGTGGTAGGTGAAGGCTTGGATCTGGCCATACGCGTGCGGCCACCGCCGCTGGAAGACAGCGATCTGGTGCTGAAAATTTTGGCGCAGCGCACCTGGTGCATCGCCGCCAGCCCGGCGCTGGTGCGAACCCTCGGCCCGGTGGAACGGCCCGAGGAATTGCATAAATACCCCACACTGGATCTTGGCCCGGCACGCGCACAGCACCTGTGGCAGTTGACCGGACCACAGGGTGAGAAAATGGAGTGGGAACATCGGCCGAGGTTGGTGACCGACGACATGCTGATGTTGCGGACAGCGGCGATCGCCGGGGCCGGCATCGTGCAGCTGCCGTCGATGATGATGCGCGACGACATGCTACGCGGCGAATTGGTACAACTGCTGCCAGGTTGGCAACCGCAGGGTGGCGTGGTGCATGCGGTGTACCCTTCACGTCGCGGCCTGCTACCGGCGGTGCGGCTGCTGCTCGACTATCTGGCGCAGCAGTTTGCCAGTATCGAAGAGGAGTGATCAGGCGGTAATTTCGATGGCATTACCGTCCGGATCGCGAACGATCGCCTCATAAAAACCATCCCCCGTCCGGCGTGGCGCCGCCAGCAGGATCCCCTCCTGCTGTGCGCGCTGCGCCAGCTGATCGACGCGGCTTTCATCTCCCACCGACAATGCAATATGCGCCCACCCGATGCGTTCATTGGTCTGCTCCAACGGCAGCAGTTCCGGCAGACTCATGATCTCCAGCGTTGGGCCGGCCGCCAGGCTGACAAAACGCGAAACAAACCCCGGGCGGTTTCGGCTAACGTACTGCTCCCCGGCAACGCCGTCAAAATACCGCTGCCAAAACGCCACCTGGGCATCGATATCGCGGGTCCAGAGTGCAACATGGGCTATTTTCATCTCAGTCTCCAATGGGTGAATTGCTGTACAGCACCTTGCCGCCGCTGTGAGTTATCTGCTGTTCGAGCTGCGGATGGCTGCCGGCTGGCGTAACCAGATAATCGACGCGGCTGGCGGGCAGAAAGCTATAAGGGGCATAGGTGTTAAGTTTGTCGCCGGTGCACAGCACCGCCAGGTTACCGGAGCGCGCCAGCAAACGTTTCTTGAACTGGGCATCCTGATAATTCAGCGCCGAAAAACCGCTGCCTGGGTCATAAGCACAAATGCCGACGAAAGCGAGGTCAAAGTAAAAATCGTCGATTTCCTGCACCGCTTTGGCGTCCACACAGCCGCCGACGTCGGCATCCAGTTCGCCGCCGATTAAAATCGTGCGGATCCCCGGCTGTTCCAGCATTTTGCCGGCAATAGTCAACGCGTTAGTGACCACCGTCAGCCGCAGATCGCACGGCAACAGGTCGGCCAGATAAAGGTGGGTACTGCCGGCATCGAGGAAAATAACCTGTCCTTCCTTGATCAACGACAGTGCAGCCAGCGCCAGCGCCTGCTTCTCGTCACCGCTCAATTGCAGCCGTGCGCTGATAGGGCCGGTTGCCGGCGTGGGTGCCAGCGCACCGCCATAAATGCGTTTACACAGGTTTTGTGCCGCCAACTGACGCAGATCGCGCCGAATGGTGGCTTCAGTGGTTTTCAGGCGCTCCGCCATTTCAACCGCCAGCACTCGCCCCTGCTGCTGCAAGGTGGCGAGGATCGCATCATGGCGCTGATTGGGTAACAGTTTGGACATTCGACTTCTCGATGGCGAACAAGTGATCACAAATGTACAGAAACGTTTAAAATCGTACAAATGTTTTTTGCGACGGTGCGAAGGAGTAGCACTCGACTAGACTGAAACTTTACGTCTCAGATAAAGGAATATTGATGACCTCAGCCGTGCTGTATACCTTATTTCCCGCCGCAGCGACCGTCGTTGGCGCCGCCATCGCGCTTTATCGCCGCCCTGGCGATGCCGCCATGCGCATCATTCATCACTTTACCGCTGGCATCGTCTTTGCCGCTGCCGCAACCGAAATTCTGCCCGATCTCAAGCAACAATCACCTTGGGCAGTGCTGCTCGGCGGTGCCGCAGGTGTGCTGATGATGCTGCTGGTCAGGCGCTTGGGAGAACGGGCTCAGGGACCGGCGGGCTTTGTGGCAACCGTCGGCGTGGATATCTTTATCGATGGTCTGGTGCTGGGCATCGCCTTCGCTGCCGGTGCCAAAGCGGGCCTGTTATTGACGCTCGCGCTAACGTTGGAAGTGCTGTTTCTGGGGCTGTCGATCGTGGGCGATTTACGTGATTTTTTCGGCCGGCGGATAAAAGCCATGCTGGCAATTGGCGGTCTGGCTCTGCTGTTGCCAATAGGCGGTCTGTTGGGTGCACCGATTGCCATGCTGGGGGCTTTCTGGTTAACCACGTTTCTGGCCTTCGGCCTGATTGCCTTGCTCTATCTGGTCACGGAGGAGCTGCTGGTTGAGGCGCACGAAGGAGGTAAAGATACCCCGCTCGCCACCGCGATGTTTTTTGTCGGTTTTTTACTGCTGTTGCTGCTGGAAGAGGGGATGGGGTAACACGCAGGAATTTTACGGGGCTATTACCTCCCCCCAGGTGATTTGGCTATACTGAGGCGAGCAAGGTTACCGCAGAACGTAACGGCTTGGGCGCTAAGGGAAAAGGATGCTGTCAAAAATTGCGAAGTGGCTATTTCAATTGCCGGGCAGGCTGTTTGGGGGCATTTTCAGGAGCCGCCTGACGATTTTTATCTTCTTTATGCTGATTGCCGCTGGGGTTTTCAGCGCCAAACGCTATCTGCGAGCCCATCAAAGCGACGATGAGTTTGTCACGACGGCCACCACAGATTACAACCGGGCAATCCAGCGTGAAATGCCGATGCGCGAAGCACGCGAACAGTGCGGCGGCCCGCTGCATGACAACGCCGGGCACCCCTGGCCTCTTTCGGCCGGCTATCTGCATCAGCCGGAAGGCAAAGCCGCCGCCCCACAGCAACAACTGACGCTGGATAATCAAAACAACAATTTTGCGGTGTTGGTCAAACTGGAAACACCGGGCGCGCCACAGCGTTTGGCGGAGGTTTTTATTCCCGCAGCCGGCAGTTTTAATATCAAAACCAACCCAGCCGGGGAATACGTAATGAAAATCAAAAACATCAAAACCGGCTGTAACTTCCGTTCCAAACCCTTCACCCTGAGTCGTCATCAGGATTGGCGGCTGTCGCTGAAGCTGCAAACGGACGGCAGCGTGCAATACCAGCCGATCAGCGACCGCGAGTTTTAATCGCGAGGCTTATTTCTTCACCGGATGATCGCGGCGGAACAATTCCCAGCTTTCGATTTCCTGGCCGTTCGGCAAGGTACAGGTGGAGTACTGGCCGTCAGCATTTTGCTTGGCATTCAGCTTGCCGCCGATCTTGGTGCAATAAACGTCCGCCGGGTTCGCCATGCCAATTGGTTTTACCTGCGGTGGCGGTGGTGCATCGTTAGATTTCATGGTGCAGCCCTGCAATATCGCCATCCCTGCCAACAGGGAGACCATCAGAATTTTTTTCATTTTTTCTCTTACCACTCCCGGTCTATTTCACGCCGCGGATAGCCGGCCCATTTGAAATACGGCGGGGAAAGTTAAAAACGGCGGCAGCCTGAGCCTACCGCCGTTTAAGCTATCAGGAAATAAAGGATGCGCCCTGTTTCAGGACCAAATCACAGGCTTTTTGCTTCACTTTTTCAGTGATTTGCGAAGTACCCAGGCTGTTCAGATCCAGACTCTTGCCTTCGCCGGTTTTCAGCAGGCCACCCAGCCCTTGCTGGTAGTCCTGGCTTTTGGCGTTCTCTGTGCTGGTGATGCCCAGTTTGCTCAGCAACTGGTCTTTCACCGCTTCGGTGCCGTTGGCCGACAGGACGTTATTTTTCACGCAGTACTGCAGGATGCCGGCCGCGTTGGTCATGCTGCTGGAGCTCAGCGCCTTGTCGCCACCGTTCAGTAAACCGGTAAGTGAAGACAGTGAAGTGCCACTGGTGCTGCCACCCGATTTACTCAGTTCACCGGCCGCGCTGCTGAGGGAATCCATCAGTCCGGCAGCCTGAGCGGCGCCGCAGGTCATGGCGGAGGTCAATGTCAGCGCCAGCAGTAAACGATGCTTGGTGTTCATGGGGTAAAGCTCCTGTTTATCTCGCCATCCTTTCAGCATCCCCCTAGCCATTGGCGACGGGAAAAAGCGGATGGGCGAATCGTGTGCAATCAGCGCAATGCGCTGGGTCACATCTTCGGACGCCACCCGCGGCGACAAGTTCCTTTTAGCTGGCAATACGGCGTTTTTTCAGAATTCAGGTAATTTTTTGGGCGAAGAATGTACAGCTCGGGGGCTATGGGCCGCTAAACTGAGCGACCCACCAGGGATCAGAACTGCCAGCGCAGCCAGGCAAAGAACACGTTGCCGTTATTATAGGTACCGGGAATATAAGTGGCCTGGAAGGTCAGGCGCTTATAACCGATAGAAGCCAAAGGCAGCGGGGCCGGGATAGGAATGTAATTCCAGTTATCGCGCGCGGTGACACTGGCGGTGAAGCCCAGACCCAGACGGAAGTCCTTGTCGTCCAGAGGACGCCAGATCTTCTCATAAGCGTAACCGCCAATCGGTTCCCACTTATTGAACGAATCCTTGAATGCCATCAGATAAATGCCGTGCCAGTCACCGTCGCTGTCGTAGCGCGAAATGCCATAACCGGCGCCCCAGGGACGCTCGTTGTACTTATCGATATGCTCGTCGTCGTAAGTCCAGCGGTTATGCCAGGTAATGGCCGGCAGATAGATGTCTTTATTCGGCGAGTTATTCCAGGTTTCCGCCACGTTATTGGTGAAACGCTGCCACAACCCCGGTTTTTCAGCCTGCGTCGCGCTGCCATTTCCTGCACCAACCTCAGCGTAAGAAGGTAGTGCAGGAAATAGCAGCGCCACTGAGCAAGCTAAAATTGTCCGCTTAAAAAACATCATCAAACTCCTGTAAAAAATAAGGCCGGCGATTCTTACCGATCGACCCATCAAGATCAAGCTGTATCTTATTTATCCAACCATTTTCTCCTGCCTCGTTGTCACTTGGTTAAGTTTAGCCGCAGGTAAAGGGAAACGGCCCGGCGGGTCGACTCCGGGCGCTCAGGCTACTGCGCCCCCCCTGCACCGTCTGTCGGAATACTCCGCAATAATGCTGCTCCCAGAGTAAAACCCGGCGGCCCGCCAGCCGGCTACAGAACTTCTTTCCTGCTCTGAGCGTAGCGAAATCTTTACTGCCGCCCCATAAGCAACTGGAATCGCCGTCACGCTTTTCGTGGGTTCTCGCCGCCCATTTTATGGCAATCTCAATCAGCTCAAGGCCCTGTCAGGCGCCATGGCTGTAAATTTGCAGTTACATCACTGCTTTAGAGACCTGCAACGGCAAAAACGAGGGACTTCCCGCCATTATTTTTACCGGCAGGCAAAAGTACCGGTGTTCATCCCGTATGCCATGTTCCGGCCCAAGCCGCCATATTTCACATCTCTATTACATTAGGTGAAAAATACCACCCATCACATCGCCGCGGTTAATCCCACCCACCCCCAATGTAAACCCGAAAATACAATAAGCTACCCTTTCATGCGCCCCACTCAACTTGAACAAGCCGATAGTTTAAATAATTGTTAATGCTAACGAGCACGACCCGGTCAGCAAGGGCTGAACGTTTATTGGATTGCTCAATAACACAACATCGCCAGCAAGTTATTTGCTGCTCTCTGCCTGATAAAAGAAAGATAAAAAATCCGGAGAAACACATGAAAATCACTATCGGGGCATTCATCCTGCAACAGCTCCGCACCCTGAACATCGATCGTATTTATGGCGTACCCGGCGACTATAATCTGGCGCTGCTGGAATTGATCGAACACGACGGCAATATTGAATTTATCGGCAACTGCAACGAGCTGAATGCCTCCTACGCGGCCGACGGCTATGCGCGGTTAAAAGGGGCTGGGGCGCTGATCACCACCTACGGCGTCGGCGACCTTGCTGCGCTGTCCGGCATTGCCGGGGCTTATGCCGAATCCGCACCGGTGATCTGCCTGGCCGGTACCCCGCCGCTGCACGCGATGAAAAACCATGAGCTGTTGCACCACACGCTGGCGGACGGCAACTTTGATAACGTCATGAATTGTTTTAAACAATTCACCGTCGCCCAAGCGTTGATCACGCCAGAAAATGCGGCGGTGGAGATCCCTCGCGTTATTTCCCGCGCCTGGACGGAAAAGAAACCGGTTTATTTACAATTGCCTTCTGATATTTGCGATGTGGAAATTGAAATCACTCAGCCAATCGCCGCGCCGCAATTGCCACCCAGCGACCCATATAATGTCCAACTGGCGGCCATGGCATTACTGGCGCGAATAAAACAGGCGAAGAAACCGATTATTCTGGTCGACCAAATGGTGGATCGCTTTCAACTGCAGCAACTGGTGATTGAGGTCGCACATAAATTTGCCATTCCCCTCACCAATATGCCGACGGCAAAATGCATCATTCCGGAAACCACACCGGGCTGGTTGGGCGGTTACAGCGGCAACCTTTCACGCCCCGAACTCTATGAACACATGGCGCACGCCGACTGCGTGCTGAGCTTCGGCGTTCGTCTGGTGGACTCCACAACCGGCTATTTTTCGCACCGGATCCCGTCTGACGCGCAAATTGATATTCAGCCGTTCTCCGTGAAGCTGGGCACTACCTCTTACCCGGCAGTGGCGACCGCCGACCTGTTACAGACGCTGCTGGCACTGGGTGAAGAGGTAACGGGTCATCAGCCGGCGCCCCTGCCTGAAGCGCGGCATCGGTTGGCAACGCCCAGCGATGCCCCTATCGATCAGGCTTATTTATGGCAACGCATCCAACGCTTTATTCGCGCCGATGACGTAATAGTGGTGGAGAATGGCACCTCGGGCGCGGCGATTGGCGGCATGCGCATGCCGGACGGTGTTCAGGTGGTCAATCAACCGATCTGGGGCTCGATTGGCTATACCCTGCCGGCACTGCTGGGGACCATGATGGCCGCACCGGATCGCCGGCACCTGCTGTTTATCGGCGACGGTTCTTTCCAACTGACCGCTCAGGAAGTTTCCACCCTGCTGCGCTACGATCAGAAGCCGATTATCTTCTTGATTAACAATGAGGGTTACACCATCGAACGTTATATTCTTGGGGAGAACTCGTCGTATAACGATATCGGCCCCTGGGACTACGCCAAACTGCCGGCAGTGCTCAATACCCAGGCGAAGCCGTTCAGCGTGGCGGTAGAAACTACCCACCAGTTGGAATTGGCGCTGGAGCACGCCTCGCGTCAGGATCGGCTGGCCTTTATCGAAGTTAAGGTGCCGATGATGGACACCCCACCGGTGATGAAGGAATTCTGCAACCGCTGCAATAATTTTAACTTCGGCTTGACCAATCCGCGTCGCGCTTAACCCCGACAAGATCCGCCGTAGCTCATAGCTCGGCGGATCCTTCCAGACCTTGCACAACCTGCCGCTGCAAACTTTGCAGCAGCGGGTGTTGCCGCCGGTGGCCCAAACGCAACGCATGTGCCACCTTCGGCAAGGGTAACTTACGCTCAAATACCGTCTCGATCCGCACCCGCCGATCGACAGATTGCTGATTGAGCAGGCCAATCCCCATACCGGCAGAAATCGCTGCCAACATACCGGATATCGAAGGACACTCCACCGAGACCTTGTGGGCAATGCCCGCGGCACTCAGGCGCTCTTCAGCCAGCCGGCGATAAAAGCAGTCTGGCCCGTAACTGACCAATTTCACACAGTCACCAGGCTGAAAACGCCACCCTGGCGGTACACACCAGTGAATGTGTTCCGTTGCCAGCACCACATCTTCCGAGCTTAGCGCATCGCAAAACTGCTGATGCAGTACCAGGTCCAACTCTCCCTGAGCCAAAGCGTTACGCAATACCTGGCTTTGATCGATGACCAACTGCACATCAACCTGCGGATGTTGATGGGTAAAGGTCGCCAGCAAGGTGGCCAACCGGGACAGCGACATCTGCTCTGTGGCGCCAAAACGTACTGTCCCCTGCAATAACGAGGGGGAAAAATGCGCCAAGGCCCGATCGTGTGCCTGCAAGATCTGTCGCCCATGCATCAACAGCGCCTCACCGTCCACGGTGGCGATCAAAGCGGCTCCCTGGCGATCGATCAGAGTGCGGCCCAGCTGTTCCTCCAACCGTTTGATTTTCCAACTCACTGCCGACTGACTGAGATTCAGCTGTTTCGCCGCACGCGTCATGCTGCCGGTATCGAGTACGCTCTGCAGCGCCCGCAATGCATCGATGGATAAACGCTGGTTCATAAACGCCCTCATGACAAAAGTTGGATTCAATCACCATAACTTGTCATTGGCGTCATGAAAAGACGAGAGGTAGGGTGATATTCAACAAGGTAATGGGGAAATCATCATGAGCGGCTTAACTTCTCAGGTTAATCAGCAGGTCATTATTCAAGGGTATCGGATTGCCACTGGCGTACAGGGGACTGGTGTGCCACTGGTGTTGGTACACGGAACCCCCGCCCATTCGATCATCTGGCGAAATTTGCTGCCCCGCCTGACGGCGGCCGGCTTCCAGGTTTATTACTATGATCTGCTGGGTTACGGCGCATCGGAACGCCCATTGTCCGCAGAGACCTCGATTGTCGCGCAGGCGGATTTACTGATCGCCCTGCTGAACCACTGGCAACTGGATTCCGCCCACGTATTTGGCCACGATATTGGTGGCGCGTTATCACTGCGTGCGGCTTTCGAGAACGCCAATCGCTTTCGCTCGCTGACCATTGCGGATATTTGCAGCTACGACTCCTGGCCTTCACCCACCTGGCGCAGCATCCGCGATAATTATCGTCAGTACGCCGTCATGGACCCCTTACAACATCAACAAACCCTGACGCGCCAGTTGCAAATGGCCGTGTTCAACAAATCGCTGATGACGGGAGAGCTGTTGCAGAGCTATCTGGCCCCGATCGTCGGCGTGCTCGGTCAACCGGCCTTTTATCAGCAACAGATCGCCCATTATGATGCCCGCTATACTGATGATTTCGCGCAGCGTCTGCCAAAACTGCGCCTGCCGGTGCAAATTCTGTGGGGAGAAAACGATGAATGGCAGCCGGTCAGTTACGCCTACCGTTTACAAGCTGACATTCCCGGCGCCAGGCTGCAGGTGATCCCGCAGGCGGGGCATTTTCTTATGGAAGATGCACCGGAAGCCGTATCCCAACGGCTGGAGACCTTTATTCATTCACTTTAAATCGGGCGAATGCGCTCAGGAGAACACAATGCAATTGATAGGCATGCTGGACTCACCCTATGTGCGCCGGGTCGCTATTTGTTTGAAATTGTTGGAGATAGAGTTTGAGCACCGGGCAATTTCAGTGTTCAGCGGTTTCGACCGGTTTAAAGCCATTAATCCGGTGGTAAAGGCCCCAACGCTGGTGTTGGCCGACGGCCAGATCTTGATGGATTCTTCGCTTATTCTGGAATACGCCGCAGGTATCGCCCCCTCTGGCAGAGCTTTACTGCCAAACCAGGGTGCGGCGAGACTGAACGCCCTGCAGTTGAACGGGCTGGCATTGGCCGCCTGCGAAAAAACGGTGCAAATCGTTTATGAACAGCAGTTGCGTCCGCTAGAAAAGCAGCATCAGCCCTGGCTGGATCGCGTTCAGGGCCAACTGCTGGCGGCCTACGCCGAACTGGAAAAACAGTTGCTGCAGTCCGCCGTGTCACCCTTTATGGGCAGCGCAGAGGTCAGCGTGGCGGTGGCCTGGAGCTTCACCCAACTGATGCTGCCCGGGCAGATTAGCGACGAGCAACACCCGACTTTGGCGGCACTTGCCGCTCAGGCCGAACAACACCCGGCGTTTATCAGCACTCCGCAGGTTTAACCCGCCGAAGCGCGCGTCATGCAGCGTTGGCGCCGCTCATCCACCCGTTTGGCAAACCAGGCGGTGGTCAGCTTACGGGTGATTTTCGGGCTTTCCAACTGAATGCCTGGCAGCATTTCCCGCGGCAGTTTCTTGCCGGTGGTTTTCTCTGCCAGCGCATACACCCGCTCATACAGGTCAGTGTCGGCAAATTCGGGCAGGTCCCCCTTCTCCAGCGCCCGACGAATTGACGAGTCGCTCATATTGAGCCGTTTGCCGAGGGTGCGCACCGCCAGTTCGGTGGTGCCGGGTTTGTCGGTGCCGTAGTTAATCAAGTCGCCATCCAGTGCCAGCGGAATGCCCGTCGTGCGGCTGACCGCACTTTGGAATGCGGCATTACGGCTGGCGTACCAACCGGCATTGAAGTCGGCGAAGCGGTAGATCGGCTGGCTGTAGTTGGCCGGGTACCCCAACAGGTGCGCAATACCGAAATACATGCCGCCGCGGCGGCTGAACACTTCACGGCGAATCGAACCGTCAATCGGATACGGATAACCTTTGGCATGCGCTTCGGCAAAGGCGATGCTCACCTGCATCGGCCCGGCGGTATGCACCGGGTTCAGGCTGCCAAACAGCTTTTGCCCCATCGGCACCGAATCAATCATATCGTCAAAGATATCGCTCAGGTCTTTCTCGGTGCGCACCTTATCCAAACGCTCGCTGTAGCTCTTGCCGTTCGATGACTTGATCAACAAAGCGGTATGCACCAGAAAATTGGGAATATGGAGTTGGTCAGCGCGGCGGTCGATCTCTTTCCAGGCGATTTTGGGCAGCCCCGGCACTGGCGGATTGGCCTGGAAGGTCGACTCCTGCTCGGTTACCGCCAGCACTGAACACAGATTTTGGTCGCTGGGATCGATACCCTGTGCGGCAAAAGCGGCGGTGATATCGGTGGCCCACCCCTGGCGATCGGCGGTGTTAGCCGGCATCAAGCGCACCAGTTGGGCTTTCACGTCAGCCGGGCGTTGCACCGGTGAAGTGGTGGTGGTTTTCGTGGTACAACCGGCCAGCACCAGCAGCGCGGCCAGGCTCAACGGACGCAAGGTCATCGGGTTGATAAAACGGCGAATTGGCATCTTTTCCCTGATCGTTTTGACATACACTGCAGTGACGTTAGCCCAGCAGCGGAACCCGATCCAGTCTAAATGTATTGATCCGGCGGAAAGAGCCGGCGGGTGCCAGGAAATACACCTTAAAGGAATGACCGCATGATTGAACTCAGAGATATGAGCCCGCAAGAATTCGAGCGTTACCGCGCACATGGAATCGAAGAATATGCCCGGGATCTGGAGCGCGCTCTGCAACTTAGCCGGGAGTTGGCACGGGTGGAAGCCGTAGCCACCTACAACGCCTCACTGCCCCAAGGGTTGGCGACACCAAACCACCGGCTAGTTTGCGCCCGACTGGCGGGTTCAGAAGAAAATATCGGCATCGTCTGGTACACCCTCAAACAACGCACCTACGGCAAGCAGCTGTTTGTCTATGATTTCGAGGTGGATACGGCCTGGCGAGGCAAAGGCTACGGCGAGAAAATACTTTGCGCAGTACTGGAAGCCGGACGGATTGCCGGTGCGGAATATGCCGAGTTGGCGGTGTTTAACGACAACCCGACGGCGGTCAGGCTGTATACCCGGCTCGGATTCAAAGCCGTCAATACCCGAATGCATCGAAAACTCTAAACCCGGCCTTTCTTGATCGCGGGCATTTTCAATGAGCCGATAAACATGTATTTTATATGCAACATATAAAATCGTTTATTCGCCCACACCAGGGCAACGCAAAATTTAAGGAGAGACGCATGAATGAGCTGCTTTGTTATAAAACCCTGCCGGTATGGAACAGCGCAACGCTGCCGGAGAGTTTCCAGCAAAAGCACAACACCCAAAGCGGTACCTGGGCCAAACTCACGCTGCTGAGCGGCACCCTGACCTTTGCGTTGATGACCGAAGAGGGCGAGACCACCGAAACCTGGCAGTTCAGCCCTGAGAGCCAGCCGCCGTTTATCGAGCCTCAGCAATGGCACCGCATCGTTTCATTTTCCGATGATATGACCTGCCAACTGGCTTTTTACTGCTCACCGGAAGATTACTACCACAAAAAGCACCAGCTGACGCGCACCCATTCCGAGGTGATCGAAGCCGTACAGCGCATAAAACCCGGCAAAGCGCTGGATCTGGGCTGCGGTGGCGGACGCAACTCGCTCTATCTCAACCTGAAGGGCTTTGACGTCACCGCCTGGGACAAACATGGCCCGTCGATCGACAACCTCAATAGCCTGATCGAGAGCGAAGGGTTGTCGCACATTCGCGCCAGCGTGCAAGACCTCAATACTCACACCTTCAGCGGCGATTACGACTTTATTCTTTCCACCGTGGTGTTTATGTTCCTCAGCCGCGAACGGATCCCGGGGCTGGTGAAAAACATGCAGGACAGCACCCTGAACGGCGGTTACAACCTGATTGTCGCCGCGATGGATACGCCGGACTACCCTTGCAGCCTGCCCTTCCCCTTCACCTTTAAACCGGACGAGTTGAAGGAATATTACGCCGACTGGGAAATCCTGAAGTACAACGAGGATGTCGGCCAGCTACACAAAACCGACGCCGCCGGCAACCGTATTTCACTGCGTTTCGCCACGCTGCTGGCGCGTAAGCCCTAAAATCCCTTCAAATGGCGCCGCTCGATAGGGTATTGACCGGCGCCGGCCTGTAGCAAAATACGGCAAACAACATGAAGTTTAATACGTTGCCAACCTGGCGCTGCGGCGTTAGGATCGCGCCCGGCTACGGGTGTAGCCAGTGTTATTGGCTGTCAGTTCCGCGCATGGAGAGGTTATTGTGTTAGAGAGTTTTGGCGTCCTGAATCTTTGGACCTATTTGGCCGGGGTGGTTTTTATCATCATCCTGCCTGGCCCGAATACGCTGTACGTGCTGAAGACCGGCGTGACGCGTGGCGTACGTGCTGGGTATACCGCCGCGCTGGGCGTGTTTATCGGCGATGCAATCCTGATTTTCTGCGCCTATATTGGCGTGGCTTCGCTGATCCGTACCACGCCGTTCCTGTTTACCCTGGTACGTTTCCTCGGCGCGATTTACCTGCTGTTCCTCGGTGCGAAAATTCTCTACGCCACCTTTATCCAGAAAAACGCGGCGCAGCAACAACAGATTGAAGGCGGCCACAGCATTCTGCGTAAATCGCTGACGCTCAGCCTGACCAACCCGAAAGCGATCCTGTTCTACGTGTCGTTCTTCGTGCAGTTTATCGACTTTAACTATGCGCACACCGGCCTGTCGTTTACCATTCTGGCGCTGATCCTCGAATCGGTCAGTTTTATCTACATGACCACGCTGATCTTCTCCGGCGCGATGCTGGCGCACTTCTTTAACCATAAGAAGGGCCTGGCAAAACTGGGTAATGGCCTGATCGGCCTGCTGTTCCTCGGCTTCGCCACTCGTTTGGCTACCCTCAGTTCCTAGTTCGCCGCAATAACGGCTGATCCCTTCAGCCGTTTTCTCTACTCTGTCACGCACGACAAACCGAATGTCAGACAGACAAAAGCCCTCCTTCTCTGCCTGCTATAGACTTTTAAGGTTAACGATAGCGACCTTTTTTGTCTGACAGGAGGGCGTATGCCTGACAATAACGTAGCAGTGATGGACAGCGTTTCGCGTTTTCTCGATCGTCATCATGGTCTGTATATCGACGGCCAATGGTGTGAATCCACCGCCGAAGGCCGGCTGGCGGTGTATAACCCCGCCGACGGACAACAGATTTCCTCCACCGCCGACGCCAACGCACAAGACGTCGCGCGCGCCGTACAATCGGCCCATCAGGCTTTTATCTCAGGGGTCTGGGCGCAACGTTTACCTGCCGAGCGCGAGCGTATTTTATTGCGCTATGCCGATTTGGTTGAGCAACACACCGAAGAACTGGCCCAGTTGGAAACGCTGGAACAGGGCAAGTCGATCAATATTGCCCGCATGTTCGAGGTGGGCTGCACGCTGAACTGGATGCGCTACACCGCCGGGCTGACCACCAAGATCACCGGCCAGACCCTGGACGTGTCGATCCCCATGCCGCCGGGGGCCAAATATCAGGTGTATACCCGTAAAGAGCCGATTGGCGTGGTGGCCGGCATTGTGCCCTGGAACTTCCCGCTGATGATCGGCATGTGGAAAGTGATGCCGGCACTGGCGGCGGGTTGCTCCATCGTGATCAAACCCTCGGAGACTACGCCACTCACCCTGCTGCGCATGGCTGAACTGGCGACCGAGGCCGGTATCCCGCCGGGCGTCTTCAACGTGGTGACGGGCAAAGGCACCGGCTGCGGCAAAGCGCTGACCGAACACCCGCTGATTGCCAAAGTGAGCTTCACCGGCTCCACGCCGGTCGGCAAAAACATCGCCCGCGCGGCGGCGGATCGCCTGACACGCGTGACGCTGGAGCTGGGCGGTAAAAACCCGGCCATCGTGCTGAAAGATGCCGACCCGCAGCAGGTTATCGAAGGCCTGATGGCGGGCAGCTTCCTGAATCAGGGGCAGGTGTGCGCCGCCAGCTCGCGGATTTATATTGAAGCGCCAATATACGACACGCTGGTGGCCGGGTTCGAGCAGGCGGTGAAATCCCTGTCTGTCGGGCCGGGCATGGATGCCAGTACGCAGATCAACCCGCTGGTCTCTAGCGACCACCGCAATAAAGTGGCGGCCTATCTGGATGACGCCAGATCCAAACAGGCGGAGCTGATCAGTGGCGCAACCGGGCCGGACTCGCAAGGGTTCTATATCCCGCCAACGCTGGTGATTAACCCGGACGACAAGCTGAATCTGACGCGCGAAGAAGTGTTTGGCCCGGTGGTCAATTTGATCCGCGTGGCGGATGCTGAAGAGGCGTTGCGCAAAGCCAACGACACGGACTACGGCCTGACCGCCAGCCTGTGGACCACCAGCCTGCAAGCGGCAATGGCCTTCACGCCACGCATTCAGGCCGGCACGGTGTGGGTCAATACCCATACGTTAATCGACGCCAACATGCCTTTCGGCGGCTTCAAACAATCGGGCAGCGGCCGTGATTTCGGCCCTGACTGGCTGGATGCTTATACCGAATCCAAATCGGTGTGCATTCGTTACTGAACCGCGTCTTAATCGCCAGTAGCGCCTTCAGGGCGCTACTGAGACTGCTGACAAACATAAAATGTTTGGCGGCAGGCGGTAAAGGTTTTGAAAATAGATAGGGAAAATCAAATTATTGATTTTCGGCTGATAACTCAAAGGGGGAAAAACCGCGCTTTTATCCCCCTTTGTCAATAATCTGAGTAGCGCCTTCAGGGCGCTACTGATACTGCTTGCGGTATTCGCTGGGCGAAACGCCAAAACGGCTTTTGAAGGCGGTGGAGAAATGGCTGTGATCGGCAAAACCCCAGTCATAGCCGATAGTGACCAACTTTTGCCGCTCAGGCGCCGTGCGTAGCGCCTGGGCGCACAAATCAAGACGGCGGTGCTTGATATATTGCGCCACCACCAGTCCCTGACGGGCAAACATCCGGTACAGGCTGCGTACCGAAACGCCCAACTCACCGGCGATCCACTCGGGCCGCAGCTGCGGCGACTGGATATGCGCATCGATAAACGCCAGCGTTCGGGTGAAAGCCTGCGGGAAAACCTCAGCCCCCACTTCAGGTTCGATCATTGCCGGGCGCAACAGCGTCGCCACAGCACTCAGTATCGCCTCGCTCTCCGCTGCGCTCATCTGCGCGTCCTGCATGCATCCCAAGACCAGTTGCCGACTGAGGCGCGCCATGCTGTTTTGCCCATCCAGCCGTCGCGCGAATTGCAGGTCGCTCAAGCGTGCAGAGCGTTCGAAATAGCTGCGCGGCATCAGTAATGAGATTTGGCGGGAGTCCTGTTGAAAGGTAAAACTGCTGGTACGTGAAGCGTCGATCAGCGTGACGTCACCGGCGGACAAGACCGCCTGTCGGTCACCCTGCTCCATCAATGAACTGCCACGCAGTTGAAAGACCGTGAAAAAATGCGAGCCGTCGCTACGGTCAATCTCTTTTTGGGTTCGATACAGGCGGGTTTGCGCCGCATCCACCACGCTCATACGTAACGCGTGGGCGCGGAACTCTTGCATCGCGCCGCTAAATCCCGGCCCCAGAGTCCGGGCGCAAAACCGGCCACAGGCGGAGTTGATTTTCGCCAACCACTCTTCGAAGCCAACCTCTCTGACCGGGACAGAAATTGTCATGGATCCCCCCTTCAAACATCAGCGATGGACGAGTTCGAACCGCAAGCGGCAATGCACAGAAAATCAACATAACAACCCGATAACATACAAGCAATGCCGAGCGTGGGATCTGGCGCCGGGATCACAGATTACATATTACTCATCAGGCATGAAAAACCCGGCCGCAGCCGGGTTAATAAAAACGACAATAACAAAGGAAGACTAGGGCTGGCTATCCAGCAGATAACGCACCACGGCCGCGTACTCTTTCGCATAACCGTCGACGCTTTGGCTTGCCATACCGGCATTGTCGATTTTGTACTTGCCGGAAACATAAAACGATGGAGTTGCGCGTACGTCCAACGCTTTCACCGCTTCATTTTGCTTGGCAATCATGCCCTTCACCAGCAGGCTGTGGCGCGCATTTTCATAGGCCGTGGCATCCACGCCGGCGGCGGCAAACACCCGCTGGATATCTTCTTCACTGTTGATGGCACGCTTCTTTTGCAGTTCTTCGAACAGCAGGCCTTCGATTTTGTCCTCAATCCCCATCACCATCGCGATCGACCAGGCTTCGGTCAGCTCATTGCCCAATTTGCCCATCAGGCCGACGTGGTATTTGGTCAGCTTGGTGCCCTCAGGCAGCGCCTGGCTGACGGTGCTGCCCACATGGTAAGTTTCGGCAAACTGGTAGCAGGGGCCGCAATAAAAGGAGAAAAACTCCACCACCGCCGGGGCCGATGCCACCGGTTTGTCCAGACGAGAATATTGCTCGCCAGCATGGTAATCCGCCGCCACGGCGACAGCAGGAAGCAATAGCGCCAGGAGCGCACCGGCGAACAGCCGATTAACTTTAGCCAACATAACTACTCCAATTCAGATGAGAACATTGTCCCTAACGGCGGTGTTTATAATCAAATTATCGGAACAAGACCAGTTTTTATTACCTTCTGTTGGTGTCCCCTTGACCCAAATCAATGACCAGGAATAAATGTTCCACGTCATTTCCAGCCGTTGGCCTCACTCATTGCACCTACGCAATGGTTCAGCCTCCAACAAGTGAAATGCCGTTATGATAAATTTAATCCAGCGGCTTACCGCATGAGTGTTTATCCCGATTAGAATATTCTTACTTACAGAATCTTTTCGTTTTGCCTACCTTTTCCATATTGCTAACAGATGCAGCCTAAGATGATACTGCCCCCTCCAATATAGAGATTAAAGGTTATATTATGCGTCGTATTCTAATGTTCATCAGTGCGCTGACGATTAGCGCTGTGCTTTCTGGTTGCCTATTCCCACCGCCTGGCGGTGGTGGCGGCGGTCGACATGGCGGTCCAGGTGGGCCGGGTTACCTTTTTAACGGTCCTCGTTAAAGATACCCGCCACCTACCCGGTGGCCACTCAAGAATATGATGAGACAGCTCAGGATATAACAATGAAAAAAACAGTATTTATTATTGCCGCAGTAATGGCATTAAATTGCAGCTCGGCATTTTCCGCACCGCCGATCAATAAAAATAATGAACACCCGGTTATTCATAAGAATAATAATAAAATACCGTCCAAGCCGCATCCCAATAAAAAACGGCCCGCACAGCAGCATAAAAAAGCGCAAAAAAAACCGCTACCCGAACACCGTTTGGCTCAAAGTCATTAAGTTATCGCTGACAAATACCGAATACTCGCACTCACAGTGCCGGACGTGAGTGCGAGGGTACCGCATGAACGTCGCCTACAGGCTTTTTGCCCGCAACGTATCGCCGCTGCGAATAAAATTACCCGCCCCCAGATGATGGATGGTATGCAATTGTGGATCGGTATCGGCAAAGTTCCATCGCCCTGCGCGAAACACTCGCTCGTCCGCAGCCGCAGCCACCACTTCACCGAAACAGGTGTCATATTTCTGCTGCGCACCGCTTTCCGGCAACAGACGGCATTCCAGCCAGGCTACACAACCCTGTTCTATCAAGGGGACTTCCAGTTGGGCACTGGAGATCGTGGCAATATTGAAGAGAGAAAATTTATCCTCCACCTCCACGCCCGAGATATTGCCCACCGCATAAGTCGTATCGACAAACATCGCCGCCGGAATACAGATGCCAAACACGCCGCTTTCTTCGATCATCTGCCGGGAATGCGCCCCCTTGTCGACCACAATGGCAATGCGAGGTGGCGTGAACTCAACCGGCATCGACCAGGCAGCGGCCATCACATTACGTCGAGCCCCGTCCTGGCTTCTGCTGGTGATCAACACCGTCGGGCCATGATTTAGCAAACGGCTGGCATGTTCCAATGCAACGGGACGAAAATGATTCATGGAGGATCCTTAATGAGTAGCTCTGGGAGACAAAATCGCAGCTGAACTGGCAATGAACTGATGTTCAGCAGTGTAAATCTGCGTTGCGGCGGGGATCAATCGCGTTGGTGATGAAGAAGCACAGAATGTGTGTACCCGATCGGCATGCAGCCGCAGGGCTATGGAAGACGAACCAGAATAGGCTGCGTCAGCGAAGGCTGACGCAGCGGGATAAAAATCAGTTTTTTGGCAGTTGAATACGGACAACGCTTTCCGGTTTACCGGCTTTGGTGCTGGCGCCGTCATTCTTCACCGTCACGAACAGCACGTTGTTGCTGGTGTCCAGCGCCAGGCTGTTAGGGTGCGGTGGCAGTTCTACGGTTTGCAGGCGCTTGAGGCTGTTTGAATCAAATACCGTCAACGTACCAGCACCATGATCGACGCGGATCCCTTTGCGGTTGGCGACGTACACACGCTGGTTGCGATCGTCCAACAGCAGGCCGATCGGTACTTCATCGGTCAGTTCGCTGGCCAACACTTTGCCGCTGTCCGCATCCAGCGCAAACACCCGGTGACCGCTGCTGCGCTTCACGTAGTCGCGCTCGAGGTGGGTGTTGCGGTAGTTGTCGCGATCGATCCCCTGATCCACCCCTAACAGGCGGTTGTTCTTCCCGTCGTACACCAGGTTCAGCAGTTGATCCGCCTGGATCTCTTTGGTGGAGGTGATCGCCAGAGTATCGGCATTCAGGGTAATCAGTTGCCCCTGCATGTTAGAGACAAATACGCGCCGTCCTTTTTCATCCAGAGTGATGCCCACCGCGTTATAGCCGAAACCGGGGACCATTTTCTCCAGCTTTTGAGTCCGGGTGTTGACCACAAACAGCACGCTATCCACCCCGAACCCCAATCCCGGCAAGAACAGGCGGCCGCTCTGCGCGTCATACTTCATTTCGCGGATGCGGTACTGGTAGTCCTCGGTGATCTTGAAACGCTTAAGCTCCTTGAGCAGGAACTCCAGACGCTTGCCGCTGATGCCGGCCTCTTTGTAAGTCTGCTCCAGCATCGTTTTTTCGGTTACCGGAATGCTGCTCAGCGCGCGGTTGGTGGTGGTATCCACCACGCCGACCGAGCCATTGAACCCTTGAGTCAGATACAGCCGGTGACCGGCATCATCCAGCGCTACGCCGAAGCCTTTCACCTGAAGAGGGATCTCCGCCTGCACCGTCAAGGTGGTCGGATCCAGACGCAACACGCGGGATTTCGCCTCTTCCTTCCAGTCCGGCGCGCTGACGAACAGCGACTTCTGGCTTGGGCTGTAGGCCATCTCCACCAGCGCCGACGACAATGGCTGACGCTTGATATCCTGCAAAGTGATCCCTGCGTCACGGGCCTGCGCCGCACCGGCCACCACCAACGACGTTGCGATCAACAGCGACAGTAAAGCGCGGGGTGTTCCTATTGTTCCAGACATCCGTTTATCTCCATGAAAGTAATAAAGTCAGTTAGGGTGAACAACGTTATTGCTGCGGCGCCGGCGGTAAAGCCGACAGTGGCATGTCCCCGCCAGCCTGCTGGGCAAAGTGGGAGAACACGTGCTGAATAGTTGAAGCGATCAACCCCGCCTGTTGCGCGGTGTAATGATCGGTACGGTAGGTCATCATCACGCGCAGGGATTTCACGCCGTCGAGATTTTCCTCCATCACTTCAAACTGCAAACCGAGCAGCGATTCGGTTTTCTCCGGCTCCACCTGACGATAGGCCACCGTGCTGCCGTCCTGCAGGGTAAATGCTCCGTTCAGCTTGATACGGCTGTGGATCTGAATGAACACTTCGAACATGTGGTTCTTGCGATCGGCATGGGCGCCAAACAGCCCTTCCTCCACCAGATCGATAGGAATATCGGTGTAAGGCATAGAACCGTTGATGGTGTTTTTCACCTGGTCAATCAGACCGGCGACCGTCAACTGTTCAGCGAAGCGAACCCGGTGCACCACCACGGTCGTGAAGTAGCCGATAGTGTCAAAGAACTCGGCGTCGTTACGGCCGGAGGTGGACGTCCCCACCAGCAGGTCCGTCGGGCCGCCCAACAGGCGCAGCGCCGTAGCGATCCCGGCGTAGACCACGTTGAACAGTGAGGCGTTGTTCTTCCTGGCCTGTGCGTACAGCCCCTCAGCCACCGTCGGTTCGACGTCAAACTCCAGCCATCCGCCGTTGACGTCTGCATCGGCCGGAACTGCAGGATGGTGCGAAGGTTCCTGCTGGAACAGCGGCTGGCCGACCGGTGCATCGCGCAGGTTATCGAGCCAATAGTCCAGATGTTGCTGTGCGACGCCGCCAGCCTGCTGCTGCCGGGCAAAGGCATAAAACTGCGGCACTTCACCTTTCCACTGCGGCTTTTGCCCCGCCACACGGTGGCTGTAGGCGATGCCCAGTTCGTCCATCATCAGGTTCAGCGACCATTCATCCAGCACCACATGGTGGAACAACAGCGAAAGCAGCTGTCGGCCGGTTGCTGCATCACGCAGGAAGGTTGCGCGCAGCGGCAGCTCGCGGGTCAGATCAAAGCGGTGGTCACCGGCCTTGGCCAGCAGTTCGCCGGCGTTCCCGGCCGGTGTTTCATGGGAGAAACGGAACCAACCGTAGTCCAGCAGTTCAGCCGCAGGCACAACCTGTTGGAGAACCTCCCCCTGATGTTCGATAAACAGTGAACGCAATACGCTGTGGCGCGTCATGACGTCGATAAACGCCTGACGCAGGGTCATTTCATCCACCGGATCGAGGAAATTGATGGCGAAAGGCAGATTGAAAATCTCGTCGTGACCGAAGGCCTCGTAAACTTTCCACAGCGAATGCTGGGCCAGCGACAGCGGTGCCTGGACGACCTCATCCTGCTGCTGCGTACTGAGCATTGGTACCGCCGGTGCCGCAACCGCCTGACGTTTGGCGTAGGCCGACAGCCCTCGGGCCGTGGCGTGACTGAACAAGTCATTAATGTTGAGTTCGATACGGTGCAGGCTTAACAAGCGGCCGATGACACGGGTCGCGACCAGCGAATGCCCGCCGCGATCGAAGAAATCTTCATCGACGGTCATCTCCGGCGCCACCAGGGCGTCGCGGAATTCCGTCAGGATCAATTGGGCGATTTCATCATTTTCCTGTTGTTGCGCATCCGCTGCCGTCAGGACGGCTTCGGGCTGGGCCAACGATTGCTCGGCAGCGGGCAACTGGGCTGCCGTGATCGTCCGTCCAGCGAGATAAGCGACGAACTGTTCCAGCAGGAAAGGAGCTACGTACGGGGTCATGCGTGGATCCGCCGCTAACTCCAACACCACCGAATCCTGATCCGGCAGGCTCAAAGCCAGCATCAGT
This sequence comes from Serratia sp. OS31, assembly GCF_014164835.1. Taxonomy (NCBI): domain Bacteria; kingdom Pseudomonadati; phylum Pseudomonadota; class Gammaproteobacteria; order Enterobacterales; family Yersiniaceae; genus Serratia; species Serratia sp. OS31. The sequence continues at coordinate 3,719 of NZ_JACJFQ010000004.1, read as the reverse complement.
TCAAATGGCGTATGCAGCGGCGGCAACAACAGGCGTTCAGCGCTTATCCCATCCAACTGCAGCGCCACCGAAGGATCCGCCAGCCAGCTCACCAGGATCTGAGCCAATTCTGGGTTGAGTGCTTCCGCCGTTTGCTGCGCCAGCAGTCGACTTTCAGCCTCCTGATCGGCAGGCTGCAAGGTCAGGCGTTTCAATCGGCTGGCACCCTGCCAGCCGTCCATGCCGTTTGCCTGTTGAGCGTCGTCCTGCGGCACGCACAGCTGCACCGGCTGCCCGCCGGACTGAGCGGCGATAAAGCGGCCAAAGCGAACGGCGATCGCCGCCAGTAAGGTGGTTGGGTTATCGGTTACGGGCAAAATCTTGCGCGCCACGCGGGTCGCTATGCGTACCCCGGCCTGCGCCAGATGCTCATCCTGTGCTGCCAATTGCCGATAGTCCCGCAGCGCCGTTGCATGGCGTGGCCACGGCAGAACCAGTTCCGTCGTTTCCGACAATGGCGTATTCAGTGCAACCGGCGACAGAGCGACGGAGACAGGCAGGGGATCATGGCGGTTATACAGCGCCGACAGCGTCGTCAATAACTGTCGGCAAGACAGCGTTTCCGCCAAAATATCGTGAGCGACGACGCCCAGCACCGAACCGGCACCGGTAAACAACAGAAAACGAACCGGCGCTTCGCTCGCCAGCTCGAGAGGAGAGGCTTGCGCCTGCAACAAACGGCTTACTGCCTGCTGCTCATTCGTTATCGGCTGAATGCTCACCGGGTTCAGCGTTGCGTTGCCGCGCAGTTTGCGTAAGCCTTGCTCATCGTCGAAATCGTAACGAACATCCAGTTCAGGTATCAGCCGGGTCAGGGCTTCCAGCGCGCTGGCCAGTCTGCCGATATCCGGCTCGCCGCCTAGCCGCCAGGCCATCGCCTGCTGGCAACCGCCATCACCCCGTTGCTGGTGCATGAACCATGCTTGTTCTTCCGCTTCGCTCAATGGCTGAGAGGCATCCGCCGCCCGCTCGCCCAGCGTCTGAAACGCCAGGTCCAGACGCTGGGCCTCGTCATCGCTGAGAATATTGTCAAAATAACCGCTCACTGCTCTATCTCCTTGTGCCCGGTCATGCCGGAACCTCGGGGGAACGCGGGTCATAAACAGGGGCGTATCCTCCGCAGATTGCTGACACACTCGCGCAAGCGCCAACAATCCAGGGTGTGGATACGCCCCTGCTGCAGACCGATTGCTATCGCATCAGAATGTCAGTTCCAGCGCCGCACCGATCATGCGTGGACGCTGCTGAGTCGCGGTGTAAACGTCGTTGCCGCTGACCATCACGCGACGTTCCGAGTCAAACAGGTTCTGCGCATACAGGGTGGCGCGACCATAGGCGAAGGTGTACGCCAGTTGGGTATTTGCCGACCAGTAAGAACCGATGCGCCCGCGAGAATCGTTGTCGTACTGCGAGTAGTAGGAGTCCGAGAACGCCACGTTGCCGCTCAGTTCCAACCCGGCCATCAACTGGTACTTGGCGCCCATGTTGGCGGTATAAGCCGGCGCACGCGCCAGTTCATGCCCATCTACGCCGCTGCCCGAGAACTTCTTGATCTTGGTCTTCAACAGACCGACGTTCGTGAACAGTTCGAAGTCCCAACGCGGTTGCCAGGTCGCTCCCATTTCCGCGCCGTAGGTTTCCACCTTATCGGCATTGCGGATCACCGATGAGTTCGGCCCCAGGGAATACGGCAGCTGCATATCCTTGTAATCGTTGTAGAAGACGTTGCTGGTCAGAATGACGTTGGCATCTTTCAGGTGGTGGCGGGTGTACAACTCATAGTTCCAGACATATTCAGACCCGTAGGTGTAGTTAACCACCGGCGTACCGATGGTGATGCCTGCGCCACCGGCGTTATAGCCGCGTGCCACCTTGGCGCCGTAGGTCTGGGTATCCGTCGGTTTCCAGGCCAGATCGAGCTTCGGCAGGAACACGTCGTAGGTTTCATCAAAATCGATACGCACGGCCTTGCTGCCGCCGGTACGCTGGCGGTGTTCACGCTCCACACGGCTGGCGGCGGTGATATCCACCTTCGGCGTGATGGCGTAGGTCAGCTCGGCAAAGGCCGAGTTGGTGTCGGTTTTATCCTTGAAGGTCGAACCGCCGAAAATGTTAACGAACTCATCCTGCTTGGAGTGGAAATAACGCAGCCCCGCCAACCCACGCAGGCGGCTGTCTGGCCCACCAAAGCGCGCCACCGGCTCGACGTGCACCTCTTTTCCGCCGATATCGGCGTATGGCAAGGCATAAGCCGTAGGACGATTAATATTGAAGTCGGTATAAATAACGCGGTTTTCCAGCGTCAGGCTGTCGGATTGCTCCCAGGACAGATCCCAAACGCCGCTGTTGGTGTTGCTTTTAAACACCGCTCGGCGCGGATCGTGTCGCAGACTGGTCGGGTGAACCAGCGGGTTGAGGCTCTCGTTTTGTGGCGAGGTGCTGCCAAAGTGGTTAAAGGTCAGCTTGGTGGTCAGCTCGCGCAGGCCTGCCGGATTGAACAACAGCTTGGCACGTGCGGTAGTGGCTTCAACCTCACGCGGATCGCCCACCGGCTCATAAGCAGGAAGATCGACATCGCTGCGGCGGCGCTGGCGATCGACGCTGACGCGGAAGGCCAATTGGTCTTCCACCAACGGGCCCGAAACCATGGCGGACAATTGTGAAGAGTGCTGGTTGCCCGCACCGCCCTTGAAGGCGCTTTCCCAATCGAAAGTGGGATCCTTACTGGCCATCACGATCGCACCGGCAATGGCGTTACGCCCCTGAATGTAGCTCTGTGGGCCGAGGAACACTTCGACGCGATCCAGATCCCACAGCGACTGCGGGCCATAGGCCTGCTCGTTATAGGTCAGGGAGCGGCCATCCAAAGACAAATTGAGGCGTGGACGGGTACCGCTGAGGAAGGCATTGGCGCCGGTGTTCGGGCCGGAACCGTCGATACCGCGCACGGTAGGCAGATCGTTACCGATGCCGACATCCATGACGTTAGCCGTCATGCGTAATAAATCGGGGATCTGCAACGCATTGGGCATCGCGGCGATCCGCTCGCTGTCGAACACCTGCACGCTGGAGCCGGTGTCGAAAATGCTGCGTTTTATTTTTTCCCCGGTCACCAGCAGACTCTCGGAGTCCTGCCAATTATCGTTACGTTTGCTGTCGGCGGCTTCCTGAACCTTTTCATCCACTACGGCGGCGTTAACGCTCCCCATAGATAAAGTACAAAGACCCAGAAAGAGTGAGGAAAATGCCCCAATGGCCTGCAAGCCTGCTTTTTCCTTGTTTCCTACGATTTTATGCCTTTGAGCCGCTGAATGCTTGCTCATAGATGTATTCTCCTTTCATCCCAGATGCACAAAAATATGTTTTATTTCACATAGGTAACGACGCTGATTCTCACACTGACAATGGCATTACGGCCTTCCTGACCTTGCTATTGCATATCCCTGCCGCAGACAGCCGCCCAACCCCAGATAAACCGGGGGCGGATGCAGATTTTTTGTCTGGAAACGTAAAGAAATGTTAATAATGATAATATTTTACATTTTTTAATGCAAATCATTATCACCTAAGTAAATAAACATCACGAGAGGAGGTCAGTAAAGCTGACAAGGGAGGATGGGGGTTTCGTCACTTTCAAAACCAATGATTTCACTTAAAATGAATATAAAACATAATTATAT